>DLLB01000065.1:20692-37060 GCA_002477905.1 Clostridiales bacterium UBA7573 | reverse complement strand
CATACAATCAGACAGTCACAGGCGAAAAGGCAAAAACACTTCTTACCAAACATCAAGACGCAGACGGACTTCCGTGTGTGGTATATGCCATTGATCGAGCGGCTTTCAATCAGGGAAAAAATGCCCTTTATGATTTCAGTATATCGCAAAGCGGTGTCGCACAAACGCTCATTGCAAAGGGGCCGTCTGCCGTCGCTTACTCTTTGCAAGGGTCAATGTTCGGGCGTGAAGATCAAAACGGGCCGAACGGAAACGGCGTGAACAAGGATGTGTGCTTTACGCTGAACACGGCAGACCGACACGGTGTAGCATACGAAATGACGGTTGAAGAATTTGTGTATTGGTGCGTGCGGCGGCCGACACCGAAAGAATGCGAACGCTTGCAGGGCTATCCGGATTTTTGGACGGTTCTTCGGAAGATTGAAACCATGACCGACGAAGAATACGAATTTTACAAAGCCGCATACATCACCGACAAGGAAATCAAAGGGAAAACGGTCAGAAGAATTCCGGCCAAAAAGCAGTTGATCGGTTGGCATAACAAACTGGACGTGGACGGCACACGATACCGCCAGCTTGGAAATTCTCTTGCTATCCCCTGCGCATTGCGGGTGATTGGATATATCGCAGATTACATCAGAGAGGGAGCGGGTCAGGATGACGGACAATGAATTTGACGAATGGCTGAAAGCATTACAAACCGGAACGGACACACAGGCAAAGCCGCCGGGAGCGGTTCGCCGCCGTGAGGTACAGCACGAAGCAATGGAACAAGCGGCGCTGTTTCAATGGGCTTTTACAGTACGACAAACATTTCCGGAACTGCGCCTGATGTACCACATTCCAAACGGCGGCAAGCGAAATCGTTTTGAAGCGGCAAACCTGAAACGGCAAGGCGTAAAGGCAGGGGTTCCGGACATCTGCTTGCCTGTCGCCCGTGGCGGCTTTCATGGGCTGTACATCGAACTGAAAGTCGGGAAGAACAAAACCACCGACAAACAGAACGAATGGCTGTCCGATCTGATGGCACAGGGCTATTCCGCACACGTCTGCGTCGGTTGGGAGAATGCAAAGGACACAATCACAAAATATCTTGGAATGAGAGGGACAGACAAATGACAAATACACCGAATTACGGCATAATTCATGCGCTGAAAACCGAACCGACCTATTTCGGTGACATCATCGACGGCAAAAAGGCATTTGAAATCCGGGAAAATGACCGGAACTTCAAGGTTGGCGACTATTTGGCGCTGAATGAATTGGACGATTCAAGAGCCGGATATAGCGGGCGTTCCGTTCTTACCCGCATTACCTACATCGTGGATGACGAACGGTTCTGCAAAAAAGGCTTTGTTGTAATGGGCTTTTCTGTATGCGAAGCGAAAGAGAGGGCGGAAGAATGAATGTTGTTGCAATCAGTGGACGCATAACAAGCGACCCGGAATTGAAGCAGACGCAGGACGGAACTTCTGTATGCCGTTTTTCGGTTGCGGTACGCCGCCCGAACGTCAAAGACAAAACGGATTTTATTGACTGCATTGCGTGGCGGCAAAAGGCTGAATTCGTTTCACGCTTTTTCCGAAAGGGACAGCGAATTGAAGTAACGGGCTATCTGACAGCGCGCAAATGGGAAGATAAGCACGGCGCAAAGCGTGTTTCGCACGAGGTCATTTGTGACGAAGTGACTTTCGGGGACACGAAAAAAGAAGCCGGAGCGGAAAGCGACGACGAAATCACGCCTTCTGCCGAATACGAAGAAATACCAAACAACGGCGATTTGCCGTTTTAGGAGGAACTATGAAAATCAAGAAAATAATTGATCTTTGCAAGAAACGCGGGATTTTTCACCTTTATGCTGGCGAAAGCGTCCAGTGGATTTCCGACGGGTGCGCATTGTACCCGCTGTACAATCTTCCGGAATTTGACGAAGAAACGCTGTACCGCGTATTCGACATTACAGAAAAGCAGCAGGACAAGATTTCATTTCGGTATGAACTGCACTTGCCGTCAACAATTTGCAATGACGATTATGTGCAAGGCGAAGCACTGTGCGAAAAAGGAACGATGGTGATCGGGGCCGGCGGGAAAAACATCATTCCGTTCAAGACTTCACAAGGGGTGCTGTTCATCGACGAAAAATACCTTGCGCCATTGGAAGATACACGGGATTATATCGAAGTGTACGAAAGAACCGGAGAGGACGGCAGAATTTACTTTGCGGTCAAATCGGGATTTATGCTTCTTGCAATTGTTCTTCCGTATGACGCAATTAACGAACTGTTTGTGAACGGGCTGAAAGAATTGTCGCAGCAATGCGAAATAGCACTGTTCAATAAGCGGACGCAGGAAAAGCAGGCGGAGCAGCAAACAATTTTCGGAACGGGTGAAGAAAAAACACAAGCGGAGGAAATCGAATGAACGGCAATTTTGATTATAACGCCTTGCTTGACACCGTAATCAGCAACAAGCTGGTGGGGAGCGGAAAAGCCGATGACAAAATGACAGCGGAAATACTGGCGGTGTTCGGGAAATACGGGGTTCATTCGCTTGAAGCGGTTCGGCTCTTGCTTGAACTGATGACAGTACTGGAACGGTACGGGAAAATCAGCCGATAAGAACGGAGGGAGAAATGGAAAGGGATTTCACAAAGGTGTACATAACCGAAGCGTTCCGCCTGTATGCCCGCTTGGGCTGTCCGTCCTATGAACGGGCGCGGGAAATTGCTTACGAAAAAGAATTGGAAAAGCGCAGGCTTGCCCCGCCTGACTTGGCGATCGCACAGGCGGAAAAAGCCGTGGAGCGGCAAACGCCCATGCTCCTTGACGTGCTGGCTGTGGAAAGCACGCTTTCACTTTTGGACAAGGGAGAAAAGGGCAATATTATTGCGGCGGTGAAAGCAGTATATTTTGTGAATCCTTCCTCCCCTCTGCGTCGCGGTGATATATCAAACAGGGTTCGGCGGTTTGCAATCACCTATCCTACGGACGAAAGAACGGCGTACAGATGGCTGAAATATGCCCGGCTTTTGTGCGCCGCCGTTCGGGGGCTTCGCATATCAGACGCAGACGAAAGAAAATACCGCCCCGTTTTGTAAGTTGTCAGTAGTGCGACGTATTTATATGCTATACTTTGTACGATGATAAGAATATACAGAGCCGTGAAGCAATTCGCGGTTCTGTTGTTTTATAGGGCTAACGCGCCACATTACGGAACGCGAGGGGTGGGAGCAGTGGCGAAAGATTATGCGAAGGCATTCTATCTTTCCGAAGCGTGGCAAAGGACACGCAAGGCATACTACATAAGCAAGTGCGGACTGTGTGAGCGGTGCGGCGCGCCGGGCGACATTGTTCACCACAGGCGATACATTACACCGCAGAACATCCACGATCCGCATATCACTTTGGATTTTCGGAATCTTGAACTGCTTTGTATCGACTGCCACAACAAGGAGCATTCGGGCAAGCCGACGCGGTATTCGTTTGACAAGAGCGGGAACATAATCCCCCCCACCCTTCCGGAAAACACACCGAAAAAGGAAACCGGAGATTGGACTTGAATTTTCCTCTGCGGGCGCACGCACAACGGGTGTAGCATGAGGGGGTGGGGTGTGTAGTCAGAAAGGGGGTGTTTTTATGGACGGCAAGAAAGAGTTGTCGAAAGATCAAAAAATCAAGAAAGAAGTTGCCCGGTTGAAGCGCGCTTTGGCTGATCTTGACCGGAACAAACTTGCGGTCGTTTTGCCGCTTATCAACGCCGCCGCATTCATGGCAGTTTCGCTTGCGGAACTGGAACGGGCGGTCAATGAAAACGGCTATACGGTCGAATATCAGAACGGCGAAAACCAATTTGGCACAAAGCAATCCGACGAAGTAAAAACACTTCTTGCCATGCAAAAAAATCTTACTGCCGCCATAAAGACGCTTGCAGATATTGCCCCGGCTTCCAAACCGAAGAAAAGCCGCCTGCAGGATTTGATGGGGCGGGATTAAATGCCGTTCGCAAATTATATCTACGAATACGCAGACGCAATCCGGACGGGGCGTGTCACGGTCGGCAAGTGGATAGACGCGATTTACCGGATTTTGATTGCCGGGCTTCAAGAAAAAAAGTGGTATTTTGACGCAAAAAAAGCGAATAAAGCAATCAAATTCATTGAAAATTTTTGTCACCATTCGGAAGGTCGAAGCGATCTTTTGAAACTGGAACTGTGGCAAAAAGCGATTGTGTCCGCTATCTTTGGCATTGTGGACGCAGGCGGTTTCCGGCAGTTCCGGGAAGTCTTTATCATGGTAGCCCGCAAAAACGGAAAGACGCTTTTTGCGGCGGCAATCATTGCATACATGACATATCTTGACGGCGAATACGGCGCAAAAGTGTACTGCCTTGCCCCGAAGCTGGAACAAGCTGATCTTGTATATGACGCATTTTATCAAATCGTGCAATCTGATGACGAGTTGGACGAAATGGCAAAAAAGCGGCGTTCGGATATTTACATCGAACAGACAAATACAAGTATTCGTCGCCTTGCGTTCAATTCCAAAAAATCAGACGGTTTCAATCCGCATTTGGCGGTGTGTGATGAAATCGAAGCGTGGCCGGGCGAACAAGGGCTGAAACAGTATGAAGTCATGAAATCTGCGCTTGGCGCACGGAAACAGCCGTTGATTTTGAGCATTTCCACAGCCGGATATATCAACGACGGTATATTTGACGAACTGGTAAAGCGCGCCACAGCATTTTTGAAAGGAAATAGCGACGAAATGCGCCTGTTGCCGTTCCTCTACATGATTGATGATGTGGAAAAATGGGACGACATCGAGGAAATCAAGAAAGCAAACCCGAATTTGGGCGTTTCGGTTTCTGTGGAATTCTACATCGAAGAAATCAAAATTGCCCGGCTTTCCCTTTCAAAAAAAGCGGAATTCCTTTGCAAATACTGCAATATCAAGCAGAATTCCTCCGTTGCGTGGCTTGACTTCGGAGACGTGGAACAGGCGTGCGGCGCGGCGCTGACCCTTGATGATTTCCGGGGGTGCTATTGCGTGGCAGGCATTGACCTATCCCGCACAACAGACCTGACAGCGGCTTCTATTGTCATTGAGAGGGACGGAAAGTTCTATATCTTCACACAATTCTTTATGCCGCGTGACCGTCTGGAACAAGCAACCGAGGAGGAAAATGTACCGTATGGAATCTTTGAAAAGCAAGGCGTTCTGACCGTTTCAGGCGACCATTTTGTAAACTATCGGGATGTGTACAACTGGTTTGTTATGCTTCTAAAGGTTTACAAAATAAAGCCGCTGTATGTCGGATATGACCGCTATTCGGCACAGTATCTGATTCAGGACTTGCAGAATTCCGGATTTCATACCGATGATGTATTTCAGGGGACAAACCTTTCCCCGCTGCTGGATGAATTCGAAGGAAAATTGAAAGACGGAAGCGTGCGGATAGGAAACAATAATTTACTGAAATCACACCTTCTGAACGTCGCCGTTCAGATCAACAGCGGCGACGGTCGGAAAAAGCCCGTAAAGATTGAGCAACGTATGCATATAGACGGGTTTGTGTCCGTCATTGACGCCTTCACCGTGCGTTCAAAGTATTATTCGCAGATTGCCCGGCAACTTGCGAACGAAAAGAGGGGGTAAACCGTGAACTGGTTTCAAAGGTTCGTTTCAAGGTTCAAACGGACAGTCAAAATCATATTCAGCCGAGCGGAATATATGCCGAGCGGCACACTTTACGACAACGATATTGTGGGCGCAGTGGCAAATGCAATTGCCTCCAATGTGGCGAAGCTGTCACCGCAGGTTATACGCCGGGACGCAAGCGGAATGACTGTCAAAAACGACAGGCTTTCAAGGTTGCTGACGCTTCGGCCGTGTCCAGAAGCGTCCACCTACGATTGGCTTTACAAAATGACAGATACCCTTGTGAGGACATCAAACGCATTCGCCGTCATTTTCTACAGCGAGGACTATACAGAAGTAACCCGCATACAGCCCGTAACCGTCCGCAACCACCGGATTTTTGAGGACGACGCGGGAAATTTGCTGTTTCGCTTCGTGTGGGATTTTGACGGGCAAGAATACACCGTACCGTATCAGTTTGTCATTCACCTGAAATCCCGATACAACAAAAAACGATTCTTGGGTACGTCCCCGGATTCTGAATTGCGCTGTTCGACGGAACTTTTGGAAACAACCTACGAAGGCATACGCCGAGCGGTGCAGAGTTCTGCAACCCTGCGCGGGTACTTGAAATACAATAACTTCGCAGACGATGATGAATTAAAGCAAAAAGCGGAAGAATTCAAACGGGCGTACTTTTCCGCCGAAAATGAAGGCGGGATTGCTGCGCTGGACAACACATACGAATTCCGCGAACTGACGCAACAGCCGAAAGCGATTCCGACGGCGCAAGTAACATTCTTTCGGGAAAATATTTACCGCTATTATGGCGTGAATGAAAAAATTCTGAATTCCAACTATACGGAAGCAGAATGGAACAGCTTCTATGAAGCGGTTATTGAACCGATCGCCATTCAGCTTTCGCTGGAATGCACCTTCAAACTGTTTTCCGAGAGGGCGCGGGGGTACGGAAACAAAATTATTTTCACGTCCAACCGCCTGCAATACGCCACGCTGCAAACACGTTCTGCTATCGGACAGGCAATGTTCGACCGTGGGACAATTACAGTCAACGAATACCGCGAATTGATGTATTTACCGCCGATTGAGGGCGGCGACGTGCGTCAAGTGTCGCTGAATTATGTAAAGGCAGACGACCAAACCGCCTACCAAACGGGCAGAGACGACGGGGCCGGCAATAAAGCCACGCCTGCACTGACGGAAAGTGTCGGCGGTGTATCGCAGTATATCGAATACCGTTTGAAAGGAGGGCGCAGGAATGAAGAAAGTACCGAAAGATAGCCTGAAACAGTTTTTATCCGTAAAGAATGAAACGCTGACAAGCGCAGATTTGTTCTTTTACGGCGACATTGTTTCCGACTGGTGGGGTGCATGGAACGATACCGACCAATACCCCGAAGCAATCCGAGAATTTCTCAAAGGGTGTGAAGGCAAAGATTTGAATATCTACATCAACAGTGCGGGCGGTTCGGTTTTTGCTGGAATTGCAATTTACAATATGCTGTCGCGGCACAAGGGCTTCAAAACAGTTCACGTGGACGGCATGGCGGCTTCCATTGCGTCTGTGATCGCACTTGCGGGCGACCGCGTGATTGTGCCGTCAAATGCGTTTTTGATGATCCACAAGCCATGGGCTGAATGCACCGGGAATGCGGACGATTGCCGCAAAATGGCGGACGATTTGGACGCAGTGGAAGCAGGCATTTTGAATGTCTATAAAGCACACCTTGCGGAAGGCGCAACCATTGAGGACATCCAACGAATGGTCGCAGAAGAAACATGGCTGAACGGCGAAGAAGCGGCTAAATATTTTGCCGTTGAAACCGGAGAAGCAAAAGCGTATGCCGCAAAAATCACAGAAACAGCGCAGACATACGGAAAAATCCCTGATCAGATTATCAAATCCGCGCAGGCGGCAAGAGATAATACCGCAGAAATGCGGGAAAAAATTACACGCCTTGAATTACAGGCAATTACGAAAGGAGCATAACACAATGAAAACCATCAAGGAACTGAAAGCACGCTTGCGCGAAATCGGGGTGCAGGCGAAGGAGATTGCCCCCGGCGACGTGGAAAAGCTGAATGTGCTTCTTGCGGAAGCAAGAGACATTGAAGCAAAGATTGCGGAGGCGGAAGATCGCGCACGCCTCCAGCAGATTGCAGACGACGCGGCAGAGGGAGCGGCGCAGGCCGCCGGAGAGGGCGCACAGAACCCGCAGGACACCGCAACGAAGCGCGGCAATGCATTGAAAGCGGGCGGCAAGGTAAAGCGTTCTTTTGGTGTGAAAAACACCATCACTTCGTCCTCTACCGTGATGACACAGCACACGGCAAATGATGTGCTTCCGGGCTTCAATCCGACATCAAGCCTTGTTGACCGCGTGCGCATTGTCCCCCTCCCCGGCGGTGAAAGCTACAAGCGCGGCTTTGTCAAAAGCTACGGCACGGGCGATTATACCGCAGAGGGAGCGGCAGCGGCAACCGCTGAACCTGTGTTCGGTTATGCGGAGATGACAAAAACGAAAATCACTGCATATTGCGAAGAACCGGAAGAAATCGCCAAACTTGCCCCTGCCGATTATGACCGCGCGATTGGCGATTCCGTCGAAGTAGCGGTGCGCAAGAAGCTGAATATCGAAATCATGAAGGGCGCAGGCGGGGCCGGCAAACTGTACGGCATTTTCTACAATCCTACCTCCGCCGCCGATGACATCATCGACAGAAACACAGACCTTTCCATTTCGGAAATCGACGAAAACACCCTTGACGACATCATTTACAACTACGGCGGCGATGAAAACGTCGAGGACGCGGCGGTGTTGATTCTGAACAAGCAGGATTTGAAGGCATTTGCGAAGTGCCGCAAGACCAACGGCGACAAGGCATACAAGGTCGTGAACAACGGCAACACCGGGTATATCGACGGCGTGCCGTACATCATCAATTCTGCGTGCGCAGCGGTCACTGCCACTGCAACCGCCGCCGGAACGTACTGCATGGCATACGGTCATCTTTCCCATTACGAAATGCCCGTATTTTCCGACATGGAAGTGCAGAGATCGACCGAATACAAGTTCAAGGAAGGTCAGATTGCGCACAAAGGTGAAATCTTCGCGGGCGGAAATGTCGCGTCCTATAACGGCTTTATCCGCGTCAAGAAGGCGGCGGCTTCGTCCACGACCGGAAAGTAACGGGAGGCGGCTATGATTACGCAGGAACTGTTGAGCGCCGCAAAACTGCGCCTGCGCAAGACGCAAAGCAACATCCTTGACGGGGATATTGAACAGCTTGCAGAAGTAGCTATTGCAGACCTGAAACGGATCGGCGTGTCGGACAGATTTTTGACCGACTGCGCCGACCCGATCATAAAAGAAGCAGTTCTGACCTACATCAACGCAAATTTCGGGAATAGTCCGGAAAGTGAACGTCTGACGGCTTCGTATAATATGCTTTTGACAAAAATCAAGGGAGGACGGTACTTTGACGAATGAACATAGTACGAAACAATTTGTCCGAGGACTGCACCGTAACACTGATTGCAAGCATTGATGACGAAACCGAAGAGCGGACAGAAATTCTTGCTACACGGGAGAGCGCCGGGCAAAAAGAATTTTTTGCCGCCGCACAAAGCGGGTTCAAGGCGGAATGCAAACTGACCGTCCGGTATGAGGAATACGAAGGACAGGAATTTGCAGAACTGCTTCTGCACGGTCGGAAACGTCGCTTGTATGTTTATCGGACATACGACCGCGACGACGGAAAAACAGAACTGTATCTGACAAGCAAGGCGGGTGTTTTCGGTGGCAATCAGTGTTGATAAACTGGCGGCAGAACTGGCGAATACACTTTCCGCTTACACAGGAGAAATTGCCGAGGAAGTCAAAGAAGCGGTTGACACCACGGCGCAGGAACTGCTTGACAATATTCGGGCAGACGCTCCAAAACGCACCGGAAAATACAGAAAGGCAATGGCGGTGAAAACGGTCAGCGAAAATACATACGAGCGAAAAAAACTGTGGTATGTAAAATCGCCGCACTATCGCCTGCAACATTTGCTTGAACGCGGACACGCCCTCCGCAACGGCGGGAGATCGAGAGCATACCCACACATTGCGAAAAACGAAGAAAAGGCACGGGTTGCCTTTGAGGAACGAGTAGAAAGGATTGTGAAAAATGGCGGAAAGTAAGCAGATAGAAGAAATACTGAACGCCGTTGGAATTCCGATTGCCTACCGTCAGTTCAAACCTTTCAAGGGAAAACCCGTGCCGCCCCCTCCCTATTTGGTGTATTACGCCGAGAGGGAGAGCGGGCGCGGTGCGGACGGGAAAGACCTTTACAAGCAACTGCATATTGTCGTGGAACTGTACACCGACAAAAAAACGCCGACGCTTGAAACCCGCGTCGAGGGCGCAATCAATGAATTTGAATTTGACAAGTACGAAGATTACATCGACGAAGAACGGATGTGGTGCGTATCTTGGGAATTCGACATCTATCAAAAAATACGGAGGATTTGAAAATGTCAAAGAGATCGGAAACCGAAACCCTGACACTTGGGAGCGGTAAACTTTATATTGACGAATTTTCCGGCACGCTTCCGGAAAATACGGCAATCGAAACCGAAGAAAAACTGCTTGGTCTGATTCAGGGCGGAGCAACGTTGGAATACAAGCCTGAATTCTACACCGCCGAAGATGATTTCGGGTTGGTGCAGAAAACCATTATCACCAAAGAGGAAGTCACGCTGAAATCCGGGCTTTGCACATGGAACGGAAACACGCTGGCAAAGCTGTGTCAGACAGCAAGAGTGACAGACGCGGCGGGAAAACGTACCGTAAAAATCGGCGGGCGGGCAAATGACAACGGGAAATCGTATGTTCTGCACTTCGTCCACGAGGACGCAACCGACGGAGATGTGCGCGTTACAATCGTCGGAAAGAATCAGGCGGGATTCTCCCTTGCCTTTGCAAAGGACAAAGAAACCGTCGTTGACGCAGAATTCAAAGCGCAGCCGCACGACAGCGACGGGACGCTGATCCGTTACGAAGAAGAAACAAGCAATTCATGACGGGCGGAGGAATGAACCATGCTTGATTACACGAAGAAACCGAAAAAGTTCCTTGAAATCAAACTGCTTGACGGGAAGATTGTAAAAATCGGCGCACCGAAAAAGAAGCTGTTCACCCGCCTTGCGGCATTGGAAAGTATGCTGAAGGAGGAAGGAACGCCGGAAACCATGTACGACGAGATTCTGACGACAGCCGCCGAAGTGCTTTCCAACAATCCGGAGCAGGAAGTATTCACGCCGGAAGTCGTGGACGGACTGATGGACATCGAGGACATGGCACTGCTTCTTCGGGAATATGCGCTGTTTGCTGGAGGGCTGACGAAAGCCCCAAACTGAAAATACCGTACTATCCGACAAACGGGGAAAGTACGGTGCGATACACAACCGTGACGGTCGGTGAAAAACTGGTATCTGATTATACCGGGCTGAACTTCCTTGAAATCGAGGAACTGCCGATCGACACATATTTTCTTCTGTTGCGGGACGCTTTTATTTACGATCGGCAAAAAACAGAAGCCGGGCGCGAATATTTGGAAAACTGCTGGCGTTTGGAGCAAACCGAGCCGGACAGAAAAGCTCTGCGTGAAAGATTTGGAAAGGAGGGGGCAAATGGCGAAGAATAATAGCACGATCAAGGGTATCACGATTGAGATTGGCGGCGACGTGTCGCCGCTGTCAAAAGCGCTTGCAGAGGTTAGTCAGGAAGGCAAAAGCATTCAATCGCAATTACGGGCCGTGAATGAACTTCTGAAATTTGATCCCGCCAATACCGAAGCGATTGCGCAAAAGCAAAAACTGCTTGCCGAAGCCGCAGAAAACGCAAAAAAGAAATTGGATATTCTGCGGCAGGCGCAAGCGCAAGTTGAAGCGCAGTTCAAATCCGGAGATATGGGCGAAGCCGAATACAAGGCATTTCAAACCCGTGTTACATACGCCGAAGCAGAGGTCAAAAAAGCAGAATCGGCAGTTGAAAATTTCGGCGATCAATGCAAGGAAAGCGGCAAAGACGCAAAAGGTGCAGGCGACGATTCCGAAAAAGCGGGCAAACAGGCAAAGCAATCCGGAGAGGACGCAAAAGACGGCGGGAGTGGTTGGGAAAAATTCGGGAATCTTGCGAAAGCCGCCGGAAAGGTAGCGGTTGTCGGTATCACGGCGGCAGTGACGGGGACTGTTGCACTTGGGAAGGCAGTCATTGACCAATATTCCGAATTGGAGCAGAATTTAGGCGGTTCGGAGGCTGTATTCGGAGAGTACGCCGCAAAACTGCAAAGCATAGGTGAAAACGCCTATAAAGCAATGGGAACATCCCAAAGCGAATATTTGGCAACCGCAAACAAAATGGGCGCACTGTTTCAGGGGTCAGGCGTTACGCAGGAAAGAAGCCTTGAACTGACAACACAGGCAATGCAACGTGCCGCTGACATGGCTTCCGTTATGGGTATTGAAACCTCCGCCGCATTGGAAGCGGTCACGGGAGCGGCGAAGGGCAATTATACCATGATGGATAACTTGGGTGTTGCCATGAATGCAACCACTCTTGACGCATACGCCGCAGGTAAAGGCTTTGAAAAGGCGTTCAAGGATATGTCGAATGCCGAAAAAGCCGAAGTTGCAATGGCGTATTTCTTTGAACAAACGCAGCAGTATGCCGGAAACTTTGAACGGGAAGCCACCGAAACAATCAGCGGTTCTTTTGGGCTGATGAAAGCCGCCCTGCAATCGTTCGTCGGCGGGCTTGGCAACGCCAACGCCGACATGACAGTGCTGACACAAAATGTGGTTGACAGCTTCGGGGCAGTGATTCAGAATGTTACACCGATCGTGGAAAGCATTGTATCATCCCTGCCAACGGTTGTAAATGTTCTGATACAGGCGATTTCATCAATGTTCCCGGTGCTTCTATCTACACTTGGGCAGTTGTTGACCGAAGTTCAGAACACAATATTGGCGGCATTGCCGGGGCTGATACCTGTTGTTTTTGAAGTTTTGCAGGGTGTGTTGAATTCTTTGCTTGGAAATACAAAGCAAGTTGTCAATGTCATCATGCAACTGCTGAAAACGGTTATTAAATTCATCACAACGAACTTGCCGCTGTTTATTTCTGCGGGACTTCAAATTGTTGCCGCACTGATTGCCGGAATTGCGGAAGCGTTGCCGGACATCATACAGGCAATTGTTGACATGATACCGGAACTTGTGCAGGCCGTAACGGACAACCTACCGCTGATTATCTCCGCAGGAATTGCGCTGATTTTGGCATTGGCGCAAGGGCTGATTGACGCAATCCCGCAACTGCTGAACGCTGTTCCAACAATCATTTCGGCATTGCTGAACGCCATTCTTGCGGCAATTCCGCAACTGATAAATGCCGGAATTCAATTGCTGACATCACTTGTCAGTGCACTGCCAACTATTATTCAGACTATCGTTGCCGTAATTCCGCAAATCATAAACGGAATTATAACCGCACTGCTTGCCAATCTTCCTTTGATTGTTCAGGCCGGAATTGATTTGCTGGTGGCTTTGGTGCAGGCACTTCCGCAAATTATCACAACGATTGTTGCAGCGATTCCGCAGATTATCAACGGGATTGTGAATGCACTGATCGGAAACATTGACAAGATCATTCTTGCGGGCGTGCAACTGTTTGTTGCCCTGATTGAAAATCTGCCGACGATCATTGTTGAAGTTGTGAAAGCCGTTCCGCAGATTATCGCAGGCATTGTAAAATCCTTTTCAGGGTTCGTTCCCAAGATGGCGGAATGTGGTTTGAATCTGATAAAAGGGCTTTGGAACGGTATTTCAGACGCTGGCGAATGGCTGTGGGATAAAATATCCGGATTCTTCGGCGGAGTGGTTGACAGAATCAAAGATTTCTTCGGCATACATTCGCCGTCCACGATGTTCCGCGACATGATCGGTAAAAATCTTGTAAAAGGAATTGCGGTCGGTTTTGATGTGGAAACGCCGAACCTGCAGGAGCAAATCAACGATAATCTGGACGGTGTAACCGCCGGAATACAGAACACGTTCGACATAGAAGCCCGCCGGGGCGCACCGCAGGAAGGTACGTCCCCGGTAAACTTGGGCGGCATTACCTTTTCTATTCAAAACTTCTATAATTCAACCGACAGAGACGTGCAGGAACTGACGGAGGAAGCAATGGAAGTTGCGGAGGATTATATCAGAAGGCGCGGGGGTGTATTTGCGTGATCATTGAAGGAATCAATCAGTTTTCGTTTGGCGGTCGCCGTTCCTATGACGATATGGGTCTGATTATCACAGAACCCCCGGTTTTCACGTTCCCTGAAAGGGATATTTCATATATCGGAATTCCCGGAAAAAGCGGCGACCTGATTCGCGACAACGGAAGATACAAGAATATATCCGGAAGTTACAAAGTGGCAGTTGTGCGGGATGAATTCCCGCTGGAAACCATGATGACGGAAATCAGATCGTGGCTTGCCGGGAATATCGGGTATTCTGTACTGACAGACACCTACGATCCGCTTTATTACCGTATGGCACAGTTGGACGGGAAATTGAGTTTTACCGAGATTCTGCGGCAGATTGGGACAGGAACGGTGAAATTCAACTGCAAGCCCTACAAATACCGCATAGATGGTCGTCATGTGATAACGCTTGCGGGGGCCGGCGCAGTTTTCAACCCGGAACACGCCGAAAGCGCCCCGTACATCAAGATAACCGGAAGCGGAAATATCACGCTGACAGTCAATCACGCTTCGTTCCCCTTTACGGATATTGACGGATATATTGAAATTGACAGCGACATCATGGCAGTGTACAAAGGAACGCTACTACAAAACGAAAAAGCTCACTTTACCGAATTTCCGAAATTCGGAGAGGGAGAAAACAACGTCAGCGTTCAAGGAAGCGTTGCCAAAATAGAAATTATTCCGAGGTGGTGCGCACTATGATTCCGATTTTGTACACGGCAAACGAAACTGATTTTTCGCACTGTGGAATCGGCGCACTTTCGGAAATGACTTCATGTACAGTTACGGAGGAACGAAACGGCGCATTTGAATGCGAATTCAAATACCCTGTTGACGGAAAATTGTTCGCTGAAATACAGGAATCCCGTATTGTCAAGGCGAAACCGAACGAAATGTCCGATCCACAGTTGTTCAGGATATACGCTTCATCAAAACCGATAAACGGCATTGTGACTTACCGAGCCGAACACATATCCTACGAATTAAGCGGCTATCCCGTGGAAAGTGTTTCTGTGGAGAACGCCACGGCGCGCGCCGCCATGAATGCAATCCTGAACGCAACCTTGATTGCACACCGTTATACGGCACAAAGCGATATTGAATTACTGAAAAGTACAACGATTGACCGCAAATCCGCCCGTGCCGCATTGGGCGGCGTGGAAGGGTCTGTCCTGTCTCTTTGGGGTGGCGAGTTTGAATTTGATAACTTTACCGTAAAATTGCATAAGGCAAGAGGACGGAAAACCGGAATCAAAATTGCATACGGGAAAAACATTACCGACATCAAGCAGGAGGCAAACGTCGCAGGCGTGTACACTGCGGTTTACCCTTACGCAAAATACACCACGCAGCCGACGGACGGACAGACCGAACCGGAAGAAATCACGGTTTCACTGCCTGAAAAAATCCTGTGTTCACAGAAAGCGTCAAAAGCCGCCGGGGAGCGGGTTTGTATCAAAGATTTTTCCGAGAGTTTCAACGGAGCAACAGAAATCACGGTCGAACAGCTTCGCGCAAAGGCGCAAAATTGGGTAGAAACAAGCGGCTTTGATGTGCCGTCGGTCAACATCACAGTTTCCTTTGAAAATCTGTGGCAAAGCCCCGAATACGAACAATACGCACTTTTGGAGCGGTGCGGGCTGTGCGATACGGTTTCCGTGGAATTTCCGGCACTGAATATTTCCACCACGGCAAAAATCATCAAGACGAAATATGATGTTTTGAGTGAAAAATATCTGCAAATTACGCTTGGCAGCGCGCGGGCGAACTTCGCTGACACAGTGAAAGACACATCGGCGGCAATCGAGCAGACAAAGCAGGAAATCAAGCAATCATCCGCCAAAGTGGAAGTCGATTTCAAAAAAGCTATTGACGACGCAACAAAGGCGATCACCGGGCAAAGCGGCGGCTATGTGGTTTTGAACCCTGCAAAGAATCCGCAGGAAATCCTGATTATGGACGCGCCGACCATTGCGGCGGCAAAGCGCGTTTGGCGTTGGAATAGCGGCGGTCTTGGCTATTCCAAAAACGGCTACAACGGGCCGTTTGAAACCGCAATCACACAGGACGGTGCAATTGTTGCTGATTTTATCACAGTCGGACAAATTGCAACGGCGCGTCTTGACGTGCAAGACATCATACGGACAGGTGAAATCGCCGTACTTGGTGATGTTGCTGTGGAAACGGAACGCGCCACAAAGGAAGAAGGCGTGTTGTCTTCCCGCATTACGGCAAACGCAACGGAAATCACCGCCGAAGTAAACCGCGCGACTGACGCGGAAGGTGCGCTGTCGTCCCGCATTACGGCAAACGCAACGGAAATTGCCGCCGAGGTAAGCCGTGCGACCGACGCAGAGGGTGCGCTGTCATCCCGCATTACCGCCAACGCAACGGAAATCACCGCCG
>DLLB01000065.1:0-20552 GCA_002477905.1 Clostridiales bacterium UBA7573 | reverse complement strand
CCGACGCAGAGGGTGCGCTGTCATCCCGCATTACAGCAAACGCAACGGAAATTGCCGCGAAAGTCAGTACGACAGGCGGCGCGGCTTCGTCGTTCGCGTGGTCGCTGACCACATCCGGTTTTGTTCTGACATCCAACAATACCGAGGTTATGAAAGTAACTTCAAGCGGATTGAACATCACGGGGCGCATTACCTCCACGAGCGGAACGATCGGTGGCTGGATAATCTCAAGCACGGAAATATACAAAGGTTCTGTCGGAATCAATGCAAGCAATGAGCACACCAAAAATTCGCTTGTCACAACAGGCACATCACCCGTCCGCTTTTATGCCGGGAACGGCGACCGGATAAACGGGAAATTTGTTGTACTGGATGATGGTTCTTTGTACGCTTCGGCGGCAAAGATCGAAGGAACGATCACGGCAAACAGCGGAAGTTTCAGCAACTGCACAATTGATGAAACCTGCACGATCAAAGGGACATTGACGGCAGACACGATTTGCAACAACGACAAATCCATGCAGGCGGAGGGTTCTATAAATTTTGTCGGTTCGGGCAATACATCATTGGCGCAGTATAATATGCGGATCGTTGACAAAAACAGTAGCATGATGAGAGCGTCCTGCTCAGTGTCGGATTCTTCCGGGCTTATGTCAGCGGCGCTGACCTGTACATATAAATACACCCTTTCGGGAACGACCGCATACGGAACATGCGGGATTTCCGCAACAGGTGAACTTTGTTCCATTACAGGGCATTATATCGGAATTACAGCCGACAGGAGCGGATCGGACTATATCAAGCTGGACGCGACCAGTGTTACGGTAACGGGAAGTTCAACATTTACCGGAAGCGCAACATTTCTTCAATCGAATTCTTCACAAGGGTTCTTTATTCGCCATAATTACACCGTGCAACTGCCAGCAGGCGGAGGATATGCGTTTTTGCAGATGTACACCAAAACCAACCTTGCCGTTTCGCATTACATGGATTATGACGCAGGGCGGTATATGGTGTATTCGTGGAACTACACAATCGGTATCGGTTCTTCAAGCGGTTCAAATCAACTATACGGGACGTGGTATTGCAATGGGTCAGTGATAAACAGTTCCGACCGGAATGCAAAGAACAGCATTGCAGACATTGACGAGAAATACGACACGTTGTTTGACGGTTTGCGGGCAAGATTGTATCGGTATAACGACGGCGCTTCCGGCAGACTTCACAGCGGATTTGTGGCGCAGGAAGTGGAAGAAGCCATGCAAGCGGCAAATGTCCCGACAAGCGATTTTGCGGCGTTCTGCGTGGATGGCGCAGGGACAGACAAAGAGCGGTGCGGGCTTCGCTACGAAGAATTTGTGTCGTTGAACACATGGCAAATTCAGAAACTGAAAGCACATTTGCGGGAGGTGGAAAACCGCCTTGCAATACTGGAAAAAACGGAAACAGGAGGATGAAGCAATGAACGAAGCAAAAAAGCCGCTTGTGCTGGAAATCGACGAAGCGGAGAAAGAAACGGTGAAAGCGGTCAATGAGATTATGGCGCGTCACAGTCTGCCTTGCAGTTTCTATGAACCGATTATTGCGGAGATTCACAGGCAACTGCGAGAGGGCAAGAAAAATGAACTGTCAGCCGCTACCGAACAGTACCGGGCGGAATGCGAACAAGTACACGCCGACGGAAAAACGGAGGAATAATCAATGGAGTACATCAAGGAAATCTGCGTCGATTTTTCAGGCGAAGGACTGTTTGACTATATCACCGCAGTGCAAGGCGACAGTGCGCGCGG
The DNA here is from genome assembly GCA_002477905.1 of Clostridiales bacterium UBA7573. Classification (GTDB taxonomy): domain Bacteria; phylum Bacillota; class Clostridia; order Oscillospirales; family CAG-272; genus UBA7573. The sequence continues at coordinate 18,762 of DLLB01000065.1, read as the reverse complement.
TGCCCGGATCAAAATTATTGCAAACAATCAGCAGTATATCCCTGAATCAGGGGCAAGCGCCGTTCTCCGGGCAAAGAAACCGGACGGAACATACATTCTGAACGATGGCACAATCGAGGACGGCGGAACAATAAAGGCAATGTTCAGCGAACAGATGACCGCCGCTGTCGGAAACTGCCGCTGCGAACTGACGCTTTACGGCGCAAACGGCGGAACGCTTACAACCGTGAAATTCATCCTGAAGGTGTCCCCTGCGTCCCTTGCACCGGACATCGAAAGCAAAGACGAATTTCAATCGCTGGAAAATGCACTTACCGACGTGAAAAAATCAAGCGGCATTGCACAGGCGGCGTTGGAAGCGGCAACGGAAGCGCTGGAAAAGACAGGAGAAGTGGAGGAGGAAATCGCTTCCCACATTACGGCGGCAGAACAGGCAACCACAGCCGCAAACACGGCAGCCGCTAATGCCAACGAAAAAGCGTCTGCCGCAAACACAGCGGCAGGAACTGCCAACACCGCCGCACAAAATGCGAACGATAAGGCGGCAGCGGCAAACACTGCGGCGAATGCGGCAAATACCGCAGCGCAGAATGCAGGCGATAAAGCAACCGCCGCCGATACCGCCGCAGGAACAGCGAACACTGCGGCACAAAATGCAAACAGCAAAGCAAGTGCCGCCAATACTGCTGCAACCAGCGCAACGACCGCCGCAGAACGGGCAAACGCCGCAGCGGAGCAGGCGGAGGAAATCGTCAGGACGGCAGAAGGCATTATTACCCGCTACGGCGTACACTTCGGCGGAGCGGCAAACACGGGCGAAACCGTTTCCCGCTTGTATAATGCTGTGGGACTTGTGGCAGGCGTGGGAACAGATACAGAAGCCCCGCAGAACGACTTTGACAACATCTTCCCGTGGAATGCGCGCCGCCGCTGTTGCGGTTATTGGGACGCAAACGGAAACTTTGTTGTAAATGCCTACAAGGGCGAACCGGGTTACACCGAGGACGGAACAAACGGTGAAGTATGGATAGAACATTCCCTGTTTTATTTCAAACACGAATACGGCGGAACTGATGAAACAGTCGTCATTTCTGCGACCAAACTTGCGGGTTTTGAGCCTGCGCCGATCTTCCAAAAGAACGGCAACAAAGACGCACCGTATCAAAAGGCATACACCCCGGCGTTTCCGATGGCAACCGTGGACAACAAACCGACTTCCCGCGCGGGTGTGTTCTCTGGCCTGTATTCGTTGAATTCGGCAATGACGGACGCAAGGAAGGCGGGCGCAAACTACACGACAACAACCGCCGCCGAGCAATACACGGAATGCCTGTATATGTGGGTGGAATTTGCTACACGCAATTTGCAAAGCGTAATGGTAGGCGCAACGGGTATGCCGTACACTGACGGTGACACGGCGACCGTGGCGGAAACGGGCGTAAACCGCATTATTGTTTCAAATGCCGTTGCCGCAAAATATGTTGTCGGTCAGACAATCGGTATCGGTGCTTCGCTTGGTTCGACTGCGATTGCCAATAACCGCATTGTAACGGCAATCGAGACATACGACGACGCGAACAAAGCAATTTCTTTTGACGGTGCGGCGGTCAATATTGCCGTCGGCAATATCATTTTCACACTGGCATGGAAAAACGGTTCTTGTGCGTCCGTCATTGCTTCAAGCGGTTCACCCGTATCAAATACAAGCGGCAAATATAATTGCGTGTACCGTGGGAAAGAAACGCCATATGGAAATTCCTTTGAATGGATTTCGGATATTCTTTTGAAACGAGAGGGAGCGGGGACGGAAGAAAGCCCCTACACCTACACACCGCAGTATCTGCCTGACGCAACAAAATACGCAAACGGTACAATCACGGAAGATTATGTGCCGATGAACTTCAAACTGCCGACCGCAGACGGATATGTAAAAAGACTTGGAATTGACAGTCGTTTTCCGTGGGCGCGCCTGCCCTGCGAAACCGGGGCCGGCTCTACCACGTATTACAGCGACTATTACTATTTTCCACGCTATGCGACGTGCGCGGCGCGTGTCGGCGGCTGGGGCAACGGGTCGTACGCTGGCCCGTGCTACTGGAGCTGCTACGCCGCCCCTTCGACCGCGGGTGTGAGCTGTCGTGCGCGCCTTTCTTACCACCGGAATTAACGGGGGTTTGGGGGCGGTCAGCCCCCATTGCATAGGGATATAATGTGCCGTGCGCGGCGCGTGTCGGCGGCAACTGGAACAACGGGTCGAACGCTGGCCCGTGCTACTGGAACTGCAACAACGCCCCTTCGAACACGAGTGTGAACTATCGTGCGCGCCATTCTTATAGCAACACAACCAAAACGGGAAAACCTTTGCACATTATATTCCTTGCCGCTTGGCAAAAATTGTTGCTACGGCGGGGTTTAGTAAGCGTTCGTCGCCCAACGACCCCGAAACTATAAGAAAGGAACTGTAAAAATGAAATCTTTTCATATAGACCGTAATATGAAAGACAAGGTTAAAATACGCCTTGCAATCGAAAAAGTATGTAAAAGCAAAAAGAAGCGAAACGGACGACCGACGAAGAAATACCGTCAGGCGCAGAAAATTCTTGCCAATATTGACCGCTACACGGATTTGATTCATACGATTGTCTGCGAAACCGAGGAAAAGGAACAGGCGATCAAAAGCGGGACATACCGTGACGGTGATTTTCCGAATGCTTTTGTTCCACACATTTCCGGTTCGTTTACCCGCAAGTGTGAAAACGGGAAGGTTCGCGTCATTACAAGCGTTCCGGTCTTTCCGGATCAGATCATTCACCAGCTTGTCATCAAGTCTGCGGAAAGCGTTTTTATGCGCGGGATGTACCGCTTTTCCTGCGGGTCAATTCCGAAACGAGGGGTTCACAAGGGAAAGCAATACTTGGAACGCTATATCGGCAGAAACAGGCGCAGCAGTGCAATCAAATATGCGGCGCAGTTAGACATCCGGAAATGCTATCCGCATATACGGCACGATGTTTTGAAGGAAATGTTACGTCGAAAATTCCGTGGCAGTCTGTTCCTTTGGTTCTGCTTCTCTATTATCGACAGTTACAGCGAAAAGGACGCACCCGGCGTTGGGCTTCCAATCGGCTTCTATACTTCGCAGTGGTTTTGCAATTTTCTTCTGACACCGCTTGATACATATATCAAGCAGGAATTAAAGGTCAAATGTCATGTGCGGTATGTGGATGACATGACGATGTTTTCCAACAACAAGAAGAAACTTCATCGGATTGTTGATTGTATTATAGAAAAAGCCGCTTCCATGGGGCTTCAAATCAAAGACAACTGGCAAGTGTTCCGGTTCGATCACATTGTGGGATTCCGGGTAAACCCAAAGACGGGAAAGCAAGAAGAAATCCACAAAGGGCGTGCAATCGACACTTTGGGATTCCGGTTCTTCCGGAACAAAACGATATTGAGAAAGAGGAATGCGCTTTCCATTCGTCGCTGTGCGGCACGTCTTGCCAAAGCAAAGAGAATCACGCCGCACCGGGCGCGTTCGTTCATGTCAAAAATCGGAGCATTGAAGCACTGCAATTCCCGGAATTTTTGGCAGAAATACGTCAAGCCGCTTGTAAAAATCAAAAAGTTAAAGGAGATCATCAGAAATGAGGACAGAAAGCAACATCAAACCCGAAGTGCTGGCGGTGGAAGAATGCGCACAGGGACTTGCCGAAATTGTTTTGCGTGAGAATATCACGGAAACACAAAAAGAGGAAGAAACAGTCTATTTGTACGACGAATACAGACTGACCGTTCCGGCACGTGAAAATCTTGCAAGCGCTGTAAAACAGAATCTTGCCGCTTGGCTGGCGCGGGCAAAGGACGGCGAAAAAAGCCGCCTTGCGGCGGCGATCCGCGAAAAGCGGGACAAACTCTTGAAAGACAGCGACGCAAGAATGTGCCTTGACCGCATGGGTCTTTCTACACCGAGCGGAACGAGCTTCACGGCGTGGCTGGACTTTCTGAAAACACTTGCAAAAGAGGTCAGCGGCGAATGGGCAAAATATCGAAAAGCACTGCGCGATCTTCCGGAGCAGCCGGGATTCCCGTATGATGTCACATTCCCAACGCCGCCGGAGGACAAATAAATGATGATTCAAATTTTCCTCCAATGGTTGATACCGTTTGTCTGCGGCGCTTTGGTATCGGTCTGCACCGCCCTTTTCACCATGCGCAGGAAAGAGCGGAAGCGCGAAAAAGCCGTTGAAAACGGTGTGCAGTGCCTGCTACGTGCGGAGATTATACGGCAATATGAAAAATGGGTTGATCGCGGATATTGCCCGATATATGCGGAAGAAGCGTTGCGGATTGGTTATGCCGCATATCACGAATTGGGCGGGAACGATGTTGCGACGGAACTTTACAAAAAGGTCATGGCACTGCCGACCGATGAAAAAACGAAATAATATTCCTGCAGGATATTATGATAAAAAACAAAGAGAGGTACAAACAAAATGGTAAACTATGCAATTATCCCGGTGATTGTCGTTATCTGCTATGTAGTGATTTCGGCAATTAAGACAACCAACATCAAAAGCAAGTGGTTTCCGCTGATCTCATGCGCACTTGGCGCGGTGCTTGCGGTTGCCATGTTTTACATTGTCCCGGATTTTGTCGGCGCTGCAACGCTTACAGCGGCGATCATTTCGGGCGCGGTGTCAGGGCTTGCGGCGACCGGAACCAATCAGATTTTCAAACAGTTGATGAAAGCGGCGGAGAGCGGCGAGGACATCACGAAAATTGAATTGCCCGGCTTTTCCGAATCCGGAGAGGGACAGAAAGAGCGAACCCCCATACATAACGGAGGAAACGCTGGCAACGATACCGGGACGGAAACGTAATAAACAAAAAACAGCGGAGGCGTATAGCTTCCGCTGTTTTTGTCATGCTTTATTCAGGCATAAAGTGACTTCACACCCGAAGTTCAGCGGCTGACCGTTATCATCTGTACCGCCGCCGTAAATATCGGTGTGGTAAACGCTTCTGATTCTGTCCCAATTGTCGAGGACGAACGCAAGCTGTTCTTTCGGAACATTCCCAACTTGCTCACCGTTTGCATATACACCGACGGCGGGTTCGCCGTTATAATCGTATTTTTCAATTGTCCATTCCACAAAATCAAACGGCTCATCGCCCCACTTGATTTTCCGAAGGATTGCCTGCCGTGTCTTGCGTCCGTTGCTGAATGTCACCCCCGCAAGCCGGAATTTGAAATAATCGTTGTTTTGCTTTGCCGCTTCCGCTTTTTTATGAATATCGGCTGATTTTTCAGCGACCACGACGGGCTTTCTTCCGAGGAACAGAAGAATACCGCCGACGGCAATCAATGCGACACTACCGAACGCAAGTGCGGCTTTGTCATTTGTATCAGATAACAGCCCCAAAAGCCCGATTACACCGACTATGCACAGAATCAGACCGATAATAAATTTTTTGCTTTTCTTTTTCATAATACCCCCGAAATTGAAAACAATTCTGTAGCTTATTCGCATTTCTTATCATTAACACAATTATAGACCGAAAGTGTGTTAAAGTCAAGAGTGATTCCGAACTTTAACACAAAATTTCCAAAATCCGACGGAGGAATACATAGAAAAATGAAAATTTACGACTGGAACGGCAAGAAGAATATTTGCGGCGACCGCGTGCATGAAGCACGGCAACGGTTACGGATGACGCAATCCGACTTGGCGGCACAGCTACAAGTTGCAGGAATCATCATGGAACGTGACAGCGTGAGCCGAATTGAAATCGGAACGCGCTTTGTTGCCGACTATGAATTGTTGATACTTGCAAAATGTCTGAAAGTTTCCCCTGCGTGGCTCTTGGGGATAGAACCATAAAAGCAAAACCGCCGGACACTTCCGGCGGAATTTTTTTGAAAAAATCAAAATTATTTTTGCAAAACCTCTTGACATACTATCAATAGTATGTTATAATATATACAGAAAGGGGGTGAGGAAATGAGAGAGACGAAAGCGCCGATTGGCGAAATAGAAAAAGCCTTGCAGGAAGTGGCAAAAGTGGTTGAATGCAATGATTCCGTCGAAAGTATCAAAATTACATTAACCATTAAGAAACCAAAACCAAACAAGGCAACCACCGAAAGCAAGTAACGCTTTCAATGGCAGGGACGGGGCGAAAGCCCCTCCCGTAAGACCATTATATCACATTTGCTTGCAGAAGTCAAGCGGGCAGTCAAAAATAGCCGAGCGGACGGCATATTTCCGCAGAATGGAGGGAAAAATGATTGTTGAAAAGAGCGGCAAACAGTATGAAGTAGCAGAACGAAGAAGGCATTGGTCGGTTGTTTTGAAATCCGGTTCGCTGACGGTAGATTTTCAGGTGTCAAAAGACATTTGCGCCACGATCGAAGAATTAAAGAAATACATTCAAAAAGAAGATATGTTTTAAGGATTACAAAATGGAAACGGAGAAAAGGAAAACGAGGACTTCTGCGGCGGTAAAAGCGCGGTATAACAAAAAAACATACGGGGCCATTACTGCTTATGTACCGAAAGAACTTGCCGCAGCATTCAAAGAAAAGTGCGCCGCCGAAGGAGTACCGCAGGCGCAAATCATAAAAAAAGCGATCGAAGATTTTTTGAACAGCTAAATTCAAGCCCGTTTCTTTGTAGGAAGCGGGCTTTTCTTTTGCGGAGGGAATCATGCGCAGATTCAAACAATTGACAAAAACCGACCGATTGAGAATAGAAGCCTTTTTGCGGTGCGGTCTGACGGCAAAAGAAATTGCCGTCAAAATCGGTGTACATATCAGCACGATTTACAGAGAAGTAAAGCGCGGACAATATGAACATCTGAATTCGGACTGGACGCGGGAATGGAGATACAGCCCGGATATTGCGGAGGAAAAATATCAACAGAATCTGCGTGCAAAAGGGCCGGCACTGAAAATCGGCAATGACCGCAAGTTGGCGGAGCATATCGAAAAGAAGATCATACACGATAAATATTCGCCTGCCGCTGTCCTCGGAGAAATTAGGCGGGACAACATGGAATTCACGGTTACAATCAGTACTCCCACTTTATACAGTTACATAGACAAAGGGATTTTTCTGCACCTGACAAACAAAAATTTGCCGGACAAATGCCGGAAAAAGCGGAAGTACAGAAAAACAAAAGTTAAACGCCCACCGCGCGGCGAAAGTATCGAGAATCGCCCTCCAGAAGTAGATACACGGGAAACCTTTGGCTTTTGGGAAATGGACACCGTAAAAGGCAAAAAGAAAAAGAGTAAAAACAATATGCTTGTGCTGACGGAGCGGAAAACACGGCAAGAAATACAAATTAAAATACCGGACGGCACTATGGCAAGCGTCGTCCGGGCATTGGATATGCTGGAACGGAAATACGGCGACTTGTTCCCGCTGATTTTCAAGTCAATAACGGTCGATAACGGGTCGGAATTCTATGACGAAGCAGGCATGACACGATCCTGCTTACGAGAGGGGGCGCGGACAAAACTTTATTTTTGCCATCCGTATTCCTCCTATGAGAGAGGAAGCAACGAAAAGCAAAACCGCATGATTCGCCGTTTTATACCGAAAGGAACAGACTTTGACGACATGACCGACGACAAAGTGGAGGAAATTACTGCATGGCTAAACAATTACCCGCGCGGAATTTTTAACTATTACACATCACAATACTTCTTTGACAAAGAAATTCAAGCGATTTTAGCCAGTTCACAAAATATTAACAAATAAAATTCGCATTTATCTCTTGACAAGAGCGATTTTTTCGCATTTTGGTTTCGATTGCGGCTTTCCGGCAGGATGGAAGAAAAAAGCCCAAGATTCTAAAAGAATCTTGGGCTTTTGCTACCCTTTCATCGGGAAAGCATCCCTCGTTATAGGACAAGGTAAAATAAACTGCGTCCGGATGCCTTTAGGCAATCGGGTTTCCTGCTTTATCGAACAAGGGCAATTTTTCAAGATACGTCAAATCCTTGCGGTTCTGTGCGTCTCCTTCCGCAAGAATCGCCATTCTGCCGACAATCTCGCCGCCCGCTTCCTTTACCAAAGTTTCCAATGCATGAAGAGATTCGCCGGTGGATATGACATCATCCACAATCAGGATCCGCTTTCCTTTCATCAATGCCGCGTCGGCGGTATCCAAAAATAAGCTCTGCTCCCGCGCGGTCGTGATGGAATGCACTTTCACCTCAAACAAACCGGTCATATACAGTTTCGGTGCTTTTCTTGCCAACAGATACTTTTTGTCTCCGTGCTGCCGCGCCATTTCATGCACCAACGGAATGCCTTTGGCTTCCGCGGTAATCAGGTAATCATATTCCGGCGCACGCTTCAAAAGCTCCCGCGCGCAGGCAACCGTCAGTTCCTGATCGCCGAAAATAACAAACGCACCGATGTCCAGCTTTTCATTCAACGGGCAAAGCGGCAAATCCCGCTCCAGTCCCGCTATTATCATATGATAGGTTTTCATGGTATCCAAGTGCCTTCTTTCCAAATCAATCTCGTTTCAAAAACAAGATTATCATAGCACACTTTTTACAAAAAGTCAATGTCATTGCAAAAGTTTCCCCTGAATTTTCGCAAAAACTGTCGAAAACCTCTTGCAAAATTCCGCAAAATATGCTACAATAATACCGTTCTATTTTCCATTTTTTGATAATTATATCCATTTTCTTTTATTTTCTGCCGGAAAACGGGTTCTATATCCGGCAAATCGTTTTGAAAAGAGGTTGCGCGGCTATGGAATCCGATACCCCTGCATTTTATCCCGCTTATTATCCGTTCTTTTCCTGTAAATGCGGCGCCTGCCGTCACAGTTGCTGTGCCGATTGGCAGGTATCGGTATCACCGGAGGAACTCGCGCATTGCGCTGCGATGCATCCTTCTCCGGCGCTTCGCGCACAGCTTGCAGACGCTGTGGGAATTTTGGACGAAACCGCGTTTTTGCGAAAAAATGCCGACGGCGATTGCGTCCTGCACCGTGCGGACGGACTGTGTGCGCTGCAAGCGGAATTGGGAGAGGCGGCGCTCCCTGAAATCTGCCGACTGTTTCCACGCCGTGCGGAAGAAAACGGCGGCATTCTGGAAACGTGCGCCATGAACAGCTGCGAAGCCGTTTTGGAACTGCTTTGGGAAAAGCCCGACGCCATGGAATTACAACTTCCGCAAAGTTACGCAAACGCATCGGAACGGGAAAAGGTACTCCTGCGCGCCGCATGCATCCGCATCGTTGCAAACGCCTCCCCAAACGACGCGGAAAAGCGTGCCGCACTTGCCTCGCTTTTGTCGCTTCCCGCTTCCACCGACGGGAAAATCGCACAACAGCTTCCCTATTTCTATGAGGCGGCAACACATTTTTCCACACACAGTCCCAGCGCCGCCGCGCTGTTTGAAACCGCGCTTGCCGCAGTCGGAATGCAGACCGATCCGGCAATACAATCTCCTACGCAACTGCAAAAAATGCTGGCGGATCTTGCAGAAAAACGCGCGGCTTTTGCCGCGCATTATCCGGACTTTGAATCGTTTTTCGGTCGTGTACTCGCAAATTATCTGTTTGAGATCCAGTTTCCGGATCCGGAGGACGAAATGCCGCGCAAAGACGCGTATCTTGCCTTTTGCGTCACCGACGCGCTGATCCGCTTTGTGCTATATGCAAATTTCTCGCCTGCGGATGAACGTCAGACGCTGATCGACCGGCTTGCAAGGTTGTTCCGTCTGATCTCCCACACGCGCTTTGCTTACAATCTGCTGGTTCTTTGCAATCGGCGCGGACTTACCGCCGCGCGGGAAATCTTCTGAAATCATAAATACCGCGGTTTTGTCCGGACGGGCAAAACCGCGGTATTCGTTTCGGCATTTCGTCTTAACGGACTTTTTCTCCGGTTTCCAGATTCCAAAAGGAAAACGTGCCGTTTTGCAAAGTCATATATCCGGAAATGCCGTCCTTCGGGATCGACACAGAGCCCGGATTGAGATAGGTGAAATGGGGATACGCATCACACGCGGCAACATGCGTATGTCCGCACAGCAGATAATCGCCCTTGTGCAGAAGCGGCGGCTGTTCGGGATGGTACAGATGCCCGTGCGTGGCAAAGATCCGCAGTCCCTGCGTTTCAATCAGTGCATAATCCGCCATCATCGGGAATTTCAGCACCATCTGATCCACTTCACTGTCACAGTTTCCGCGCACCGCTACAATCCGGTCCGCCATGCCGTTGAGCATGGCAAAAACTTCTTTCGGCGCGTAATCGCGCGGCAGATCGTTGCGCGGACCGTGATACAGTAAATCTCCTAACAAGAGCAGTTTTTCCGCCTGTTCTTTTTCAAAAGCATCGCACAATTTCCGGCAGTAATACGCTGAACCGTGAATATCCGAGGCAATCATCCATTTTTCCGACTTCATATTCTTCTCTCCTTTGCGGTTCCTTTTTCTTTTGCATTGTACCACAAAGTCGCGCTTTTTGCAAGAGGAAAAACGGAAGTTTCTCTGCGAATTACCTATGGCATTCCGGAATTACGGAAGATAATCTTCCGGATCGCGCAAAGCGCCGCGGTACCGGATCTCAAAATGCAGATGCGGTCCGGTCACATTGCCCGTCGCGCCGCTTTTGGCGATCAGTTGCCCCGCATACACCGCGTCTCCGGTCTGTACCAAGATCTGACTCAGATGCGCATAATAAGTGCGATAGTCCGCGCCATGCGCGAGAATAATCAAATTTCCATAGCTTGCGGAGGCACCGGAAAGCGTACCCGCAAACACAACGCGCCCCGCGTCGGCGGCATAAACCGGCGTACCGACGGAAGCCGCAAGATCGATCCCGTAATGATAGTTCTGCTTTCCCTGTACATATCGCCAACCGAATTTGGAAGTGATCCGCAAGGTACCCGCAAGCGGTGCGTCAAAGATCCCGCGCGGCGTTGTGGACGCCGTGCCATACAGAATCACCTCCGCACACGGCTCGGTACGGGTATAACCGGTCATTTGTCTGGAAACCGGTATCCCGTCTATGTAAACCGTCGTATAAGTGCGTGTGATACTGCCGTTTTGTCCCGCTGTCGCAACGGTCTGCGTTCCTTCGGCAAGGGTTGCGCACGCGACGCGCACCGTTTCATACCCAAGCGTCTGCGTGACAGTCTCGGTGCAGACCGTACGTACACTGAGAACCGTATCCGGCTTTTCTTCGGAGAGTGCCGTATCAATGTCCGGTTTTACCGCGGAAAGCGCGGTTCCGATTCTTCCTCCCGCAAGTTCCTCCTTTGGTGGATCGGATTCCATCAGAATCGGCTGTGTCGTCGGCTCCGTTTGCGGCGGAGGCTGTGTGTGGCAGGCACACAGGCACGCCGCACAGGCTGTCATACAAAGCAATGTCAGAAATTTGCCGGATGCACCGGCAGAGTGTTTCATATCCATCTTCCTTTCTTTGCTGTATTCCATATTTCTCTGGAAATTCAGCATAGCATATTTTGCGGCGTATTGCAAATGTAAATTCCGGAATCTGCGGTTTTTTCTCCCCGAATTTCTTGCTTTTTTTCCGTAATCGTGGTAAAATAGGAGCAAGTAGATCGTTTTGATATCTGATTTCCAAAAAAGTTCTCAAAATTGAAAGGGGGGAGTGCGGAATGCTTCCGTTGCAACAAGAGCGGCTGTTCCATGCGACAGCGGCGCTGCTTTGCTATCGGCTCTGTGAAAAAGGGCTGTATTCCGGCTTTACGCGCTTGTTTCCCTCCCTTACGGGAGAACCGGTCTATCTGCTTTGCAAACTTCTTGCCGTCATCCCCCTCTGTCTGTATTTGCGCCGACGGGAGGCGGGGCTCCACTTATCCGTCGATCTTTTTCCCAACTTTCCCCGTCCATCCCGCATCACGTTGTTTTGCCTTTTATGCGGTGGTTTCTGCGCCGCAAACGCGCTCGTCCGGGCACTGGGGTACGGCTTCGCCGCGCTTTGCGGAAAAGCACTGACGGCAGAACCCGCCGTCTTTTCTCTACAAAATTTGTTCTCGGATGGAATCTGTCTGATCCTCGCTCCCGCGTTCTTAGAGGAATGGCTGTTCCGTCGGGTATTCTTTTCCTTCTGTCTGCCTTGTGGCAGCCGGTGTACCATTGGATTCTGCGCGATTCTGTTCATGCTCATCCATCATCCGCCCGCCATGCCCGGCGCGCTGTGCGCGGGAATCGTACTGGGCATTTGCGCAATGACAGATTCTCTTTGGCTGTGCATCATACTGCATGCCGTGGTAAATGCCATTTCTTACGGATTGACGTTTTGTCCGGCGGGCGTATGGTGGGGCATGACAGCATGCGGCGTCTGTCTTGGCATATGCGGCATCTTGCATGTCCGGCGCGCGTCCAAAACGCATCCCGCCATTTTCAAGGACGACAGAACTGCCCCCCAAGCGTCCGCATCCGGAATGGAGGCGGAGCTTCCGCCGGTCGCGTTGCGCGACGCGCTTTTCTCACGGGCGGGATGGGGACTTGCCGCTCTGCTTTGCGTAGAGATTTTCTTATTTGCAATTCCATAAAAAAACACGGAGGAAATGTATGGAACCGATACCCGGTACAGAAGAATCTTATATGAAACTGGCTTTGGAACAGGCAAGCCGCGCCGCGCAGGCAGGCGAAGTGCCGGTCGGCGCGGTCATAGTCTGTGAGGGACAAGTGATTTCCGCCGCTTGCAATTTGCGGGAAAGTGAAAAATGTGCGCTTTGCCACGCGGAGCTGGATGCCATTCGTGCCGCCTGCAAAACTTTAGGCGGTTGGCGTCTCCACAAATGCGATCTGTATGTCACATTGGAACCGTGTCCGATGTGCGCCGGCGCAATCGTCAATGCCCGCATCAAACGGGTGATCTACGGTGCGGCGGATGAGAAAGCAGGGGCATTTGGCAGTGTACTGAATCTAAACGATTTTCCGCTCAATCACAAGCCCGAAATTCTTTCGGGCGTTTGTGAAGCGGAAAGCCGCGCGCTTTTACAGACCTTTTTCCTTTCCCTACGGGAAAAACGGAAAACGCAAAAACAAAATCTTCCGCTCTCCAAGGAAAGCGTACAGGAGGAATCCGGACATGAATGAGGAATTTTTCACCGAAGAACAGGCGTTTGCACTGCTTCCCGCGCGAAAACCGGATGCGCACAAAGGAGACTTCGGCACCTTATGCGGCGTGCTCGGCTGTGAGCATTATCGCGGAGCGGCAGTCCTGGCAACCATGGGCGCGCTTCGCGTCGGATGCGGAATCGTACAGCTTGCCAGCGTAGAAGCCTGCTGTACGGCAGTGGCGGCGCATCTTTGGGAACCGATCTATCTGCCGCTCCATGCAAAATCCGGAGGGATTTTTCCCAAAAGGCAACAATGGCACGCACTGTCTGACGCCGCAAGGCGCGCTTCCGCGCTTCTCATCGGATGCGGATGCGGACGCGGGGAAGGGATGCGGCGTGTTTTGGAACGGCTTCTGTGGGAAAATCCGCAAAAGCCGGTGGTTTTAGATGCCGATGCGCTGTTTTTCCTTGCGCAGTCCCCCGCACTTTGGCACATCCGGAAAGCGCCGTTGATTCTCACGCCGCATTTTGGAGAAATGGCGCGGCTATGCGGGCAATCGGTGGAACAGATCGCGCGGGATCCGGTACGCATCGCCACGGATTTTGTCGCAACACATCCGTGCGTATTGGTACTCAAAGGTCCGCACACCGTCATTGCCGCGCCGGACGGCACAATCGTCCGCAATTCCACGGGAAATGCCGGACTTGCCAAAGGCGGGAGCGGAGATGTACTTGCCGGCATGATCGCCGGATTCTGCGCACAGGGGATCGCACCGACTGACGCTGCAAAGCTTGGCGTCTGGCTACACGGCGCGGCGGCAGACAAATTAGTGAAAGAAACCGGCTATGCGGCGTTTCTTCCTTCTCTGCTCGGCAAAGCGATCGCGGACGTTTTATGCGCCCATGCGCGGTAGTCCTACGCGGGAATCACCGGAAACCCATACAAAAATCCCCGCCAAACGGTGCTTTTTGTGAAATGCTCCCGCCGCTTCCGTAATTTTTGCAGTTCCCTTTTTCGTTTCTTCCGCTTATAATGGAATAAACGGCTGTATCGGAAAATCCGCTCTCCTAAAGACAGGAGGCACACAGGATCCCTATGCGTACAGCCAAGTCCAAATGAGGTGAAGATGGATGGAACTGATCTTGATTAACCATAGCAAGCTGAAAGTCACAATGTCTGCGGAGGATATGCACACCTACGCCATTTCCTGCGATACCATGGATTACGGAAAAGAATCCACGCGCGGCGCGTTCCGCGCGCTCTTAGAGGAAGCGCGGCAACAAACCGGATTTGACGCCCAGCATGACCGGATCTTTGTACAGGTATATCCGGTACGGGGCGGAGGGTGCGAACTCTATGTCACAAAGCTCGGAGAGCTGTCGGAAAATACACCCCCACCGGCACTTGCAAAGGAGCCTACCCCTTGCGTCTACGCATTCCCCACCTTACAGCGCATGCTTTGCGCCTGTGCGCATTTACAGCAAAACGGCTACAACGCACAAAGCAGCGCCTATGAGGATGACGAACGTACCCGCTATTTTCTGTTGCTCGACGGAAAAAACGATGCGGAAGCCATTTTATCCGAATACGGAGAGCCGAAATCCGGCGTTCCGGTTCTTGCTTACATTCATGAACACTGCACCCGTCTTTGCGGGGAAAATGCAGTGGAAATCTTCGCAAAACTCGCATAAAGATCCGTGTGATCCGCAATATTCAGGAAGTTTTACAGAAAGGACGCATCTGCATGGAGGAAAAAAACGTCTGCCATACACTGAAAGAAGTAGAAGAAAGCTGTGCCGGCTGTCAGCGCTGCCCGCTGGGCAAAAGCCGCACGCATCTGGTCTTTGGTTGCGGCAATCCGGAGGCAAAATTGATGTTTGTCGGGGAAGCGCCGGGCGAACAGGAGGATCTGTCCGGCATTCCGTTTGTCGGAAAAGCCGGACAACTGCTGGATCTATATTTGGAAGCCGTCGGTATTGCGCGGGAGGAGGTTTATATTGCGAACATTCTGAAATGTCGTCCGCCGCACAACCGGGATCCGCTTCCGGAAGAAGAAAACGCCTGTCTTGGATTTTTGCGGGAACAGGTGCGGTGCATCCGTCCAAAGCTCTTGGTATGTCTGGGAAGAATCGCGGCAAATCGTCTGATCCACGAACAGTTTGCCATCACGCGGGAACACGGCACTTTTGTCAAAAAAGGTTCCTTTGAAATGTGCGCGGTCTACCATCCATCCGCCTTGCTTCGGGATTCCTCCAAACGGGAAGCCATGCTTGCGGATTTTCTCGCCATTGCACAGAAATTGCGGGCAATCTGACAAAACGCACAAAAGAAGGACAATCGGATTATGCAATCCGCTGATTTTGTGAAAAACCGCAAAAAGCACTTTCTTCCGCTTGGATTTTATGGTATACTGAAAAGGTAACTGATGAAATTCAAGAAAGAAACGATGCGGACGCATCTTGCGATCCGCGGGTTACATCGTTTGATGAAGGAGTGCGCAATGAAAACACGGGTACTTTATTTTTCCGGCAAAGGGAAAATGGCAACCTACGCGGAAATTCTCGCCAAAAAATTTGAAACCAAAGAAGATGTGATTCCCCCGGCTTATCCCTGCGATAAAGAAAAGCTGGTGATTCTCGGCATCAGCGTCAAAAACGGGATGCCCGATTTGTTTTTGCGCTTCTGCAAAGAGCTTTCCGCCGCGCGCGCTGCAAACGTCGCGCTGTTTGTGGACGGAAATGAGCAGGCTTTGGCTCCGATCACGGAGGCGATCCGCACGGCAGGTGCAAATGTGTTAGAGCCGGTATTCTTCTGCAAAGGCGGCTTGCCGTTCAAATTCGCAAAGAAAGTCACTGCAGAAGAAAAAGACGCGATCTGCGCTTGGGCAGACGGTTTGGTTGCGACATTATCCGTGTAAATCCGTGTAAATATAGTTCCCTTTGCAAAAATCACAGCCATTTCAGGAGCTTTCTCACGCCATGTGAAAAAGCTCCTTTTTCTTTCTCTACTTTGAAAAAACACAGACAGCGTTCCCATTTTGCAAAAACGGCAGGCAGAAGCGCTGATAAAAAATTGAAAAAGTATTGACAAGCAAGGACAAAAACGGTATAATAGTAAGAAAAACGCGCCTGCACGGCAAGAAGGATCAAAAACTATGGGAAACGATAAAAAAATGGTGGAACAGATCACCGCGATGAATGTGGATTTCGCGCAGTGGTATACGGAC
Organism: Clostridiales bacterium UBA7573; assembly: GCA_002477905.1. Taxonomy (GTDB): domain Bacteria; phylum Bacillota; class Clostridia; order Oscillospirales; family CAG-272; genus UBA7573. The sequence goes on along the minus strand of DLLB01000065.1, from coordinate 2,465 downwards.
ATTGTAAAAAAAGCCGATCTGATCGACTACTCCAGCGTCAAAGGCTGCATGGTCATCCGTCCCTATGGATATGCCATTTGGGAAAATATTCAGCGCATCATGGACGCACGCTTCAAAGAAACCGGACATGAGAATGTCTATATGCCGATGTTCATTCCGGAATCTCTTTTGCAGAAAGAAAAAGAACATGTGGAAGGCTTTGCGCCGGAAGTGGCTTGGGTAACGCACGGCGGAACCGAAAAGTTAGCGGAGCGACTTTGCGTCCGTCCCACCTCTGAGACGCTGTTCTGCGAGCATTACGCGCACATTGTGCGCTCCTATCGGGATCTGCCGAAAAAATACAATCAATGGTGCAGTGTGGTACGGTGGGAGAAAACCACCCGTCCGTTCTTGCGTAGCCGCGAATTTTTGTGGCAGGAAGGACACACCATTCACGCAACCGCTGAGGAAGCCGAGCAGGAAACGCTCCGGATGCTGGATGTTTACGCGGACTTCTACGAAAAACAGCTTTGCATCCCCGTGGTAAAAGGGCGCAAGACCGACAAAGAAAAGTTTGCGGGTGCGGAAGCGACTTACACCATCGAAGCATTGATGCATGACGGAAAAGCGTTGCAGGGCGGCACCTCTCACAATTTCGGAAACGGCTTCGCCAAAGCATTTGGCATTCAGTATTTAGACAAAGACAATACCTTAAAATATGCTTATCAGACATCCTGGGGCACTACAACCCGTATGATCGGCGCTATTATCATGGCGCACGGCGATGACAACGGCTTGGTTCTGCCGCCCGCCGTCGCACCGATCCAGGTCGTGATCGTACCGGTCGCCATGCACAAGGAAGGGGTTTTGGAAAAAGCGGAAGAACTGCGTGCACGGCTTTCCCAATTCGTCCGTGTAAAGATGGATGATTCCGAACAAAGCCCCGGATGGAAATTTGCCGAATACGAAATGAAAGGTGTTCCGCTGAGACTGGAGATCGGTCCCAGAGACATCGAAAGCAATCAGTGCGTACTGGTTCGTCGGGATAATCGGGAAAAAATCGTGGTTCCGCTGGATCAGTTGGAAGATGTGATTCCGCAGCAGCTCGCTCTCCTTGCGGACGCTTTATATCAGGATGCATTCCGCCGCCGCCAAGACATGACCTATGACGCGCATTCGCTGGAGGAAATGATGCAGATTGCTTCTTCCAAGCCCGGATTTATCCGCGCAATGTGGTGTGGCGATGTGGCTTGCGAAGAAAAACTCAAGGAAGTGGCAGATGTTTCTTCCCGTTGCATCCCGTTTGGAGAGGATGCCATCGGCGATACCTGCGTTTGCTGCGGTAAGCCTGCACATAAGTTGGTATACTGGGGCAAAGCTTACTAATATCCGCGTTCCACACGCGGAAAGATCGGATGAAAACAGCCCAAAGGGTAGCACACCAAACTGTGTTCCTTTTGGGCTGTTTCTGAAAGCGATCGAGTGATTGTTCGCAATTACGGCTGTCTGTACAAAGCATGCAAAAAAGGAGGCTCCTTATGGAACGCAAGAAATCACCCCCCATCATGTTCTCCGCCCCGTCCGGTATACAACCACCCGCACCGGACAAAGCGGTGCAAACGACGGTGGCATCCTCCCACATGAAAACGCCTCCCCCGTCCCATCCGCATGCCGGACACAGAGAGCGGATGCGACGTCGCTTTGTCAAAGTGGGCTTAGACGGATTTGCCGATCATGAAGTTTTGGAAATGGCGTTGTTTTACGCTATTCCGCAAAAGAATACCAACGAAATCGCGCATCGGTTATTGGAACGGTTTTCTACACTGGACGCGGTATTGGACGCTTCTCCGGAAGCGCTCTGCGCAGTCACGGGCGTCACACCGAACGCGGGCATCTTCTTTTCCTTTCTGCGTCAGTTTTACCGGCGGGTACGCACCACAAATCTACCGAAAGGGAAACAGTATCAAACCGTTTCCGATTTCGGAGAATTCTTTTTACGTTTTTATGAGGGAATCACGCAGGAAACCGTACAGGTTTTGCTCCTCGACGGCAATCGCCGTAAAATAGATTGTTTTACACTCTGTGCCGGCAGTCAGCATACGGTCAGCGTCAATCTGGAACTGCTTTCCGAGCTGATTTTTCATTTCGGCGCATCCTCTTTTGTATTGGCGCACAATCATCCGAACGGCGATCTGCGGGCATCCGAGGAAGATTATACTGTAACCCGTGAAATTTACCAAACCTTTGAAAAGCTCCGTCGTCCTCTGCTAGAACATATTCTGATTGCAAAAGACCGCTATCTGCCGCTTCTTGCCGAATCGTTGTATGATTTTGATCTGCCAAACGATGCCTTCTGAAAAGCAAACATCGCAAACGGGGCAAATGGAAGCAAATCCGAAAAAACGTCAAAAAAGTCGAACCGGTTCTTTCAAAACCGGTTCGACTTTTTCTGCAATGGTGACCCGTACGGGAATCGAACCCATGTT
>DLLB01000002.1:19073-26095 GCA_002477905.1 Clostridiales bacterium UBA7573 | reverse complement strand
GCAGGCGGAATCGCATTACGCCCGTAAAGAATCCCCGCCAGTCCACCGGTCAATGCCGCTGTCGTTGCGGTTTGTCCGCCAAGATTCACCGCGGCTTTCACCGCGTCAGCGTAATTATCCGTAGTAGAAAGACACCACAGCACCGCTTCCAACATATGCACCACATAACCGGAAGTATCCAATTCCGGCTCCGACTCTGCAAAGAAAGGACGCCACGGTGCTTTTATCTGCGGCAGTACGTTCTGCTGTGCGTTACAAGCGGCGGTGCGTAGATCCTGCCATGCCAACAGATTTTGTGCAATCTGCGTATACATGACGCAGGCGTCCTGCGCAATGGGATGCGCATGCGTAACGGCGCTTGCTTCCCGCACCTGTGCATCCGTATGCGGAACAAAAACAAACGGCAACATCCGAACAAGCGAACCACTGCCATTTGCGCTGACACTGGAAGCTCCAACCCCGCGCATCAATGCCAAAGCGGTTGTCGCACCAACAGAAAGCGGCTTGATTCCAGGAAAACCGGCGGAAAAGTGTTCCCATTGTTGCAGGTACTTCCGTAAATCTTCCGCTTGAAAAGTACCCGTATGAGAGAGCGAATCCATGGTTGCAAGCAACAGGGAGGTATTGGTAGACCAGGTACCCGGTAATTGCCCCGCCGTACCGAATCCGATCATTTCCCGACACAAAAAGGTGCCGCGCGACTGTTTGAGATAAGGAACGCCAAGTGCATCGCCAACCACAAATCCATACACTGCGGCTGTCAACATAAGCTGGCTCCCCCTCTCTTTTCCAAATAAAAATGTTTCAAATTTTGAGAAGTCCGCTTCTCTGCTCCATCTGTCACATACCGCAGGGAAAATACGTTCCCGCAAAGACATTTCTTGCCCTATGGAATGCATCCTCCATCGTATAGATAACGATCGTTCCAAGGCGCACCGCGCAAAACTTCCTATGGGTATTATACCGTATTCCCTGTCAAAGGTCAAGAGGTTTTTTCAGTTTTTTGCGGTTGCAAAACATTTTCCTTGACAATCCTTTGGTTTTGGTGTAGAATCTGTACAGTATGAACTTTACCCTATCTTTTCGGAGGTTATTGCCCATGAGAAAAACCGGTTTATCCCAGCGCGCCACCCTGACAAGGGAAAATTTCCTTGCTTACCGTGCCGCTGGATTGGATTGCTTGGAAATTTCCCCTGCACAGGAAGAATACCCGCATATAGATCTGCAAAACATCGCCGCCTTGGCAAAAGAATTCGGCATCACCCTTTGGAGCTTTCACCTACGGTTTCTACCGTTTGCGCAATACAGCATCTCCAATCCGGAGGAAGCCATGCGCCGTTTTGCGGTAGAGGATCACAAAAAGTGGATCGCCGCGGCAACACAAGCCGGAATTACCCGTTTTGTAATTCACGCAAGCGGCGAACCGATCTCGGATGAAGAACGTCCCCTGCAAATTGCGCAGGCCAAGCGTTCTCTGTGCGAACTTGCCGCATTTGCGGCACAGCACGGTGCGGTAATTGCGGTGGAAGATTTACCGCGGTCCTGCCTTGGAAATCACAGTGCGGAATTACTTGATCTGGTTTCCTGTGACGAGCGACTGCGCATTTGCTTTGACACCAATCATTTGCTTGGAGAAGATCCCTGCGCATTTTTGCGCACGATCGCACCAAAACTCTTAACCACGCATGTGTCGGATTATGACTTTATCAATGAGCGGCACTGGCTTCCCGGCGAGGGAGATATGGACTGGAAGGCATTGATGGATACGTTTGACGAAGTGGGCTATACCGGTCCGATTCTCTATGAAGTCACACAAAAACAGGCTTGGAACACCATGGTACGGGAGCGTGCGCTTCTATCCGCAGATTTCGTACAGAATCATAAAGAATTAGAGGCGCGCGCACCGCTTTCCGTCATCGGCACACGCGTAGCAAATCTCGGCATGTGGGGACCGGAAAACAGCTGATTGTCCCAATCTCTTTGTTAACAGGCTCCCCTTTTTCAAGACCGGCATTTTTCAAAATCTTCCTGATTTGCAAAAAGGCATCCGTTTGTGTTTGGATCTTCTTTCAAACACAAGGGATGTCTTCTCTTTTTTCAAATTTCCGTAAAATGCCGCATATACGCCGTAGGAGAAAGTCCGGTCGTTTGTTTGAACGCATTGCTGAAGCTGTACGCGCCGTCATAGCCGCAGGCTCTGCCGATCTCCGCAATCGTCCGGTCCCCGTCGCACAACAGTTCTTTCGCGTGATTCATCCGCAAGGTGCGGACATACTGCATGGGGGAAAATCCATAACATGTGGTAAACAATTTCCGAAAATACACGGTGCTGACGTTTGACACTTTTGCAATCTTTGCAAGTGAAAGTGTGGGATCCTGAAAATGTTGCTTCATATAGTTGAGTGACGGCAAAATCGGCAGATTTTGCGCGGTGGGCCGGCAGGTGCAACCACTATGCGCAAGCCGGGAAAAAATCTGATACAGCGTGCCGATACACAACAGACGATGCGAAGCAGTATGATCGCAATAGCAAAGCAGTTTGTGCAATTCCGCTTCAAAGTGTTCGGCAGTGGAAAAACTCTGAATTTCGGTATCGGGATCAGAGCAATGAAAATTGATGACCATGCTGACTCCGGATGTCAGACACTTCAAATCATAGGTTGCCCCTTTCGGTAAATACACGACATGACCTGTATCCGAAAACAACTCCGTCTCGCCCTGTCTGTACAGATAGGTGCCGGAGCGCGCCACAATCAGTCCGTGTGTTTTGCGTGCCTCCATATGAAAGGTCTGTCCCTTTTCCTTGGATACTGGACAGATTTCTTTCACATCCGTCAAAATCAAATTGGAAAAATCCATGGTTTCCTCCGCTGTTTTTTCTTTAGCATATCGCATTTTGCTTTTTCTGTCAAGCTTTTTTCGATAAAATTTCTCGGTTTTTCCGGCGGATTTTATCATTTTGATGGAATTCTGTATCAAAGTGCGCATTGCATTTTCTTCGCTTCTTTGTTATAATCAAATCAAAAAGTATTTTACAAAAACGGAGGAAGCTCTGCTCCGTTTTTCGTGTTTCCGCATTTTTTACAAATCCGCACATTTGAAAAAGGAGATTCCCCATGAAAGCAATCCTCATTCACGCTGATAAATCCCTGCACTGGGAAAACGTCCCCGATCCGGTTCTGAAGCCGGAAGAAGTTTTAGTCAAGATCGAATATGCAGCGCTCAACCGCGCCGATTTAATGCAACGGGAAGGCAATTATCCCCCTCCGCCCGGCTGCCCGGAATGGATGGGACTGGAGATTTCCGGCACCATTGCAAAAATAACGCCGGAGGCAGCGGCAAAATCCAATTGGAAAGTCGGCGACGCGGTTTGCGCGTTGCTCGGCGGCGGCGGTTACGCCGAATATGTCGCGGTACGGTATGATATGCTGATGCCGGTCCCGAAAAACTGTTCCCTCGTGGAAGCGGCGGCAATGCCGGAAGCGTTCGCGACCGCATATCTGAATCTGTTTTTGGAAGGAAACTTGCAGGCGGGGGATGTGTTCTTAATGCATGCCGGCGCAAGCGGGCTTGCCAGCGTCGTAATTCCCATGGCGAAAGCCTTCGGCGCTTACGTCATTACAACCATTATTGACGAAGAAAAACGGGAAGTGGTCGCCAAGACCGGTGCGGACCGGATCGTCAACACCCGCACAGAGGATATTACAACGGTTTTACAGGAACTGGACGCACAAGGGCGTCCGGTGCGTCTTGCTATTGACTGCCTTGGCGGTGAGATCATGGGCAAATGTCTGCCGTATCTCGGATATATGGCAAAATGGATCATGATCGCCACATTGGCAGGCGACTTTACCACCATAGATATGCGGAAGCTCTATGTCCGCAATGTCCGCATCATCGGCAGTACGCTCCGTTCCAAGCCTGAACCTGTGAAAGCACAGATCTTGCGCGCTTTGGTAGAAAACGTTTGGGAGAAGGTTGCAGAAGGGAAGATCCGGCCTGCGATTTTCCGGGTATTGCCGATCACGCAGGCAGAAGAAGCGCATGCATTGCTGTATGAAAACAAAAGCGCCGGCAAGGTCGTATTGAAGGTAACCGTGTAGAAAACGGAACGAAAAATACCAAAAGAGACAAAGCGTTTTTGCGCTTTGTCTCTTTTTCTTCGCTACGCACTGGCAGATGAGTGCGCGTTAAAATTTTTGCTTTTCGGTCAGATCACAGATCAGAGCATGGATATGCTGAATCTGTAAATCCGTTAGCCCATCTACTGCAAGCCATCGTTTTTCACTGCGGTCCAGCAGATCATCTACCGTCACACCAAACAGATCCGCCAATGCGACCACCATCTCCACCGATGGCTGAATGTTGTCATTCTCCCAGTTGGAAACTGCCTGTTTGGTAACAGACAGTTTTTTCGCAAGCTCCACTTGCGTCAGTCCTTTGGCTTCCCGCAGTGACCGGATTCGTTCGTTCAGCATTCTTTATACCTCGCGTCCATGATTTCAATACTATTATATCATTATCTATTGACAATCATTGAATACTGTGGTATATTAAATATGGTCAACTGTCAATTACTACATTCTTTGGAGCGCGTTTCCCTGTTTAGGCAGAAAAAACGGGATATGTTTCCCCGTTATCCATGTTTTGCACCCGCAGATGGTTCCGCAATGTCAAACAGCGCTTCCATCGGTACCTCTAAAATCCGCGCCGCCGTATAGACCTCCCGATCCGTGGCACTGCGTAATTGTCCCTCCAGTTTGGAATAACTGGTGGGATTGATGTCACATCCTGCAATCTGCATTTTAGAAATGAAATCTTTTTGCGTTAAATGGCGCGCCTTGCGCAGACGCTCCAGATTTCGCCCCACCAAATTGCAGGTTCCGTAGGGTTGTTTTCGTGTTTTCATAGGATCGCATCCTTACTTCTTTTTCAGAATTATATCCCAGAAAGCACTTGACAAAATTCCATTTTAGAATGAAAATAAAAAAGTACCGCTACAAGGACTGTTTCCTCGGATGCAACGGCAAAAAAGGGGCGATTCCAAATTACGCATGGAACAGCCCCTACCTTCCGGTTACGCCTGTACGACTGTAACCAACGAATCCGGAAGTAATTCTACATAGTACCATCTTCCGTCCCGCTCATACTGCACCTGCCGCTTGTCGGAATTCGGATTGACCAGCTGCAATACAAAACTTCCGTCCGGATTTTGGGCGGCAACCGCCGCGATCGGTTTTGCGTTATTGGGATACAAAAACATCGGCGGCACATCATCCGCAATGGTCACCGGATAGATTTTCGCACCGGGTTTGATAAAGCGGGAAAAATGCGCGAAAGCGCGGTACTGTCCGCTGTAAGAAAGCTCCTTTGTCTGCGAATGCAGGGTGGCAAGCCCACCGCAGAAAAACGGTCCGATATTCGGACAACCGGATTCGTCCAAAAGCAGATTCCATCCGGTAAAGGTGCGGCATCCGGCTGCCAGTGCCTTTGCCATGATACTGCCCCATTTGCACCAATCGGTTGCGTAATGATCGTACAGGCGGGGACCACCTTCCGTAAAATGCGAAGCCAACTGCGGATATTCCGCCGCAAGGTGCGCGGTCATTTCCACACCGCCCTCATAATAATGCCACGCCACACCGTCGCATGCCTGTATCAGTGCCGGATAAGTCCGCAAACACCACAGCACCCGTTCGATGCCGACAAAGCAATGGTCGTACATCCAGATTTTCGTATTCAGCGAAGCCGCGTCTAATTTTTCACGCAACTTCAGAATAAACTGCGCTTCCAGATCCGGATGCCAGATACAGGTCGGCATTTTGCCGTTTTGCTGGGTTTCCGGTTCATTTTGCGGCGTAAGCGCCTTGACATCCACGCCTGCCGCACGATATGCCTGTACAAATTTCACGATATAATCGGCGTACACATCCAAATATTCCGCACGCATATAGCCGCCGCAAAGGGAACCGCCGGTTTTCATCCAGCCGGGCGGGCTCCACGGAGAAGCGAACAGTTGCAAATCCGGACGGATCTGCAATACCTCGCGAATCATCGGTAAAATATACTCTTCATCCCGCGCGATGGAAAAATGCGCAAGCGATGTGTCATACGGTACATCATCATAAGAATATAATTCTTTGGAATAATCGGAAGAACCGATGGTCAGACGTCCGACCGACAGTCCCAGTCCCTTTGCTCCGTAAATATCCTGCAAAAAGTCTTTCCGCGCATCCGGTTGCATCGCGCGCAACCGATCGCAACTGCTCCCCGTCAGCGCGACGCCAAACCCCGCAAACGGAGCGGCAAGCGGTTTCTCCGCTAAGGTAAGCGTCAGCGCACCGCCCATTTTCCCGCTAATCGGCGTGAAAGAATCGGAAACCAGGAAATGATCTGTACGCGTCTGATATTTTGTGATATGCATATTTTCCTTGCAAGCAACGCGTTTGCGTCGTTTGCTGTCCTTTCTGAAATTTTTTCGGATCATTCGTTGGAAATCACCGCCATGAGTATAGCAGACACATCTGGAAAAGTCAAGGGGAAATCAAAAAAACTTGATTTCCCAGTGATTTTTCCATGGAACCCACGGCAATTTCATACACCGACGAAACTTTTTTCCGAAATTCACAGGCTTTGACGATTGAGCACTTGACAGCCGGATAAAATTGCGATATAATAACATCAGCAAGATATTGTGCGTTTGCTTCGTTTTCTCTGACCGTTCGTTTTCCCCATGTTTTAAAAAGGAGAACCCTATGGAACCCATTCAGTTTTTTCCGGATCCCCATCCGCAAAACCCAGAAAATCCAGCACCCGCGCAAATTCCGGATTCCATCCGTCTGTACAATGCGCGGCGTGGCGTCAACCGGTGTATGCTTGCATTGTTTGCCATGTTTTTCATCTCCCAATTCTTGGGCGCTTTTGTCATTGGAATCTTACAGGAGCTTGCCCCCGCCTTAATGGAGCAGACATGGTTCTATCTACTTATAGTAGAATTCGTCATGTACGGGATTGCGCTTCCA
>DLLB01000002.1:18050-19015 GCA_002477905.1 Clostridiales bacterium UBA7573 | reverse complement strand
CATGCGGTTGGCTGATTCTGAAAAAGCTCCCGCACAGCGTTCCGCAACCAGCCGATTTGCGGCTTTGGCAATGGCTGATTCTGTTCTTAACCGGACTCGGTCTGATGCTTGCAGGCTCCTGGATCGGTCAATTTATGGAAGATCTGCTGACGGCGATTTTGCACATTCCCACGCCGCCGACGGATGTGGTCGATTCTTCCTTTTCCTCGTCCCCGCTATGGCTGAACATCATCAGTACCGTCCTTCTCGCGCCCATTTTAGAAGAATTTGCATTCCGGAAGTTGTTATTGGACCGGTTGCATCCCTATGGAGAAACGCTTGCCGCTTTGACCTCCGCCATTGGATTCGGACTTTACCACGGAAATTTCCAGCAGTGCTTCTACGCGGGACTCTTAGGCTATTTGCTTGCTGTTTTGTATCTGCGTACCGGTCGCTTACGTTACACCATTGCCATTCATATGGGCATCAATTTGTTGATGGGTGTCGTTTCTTTTCTTCTCACGAAATACGCGGAAAGCGGTTACATCTGGGTTTCTTTCCTCAACGCCCTTTATATGTGTCTGATGATTGCCGGAATCATTTGCCTTCTCATTGTTGCATCCCTTTTCCGGCAACGCGGTAAACGCGAAGCCGGTATGGAATCGGTTCCCAAAGGAAAAACTGCCGCCGCTTTATTCGGAAATGCCGGCTTTATTCTTTATGCGATCCTCACCCTGTTGTGCTGTTTCCTGATGCTCTACAATTAATCCCGGCTCCCTTGGTCGCTCCACATCCGCCCGACTTAAAATTCAGAAAGGATCACTATCATGGCAGTTCAAAAGAAAACCACGGAAGCGCCAGCCTCACTTCTGACTCCCACGCAGGAATCATTGCAGGATTTTTTCAGAATGAAAGCAATTGGTCGTAATCCGCTCACTGGCAAAGCCTATTCCCCTACGCCTGCCCGTGTCCGAAATCTGATTCTA
>DLLB01000002.1:10483-18027 GCA_002477905.1 Clostridiales bacterium UBA7573 | reverse complement strand
TGATTCTACTGCTGATTGCCACGCTTGCGGTCATTTTCGGCGGTTTATTCTTCCTGTTTCAATCTTCTCTTACCTTGAAGTTGGAGCACTTCTTGCAACACCCCTCCCCTTGGTTCTTCTGTGCGGCACTGTGGCTTTTCGCGTTCTCCCTGTTCCAATTACGCAGAAGCTTTTTACTCAGCGCAGTGCTTGCCACTTTCTATTCCCTTCCCGTAGTTTTCTGTCTTGCCTTTTTCGAAATTTTCCTGCACTTGTATCCGCATTCGCTTGTCGGCGCCATTTTACTGGTTCTTGCCGCAAGTCTTTTGTTTCTTTACGGATATTTACACACTTACCAACGCATTCAACTCACCATTACCACAAAAGTAGCGGAATATCGACGTGGCACAGATATTGCGGCTTACGCATTGCGAATTCCTGCCGCCCTGTCCCATACGGAACACGAGCTATATGTCATCCGCTTTCAGAATTTATCACGCCCGGAGGACAATTCCAGTTCCTCCTTTCTTACTTCTAAAACATTTCAAACCGTCCATCTGTGTGCGGAACTGTTTCAGCGCTATGCACGGCAGCACGGTGGCTTTTTTGCAGGATATGCCCTGAAAGGAGATCTTTCTCAGCTGCACTTTTATTATTATCTGCCCCCGAAAAAAAAGCAAGCGAAAGTGCTCGCAAGTCTTTCCAAGTTCTTTCAACCTTTTCAGTTTGGCGAAGCGGAAATCAAAACCCGTAAAGATCCAGAATATATGGGACTGCGGGTGTTACTTCCGGATGATACCCTGGCATTTCACATCTACAATGCGAATATCAGCCAAATGTATCAATGGGCAGTGGAAGCCAAGATTCTGCCGTCCGAAAATCTGCTTTTGTTTCCGACGTTGATAGAGCGGGATCAGGTTGATATTCTGCGCGATTTTGCACCGAAATACGGATTCTCCGTGCAGACCGACCTTGCGATCACCGACGATCCTTCTTTGCTGGATCCGCGCAATCCTTCCCGTATTTTAATTGTGATGACACGCCGCGTCGCTTTACAGAAATCCACCTTGGATATTGCATCCGGTGAATATCTGGAATGTATCAAACAAGTCGATGCCGCACCGGGTGGACTTTGGCTGTTCGCTTGATTTTCATTTTTGCTTTTATATTTCTGCACTGAAAAAACGTCTTGCAAAGAACTCTTTGCAAGACGTTTTTCATCCGTTTCCATTTTCGCTGTCACAGCAGATTTTCCCATCCCGGACGTTCCAAGGATTGCAACCGATGCAACGCTTCCGCAAGCGTTTGTTTGGCGGCAAGATATTCTCCCAAATCTCCGGATCTGGAAAAAGCCCGTAATGCGCCCAACGCATAGGTAATATCCCCGATATAATCAAATTGTACGCCGATTCCGATGGTATCCCGGTGTTGTTCCCAGTTCTGTGCAATGCGTTCCACTGCGCGGTTGACTTCGGAAAAATCCCCGCTTGCAAGCGCTTCTGCATTTGGCAGTGCTTCCACCTGCGCGAGCAGGGTGTCCGTAGTCTGCTCCACATACACACAATTGCCAACCACAATGCCGATCACCACAAGCAACATGGTAATCGATCCGATAAGTGCCCGCATGGTTCTGTTCTTCCTCCGTTACGTTTTTTCTTTGCGTACCCAACTTTCATTCCCCGCATCATCCAGCGAATACAAGAAAATGTCTGCGATACCGCAATGTTTGCCCGCGATCCGATCCAATACCCACTTTTCGCTTTTTCCGGTCAACGCAAGTCCGGATCGACTGATTACGCCATCCACCACCAACGCATGCGCCATTCCCTTCTCCGGCACCTGCAATGGGAAATCCTCCGCGTTCGGCGGCTTGGCACCGGCTTTGGGCAAAACGGAAAGCTGCCCGTTATGTTCCAAGATCGCATACGCGATTTCCCCGACATCCGAATATCCTTTCAGACGCAGTTGCGCCAGCAGTTCTTCCATACTGAGCCGGACGTTCAATAGCGCGCGCTGATCCGGAATTCCATCCCGTACCAGAATATTCGGTGTGCCGTCCAGCGCGCGTTTCATTGCGGTGCTTTTGGTCACGATAAAGGAGGAGATCACTTCTAACGCGACCAACGTCGCAATCGGAATGACCGCGTGCAAAATCGGAATGTTATTATTCAAAATCGGTTCCGCCGCCAGTTCCGACAATAACAACGCACAGATCAGCTCCGAAATCTGAAGTTCCCCGATCTGCCGTTTTCCGGTAAACCGCAAAAATACGGTCAGAATAATATAAATAAACACACACCGAATAAAAAGAGTGAGCAAATTCTTCACCTCGCAAGGTTAGAATGTGCTCACTTTCGTTTTTTATACGTCTTTTCGCACGGCAAACGGTGTAAAGTCAAACGCCGCTGCAAACAATGTTTGTTTGCGCTCCGTCTGACCGGACAAATGCAGGTACGCAAACAGCGCTTCCATTCCTGTCGCGCGTCGATATTCCACAATGCTTGCGCTTTTGGGTGCGGAAACGCCGTGCAAATTTCTGCCGCGGCGGAAAATGGCATCCTCGGTTTCCGTCAGCATCGGCAAAATCCGTTCCATCGCTTCGCTTTGCGCACTTGCGCGTACAAAATGTCCCGCAATCTGATTCAAATGCTTTGCATCTGTATACCCCAATGCTACCGCATGCTCGCGGACCATCAGCTCCAACACCGCATCTCCCACATAAGCAAGCGCCGCCGCGCTCATCTGTTCCGGTTTTTCATTTCCCATGGGTACCCGCCCCCATTCTCACGCAAAATCCGTCACGCCATCCGCAAAATACAGATGGGTGCGCCGAATTTGGTAATCCTCTGCCCCGCAGACCTTCGCCACATATTCCGGATTGAGAGATCCGCCGTTTGCGCAAGGGATCTTTACATACAGCACCGTATTCTCACCGATCTCTGAAAAATCCACAGAAGCAAGGGAATCACACAGATTCATCTCCGCCATCGTCCCATCTTTTTTTCGTTTTTCCACAAAAATCGGTGCGGAAAACTTCTGCGTCAGCGCTTCTTTCCAATGGACACCCAGCAACGTGATCTCATACGCGGCATACGCGGCGTCCGTCAACTTGGTTTGGGGTTCGTAAAGTGCTTCCACAGACAACCCCGGTGGGAATGCCCGATGCAAGCGCACGCTTGCTTCCTCACAGCTCATCGGCTCGCACAAAACCAAATCCATAAACTCGCAATCGCTGGAAACTCCAAGGGAAAGCGGGAGCGCAAAGGTCATTTTCAAATGCGGATTGAACCCCTCGGTATATTTCACCGGTAGTTTTGCCCGTTTCAGAATGGTGCGCATGGTCCGGCACAAATCCAAATGGGAGATATAAATAAGTCGCCCGTTTTTGGAAAATTTCACTCGGATTGTTTGGGACACCATCTGCAATTTCCTCCTAAGCTGTTCGCACCGCATCCGGAACACTGTTCCTTGCAGTTCGGGGTGGTTTTCGATTCATACGCCTTATGCCGTTCTCTTTGCAGGAATTCTTTTTTCACGCCGCAGTCAATCACATCCCACGGCAATACCTCGTCCTCGGAAAACGTGCGCGTCGCATAAAAATCCACATCGGTTCCGGTTTTGGCAAATACCTGCATCCATTTGTCATAATCAAAGTACTCGTCCCAGCTGTCAAACATCAGCCCGGCGCGATGCGCCTCTAAAAGTGCCGCTGAAAGCCGACGGTCGCCGCGCGCAAATACCGCTTCCAACCGCGATACTTTTGCGTCATGCCAGGTATACCGTACTTTCTTGGAATGAATCCCGCTTCCGACGATCTTCTGCTTTTCCTGCAAAAGTGCCATCGAATTTTGTCCATCCCACTGAAACGGGGTAAACGGTTTCGGAATGAAGCAGGAAACGCTGACGGTAACCGTGGGAGATTTGCCTTTCGGATGATGCGGATTCTGATAAAACCGCTCCACCACCTGCTCTGCCAATGCGCCGATCCCAAGCAGATCTTCTTCGGTTTCGGTCGGAAGTCCCTGCATAAAATACAATTTGACACTGGTTTTCCCAGCGTCAAACGCCACATCGCAGGCACGCAGGATTTCCTCTGCCGTTACATTTTTATTGATTGCGTCGCGCAGGCGTTGCGTCCCCGCCTCCGGCGCAAATGTCAGACCGCTTGTGCGGACGCTGGATACTTTGTCCATCAGTTCCTTGGTGAAGCTATCCGCCCGCAGGGACGGAAGCGATAAACTGACGTGTTCGTCATCCGTCCATTGCAGTAACCGGTCTGTCAATTCCGGCAGACGGGAGTAGTCGCTGATCGACAAGGAAGAAAGCGACATCTCATCGTATCCGGTATGCGCGTACAAGCATTTTGCCTGCGCATCCAATACCGCCGGCGATTTTTCCCGCACAGGGCGATAGGTCATTCCCGCCTGGCAGAAGCGGCACCCGCGGATACAGCCGCGGAACACCTCCAGCATAATCCGGTCATGCACCGTCTCAATATACGGCATCACCACCTGCTTGGGGAAATACGCTTTGTCCATATCCGGCATAATGCGCTTTCTCACACGTCGCGGCACCTCCGCATCCAAGGGGTGATACGCTTTCACTGTGCCGTCCGGATGATATTCCACGCGGTACAGCGACGGCACATAAAAGCCCTCCAGTTTCGCCGCTTCCCGTAGGAAACGGGCGCGGGTATAGGTTCCGGCTTCCTTCATGGAGATATACAAATGATTGATCTCCACAAGTGCGTCCTCACCCTCTCCAATGGAAAACAGATCAAAGAAATCCGCAACCGGCTCGGCATTATAAGTGCAGGGACCGCCGCCTATGATAATTGGATCGTCCTCTTGACGTTCGGAAGCAAGCAACGGAATATTTGCCAATTCCAGCATTAACAGCACATTGGTATAGCAGAGCTCGTATTGCAACGTAAATCCAACAAAATCAAAATCGCGAAGCGGATCCCCGCTTTCCAGTGCATACAAAGGAATCCCGTGTGTACGCATCGCTTGTTGCATATCCTGCCAGGGAGTATAACACCGCTCACACCAAATGTCGGGATCTTCGTTCATAACGCCGTATAAGATCCGGATGCCGAGATTGGACATGCCGATCTCATAAGTATCCGGAAAGCAAAACGCAAACCGGGATTTTACCTTGTTTTTATCTTTCAGGATCTGCCCGTATTCTCCGCCGACATAACGACCGGGTTTTACCACTTGTTTGAAAATCGTTTCACGATTCATCCGTGCTGTTCCTTTCCGATTTCGCGTCCGATTTCTCCACACCCAAGAAGAATTGCGGCACACTTGCCAACAGCAAGAACAACGACGGCACCATGCTCGGCACTTCATGTTCCATCAAGTGTGAGAGGAAAAATGTCAGCAAGAACATGCCGCACACGGTAAAGACCGTTTGCGAGACGATCCCGCGTTTCAGATCCGCGCGCAATAACCGCGCCTGAATCACGCTTTCCAACAGCGTCAATTCACCTGTCACAAGCCGACGGGATTCCTCCGTTTCCAGCACGTTCTCCTGTACCGTGTCCGGTTCTTCCTTGCGCATCGGGGAATAGGCGAACAATGCATGACTGCGTTCTGTTTTCGTTTGCGTTTCCGCAATGGAACCGAGTTTGCGGACCATCACCGTAACCCGCGTTCCCTCCAACAGTTTCCGCACAAGTTGCGGCTGTAAGAACGGATCTGCGGTTCTTACACAGATTCCGATGCCGGCTTCCCGCAAATCCGGAATCTGCTTGACAAATGCCGGACGCAGTTCATACTGCACACGGAAACTGCAAACAATTTTTCCGTCCAGCGCCGCATATGCAGTTGCATAATCGCCACGTTCCAATGCCGCTTCCGCACTGGGATCGCGCATGATGTCGTAATGTTTGCGCCGTAAGTAATCCGCCGTACCGATCTGCACGGTACGCTGTTCCTGTACAATGACTTCGATGCCGTCTTCCGCCAGTTCCGTCAGCCGGTGAATTTTAGAAAATTCCAATGCCTTGGCATACTGCCCCATATATTCGGCAAGCGGACCGCCGATGGCATCCAGAGCGCTTGCAATATCGCGGATCACATAGTCCACCCGCGCACCGTACATGGAAAGTCCGGTCACTTTGGCAGGCAGGCAAACCGTCGTATCGGAAACTTCGACTGCCGTCAATCCTGCAACATCGTCCACTGCGCTTTCCCCCAAAAACGCCGCGTCATGCTTAAAGCAACGCGCGCTTGCGCGCCAGACCGGAATCGCATACAGGAACGCAAGCGGTACCGGCGCACACATCAAGAAAGACAGATATGCGGCACGCATACCGGCATAGATCATGCCATTTGTGCCGTCTTTCAGAATCAGACACAATACAAAAAACACAATTCCGATGATCAAAGAAAACGGGATCAGGATCTGCAAGATCCGTTTGCTCTTTCCGTCTTTTCCGATTCCGGCAAAAATAT
Source organism: Clostridiales bacterium UBA7573 (assembly GCA_002477905.1). GTDB lineage: Bacteria > Bacillota > Clostridia > Oscillospirales > CAG-272 > UBA7573. The sequence goes on along the minus strand of DLLB01000002.1, from coordinate 11,587 downwards.
CTTCCACAAAATCCGTCTGGGCAGTTCGGCAAACTGCCGGACTTTGCGTTTTTTTCAATACGATTTTGGTGCCGGGCGCCCCCATGACATCAAAGGTCAGCGCACTGCAATGCAATTTTAACATTTCGGCAATGGCGAGAATCAGGAAAATCAACTGCATCACGGTATTCATCCGTTGCATGGCAAGAATACCATCCGACGCAAGCAATCCAAGGTGGTACAATGCCGTTACGACCAACATCACCGGCAAAATGCTCTCTACCTGCAAGCCTTCCAGCCCGTGGAACAGTGCCTTGGTCCCCCGGATAATCACAGGCAACATCAAACAGCAGGAACAGAACAGCAGTAAGTCATCCAATACCAAAAATCCGACTTTTCCTGCCTCTGTAAATTGCAAGAACTGCGGCAACTGCGTGTTGAACGCACGAATGTTTTCATACAAAAAAGTGAACAATGTAAGGAGTGCGCAAATTCCGATCCGCCATTTGGAACGGCGATACCGTCTGCGGAAAAACGCAAGCAACATTTCATGTTGCATATCGTCTGTGTATTCATGTCCGGTCGGAGACGCAGGTTGCGGGATCTCTTTCTTCTCTTTCTTCGCCGGTTTTCCTTCTGTCTGTGCCTTGGGCTGTCCGTCTGCGGCAAAGTCCCCAAAGGACATCGGTTCTTTCGGGGAGGGTGCGCGGGAAGCGCGTAAAACCGCATTGGCAAGCTCCGCTTCCTCCGGCGTGCTGGTTTCTTCCGGCTGTAACGGAGTCGGGTTTGCATTGTAAGCACCGTTCTTCAGCAAATCCTCAAAAGTCAAAGACTCATATTGCGGATAGCTGTCCGGATTCGGCGCGGCACTGGGCTCCCGCCGAACACGATTCGTCAGAATCGGTTGCGGTTGCACAGTCTCCCAAGCCGCGGCAACACCATCCTGCTCTGCGGGAGATGGCTGCGGCTGTGGTGCCTGCGGTGCAGGCTGTTGCGCGTACTGCGATTGTGGTGCTTGCGGTGCAGGCTGTTGCACATATTGCGGTTGTGCCGTCTGCGGCGCGGGTTGTTGCGCGTATTGAAGCTGTGCCGTCTGCGGTGTAGGCTGTTGCGCATATTGCGGCT
>DLLB01000002.1:7477-10368 GCA_002477905.1 Clostridiales bacterium UBA7573 | reverse complement strand
TGTTGCGCATATTGCGGCTGTGGTACCTGCGGTGCAGGCTGTTGCACGTATTGCGGTTGTGGTGCTTGCGGTACGGGTTGTCCGTAGTGGGATACAGGAACCTCAGACTGAATCGGCGGTAAAAAGACTTCCTCTATCGTCGGCTCCTGCGATGCCGCTTGCATCGGCATATCCCCTGTTTGTGGTTGTCCACCGAAAATACTCTGGAATAAATCCGACGATTCCTGCGGCGCAGGTTGCTGCGTATATTGTGGCTGTGCCGCCTGCGGTGCAGGCTGTTGCGCGTACTGCGGCTGTGCCGTCTGCGGTGCGGGTTGTTGCGCGTACTGCGACTGCGCCGCTTGTGGTGCAGGTTGTCCGTACTGCGGCTGTGCCGTCTGCGGTGCAGGCTGTTGCGCGTACTGCGGCTGCGCCGCTTGTGGCGCGGGTTGTTGCGCATACTGCGGCTGTGCCGCCTGCGGTGTGGGTTGTTGCGCGTACTGCGGCTGCGCCGCTTGTGGCGCGGGTTGTCCGTATTGTTCTTTCAATCGGTTGACCATTTCGGTATATTCTCTTTCCTTCTCATCCATGAGATTTCATCGCTCCTTTCAATCAAATTTCTGATGTGCGGCTTCGTACAGAATAATTGCCGTTGCCGCAGAAACATTCAACGAATTCACTTTTCCGCGCATCGGCAGGGAGACGATAAAATCGCTTTCCCCCCGAATCAGACGGGAAACCCCCTCGCCTTCGCTTCCAAACACAAATGCCGCGGGAACCTTCATATCGCATCGATGATAATCGGTCCCACCCGCTTCCGCTGTGAAGATCCAAACGCCGCGTTTTTTCAGTTCCAATATTGTGGTCGCGAGATTGGACACTTTTGCCACGGCAAGATGCGCCAACGCGCCAGCCGATGCTTTTGCCACTACCGCGGTTAAACCGGCGGCGTGCCGTTTGGGAAGAATCAAGCCATGCGCGCCTGCGCCTTCCGCACTCCGGATCATCGCGCCGAGATTGTTCGGATCGGTGATATTATCCGCAATGACAAAAAACGGTTCTTCTCCACGATCTTTGGCAATCTCAAACAAATCGTCTACCGAGCAGTACTCCTTTTCCGCGGCAAACGCTACCACCCCTTGGTGCTTGATTTGCCCGCCGCATAAAGCGTCCAGTTTCAATCCGTCCACTTCCAAAACGGGGATCTTCCGCTCAATTGCCTGGGCAACCAAAACTTTGATCGAACCTTCCCGATCTCCACGTTTGACGAAAATCTTATCCACGTCCCGTCCGGTTTTCAACAATTCCAAAACCGCGTTGCGTCCCGCTACCAGATTTTCCGGCATCGGCTCCGGACTTTCATAGCGTGATGCCGCTTTGCGCACACGGAGAGCGTTGCGATTTTGCTTCTTTTGTTCTTCCATAAGCTCCTCTTTCTTGAAAAATTCCGATTGGATCCTCCGCAAATCTGCGGAAAATTCTGAAAAACAAAAAATACATAGGTTATTATATCATAAGTTTTTTCATTTGTATAGTGCTTTTCTCAAAAAAATATTTTCCGGTATGATTTTTTCATTTTCCCCTTGATTTTTCGGAAAAAATATGCTATGCTTAGCACAGAATCCAAAATTATGGCAGGAGGACTTTTTATGAATTACGGATTACAGTTATACAGTGTGCGCGATTCCATGGAAAAGGATGTAAACGCCACGCTGAAAGCCGTTGCGGAGATGGGCTATAAGCAGGTGGAATTTGCCGGATTTTTCGGTCACAGTGCGGAAGACATCAAAGCAATGCTCGACCATTACGGCTTGGTTTGTTGCAGTACGCACACCGGATGCAATGAAATTTTCGATCATCTGGAAGATACCGTAAAATATCACAAAATCATCGGCAACAAGAACCTGATTATTCCGAGCGGTTGGATCGACACCAAAGAACATTTGGATCATTTCATCGACGGCATCAATCGGGTACAGCCGATTTTGGAAGCGGAAGGAATTGCGCTTCATTTCCATAATCACTCCGGCGAATTCATGGCAAATCAGGACGGACAGATCCCGCATACGGAGCTTGAAAAACGCACGCACATCTTGTTCCAGCTGGATACTTTCTGGGTATTCAACGCAGGTCTGGATCCGGTCGCTACCATTGAGCGGTTAAAACACAGAGTGAAAACCATTCACTTGAAAGACGGAATTCCTGCCGCAAAATCCGAAGATAACCGTGCACACGGCAAATCCGTCGGTAGCGGGGAGGCGCCGGTTCTCGCAGTTCGTAAAAAAGCCATCGAGCTTGGGCTGAACATCGTCATTGAGAGCGAAGGGTTACAGCCGACCGGACTGGAAGAAGTCAAGCGTTGCATTGATTTCTTAAAGGAACAGGACGCAAAGGACGGCAACTAAGTCCTCCTCTTTGATTTGATTTTCTATGAAACCGTCCGAACGGCGCCTTGTTCCGTTCGGGCGGTTTTTCTGCCCGATTTTCGGGCATACTTTAAATTCCTGTCAGTTGCGTTCTTTGCGGATTTTTCAAAAAAAGGAGTTTATTATGCGATCTTTTCTGAAAAAATATGTCCCCACCTATCTGTTCATTGTTTTGCTCGGATTTTTATTTGCACTCAGTTACAATCTGTTCGTCACCCCCAATCACTTCGCACCGTCCGGCATCGGAGGCATTGCGGTCATGGTGCAATACAAGCTCGGCTTCAGCGTCGGCTATTTATCCCTGCTTGTCAATATCCCGCTGTGTCTGTTTGCCTTTTTCTGCATTGACCGTCGTTTTGCCTGCAAGACCTTTGCATTTTCCCTGTCTTATTCTCTGTTCTATTTGCTTCTGCAATCCTTGGATACAACACGCTTTCAATATATCACAGGCGGGGTGGATACCATCTATGCCGTTATGATCGCTGG
>DLLB01000002.1:0-7460 GCA_002477905.1 Clostridiales bacterium UBA7573 | reverse complement strand
TGGTATCCTCAGCGGGTTTTGCTATGGCGTATTGTTCAAAATGAACGGCTCGACAGGCGGGATCGATGTATTTTCCAAGTATATCAGTATGATCCGTCCGCAGTGGAACTTCTTTTGGGTGACATTCTGCATCAATGCCTGCATCGCCGCCGCAAGCTATTTTGTTTACGCGGAGCGCGTGGACGGCGCACTGATCTACAACTATAAGCCCGTTTGCCTGTGTTTGTTCTACTCGTTCATCTCCAGCTTTATCGGCAGCCGCATCATCAGCGGGGCAAAAGAAGCGTTGCACTATACCGTCATCACCGATACACCGGACGAACTGGAGGCAGAGATCATTGCAAAGCTCCATCATACCGTCACGCGCGTCGCAGGAAACGGCGGATTTTCCCACAAAGAAAAAACCCTCCTGATCTGCTTAATCAACAAACATCAGATGATCGACTTTGAGCAAATCCTCAAAAAATATCCGGGAACTTTTGCCTATTTGGAAACCGTCAACCACACCATCGGAAAATTCAGGCAAGTAAAAGGGACAGAATTTCCGCAAAACGACGAAAATCTGTGAAAAAAGCAAAAACAATTCCCGTTGCCCTTGTTTTTTTCTGATTTCTATGGTATACTGAAACGGTGATGAAAAAGCACACTCGGAAAGGAGATCCGCATGGAATTGACAGAAGAACAAACCGCGCAACAGGGCGCTTCCGAACAGTCCGATCCGCAACCGGAAGTACCAGCGGCAAAACAACCTGCCGCTAAAAAGAGAAAACGGCGTTTTGGCGATCGGAAGGACGGCAGAAAACTGCGCACCATTTCTCCGATGACGCGCGTCGGCGCGTATCTCATGGATGAACGTTGCGGCTCTCAGAATTATATCACGGTACCGATAAACTGTGAAAAAGTGGACAGATATCTTGCCGAAAAAAAGGCGCAAGGTTATCAGATGACCTTTATGCATGTGTTGATCGCCACTTATATCCGCACCGTTTCGCAGTATCCCGGTGTCAACCGTTTTGTCGCGGGAAACAAGATCTTTGCCCGCAACGATATTGAAATTATGCTTGTGATTAAACGGGAAATGTCTCTGTTATCCCCCGACACTGCATTAAAAGGCTTTTTTGAGAAAGACGCTACAATCTTTGACGTTTACAACGAATTCAACCGCCTGATCGACGGCTACCGCAATCATCCGGATAGTGGCTTTGACAAAGCCACAAAAGCTCTCAATTACATTCCCGGATTCTTACTGCGATTTGCAGCGGCACTGATGCGTGGTCTGGATTATATCGGTCTGCTTCCGCAAGCCTTATGCAAGGTCAGCCCGTTTCACGGCAGTATGTTCATTACCTCTATGGGCTCGCTCGGCATTCCGCCGATTTACCATCATCTGTACGATTTCGGTAATGTACCGGTGTTTTTATCTTTTGGCTCCAAATACCGGAAGATGGTGATTACCGAGGATGGAGAAACCAAAAAGGAATCTTACATTGATTTTACCGCCGTCTTGGATGAGCGCATCTGTGACGGATTCTATTATGCGTCGGCATTGAAGCATATCCTGCGATGCCTGCGCAATCCGTGGGTGCTGGACACCCCGCCTGCGGAGATCAAAGAGGATATTGAATAAGCGCATCAAAAGGAAAGGCAAGGAAATTTTACATGAACCAGTATGATATTGCAATTATCGGCGGCGGCATCGGCGGTTTGATGGCGGCTCACCGATTGATTACCAAAGCTCCCAATCAAAAGATCGTCATTTTAGAACAAGGATTGCCCTTAGACAAACGGCATTGCCCCGCCAGCAAAAATAAAGCCTGTCTGCACTGCAAAATCTGCTCGATTACCGGCGGATATGCCGGCGCGGGTGCATTTTCGGACGGAAAATTCAATCTCGGTACTGCGTACGGCGGTACCATGGGAGAGGAAATCGGCGAAGCGCAGGCAATGAAATACATCAACGGCGTCGATCATGTGCTGGAAGGGTTTGCGGAAGATTATCCGAAGCTGTACAGTTCCTGCGAAGAACTGAAGCTGAAATGCCTGCAAAATAATCTGCGGCTTTTGGATATGAATGTCCGTCATCTCGGTACCGACAAAAACTTCAAAACCATGCACGCGCTGATTGAAGATCTGCGGGCACGCGGTGTGGAAATGCGCTCTCTGTGCGTATGTGAAAATCTGCACCAAGAAGCCGGCGAATATCTTGTAACAGTCACCGAAAACGGCAACACCTTCTCGCTTTCCGCGCACACGGTGATCGTTGCCACCGGCCGGAGCGGCGCGGAATTTGTCAAGCGCATCTGCGACAATTTCGGCGTCGTGATGGAAGCAAACTCCGTGGACATCGGCGTACGCGTGGAAATGAAGGACATTATCTGGCGGGAATTCTCCTCCAAAATTTACGAGCCGAAAATCTTATACCGCACCAAAACCTTTGAAGATCGCACCCGGATGTTCTGCTTTAATCAAGGCGGTTTGGTTTCGGCGGAAAACAATCACGGCGTCATTACTGCAAACGGGCATTCCTTTGCGGAGCCGGAGAAAAAGACGGACAATTGCAACTTCGCCATTCTGAATTCCATTCATTTTGAAGGCGATTTCAAAAAACCGACTGAATATGCGGAAAACATCGCCAAAAATATGAATTTTGCTGCGGAAGGCAACATTATGGTCCAGCGGTTCGGAGATCTGGTACGCGGCAGAAGAACCAACGAACACCGACTGGGAGCCGGCTCCGTCATTCCGACGATGAAGGCATTCCCCGGAGATCTTTCCATGGTCATGCCCTACCGTGCGCTGACCAATATCATCGAAATGATCTACGCGCTGGATAAAGTTGCACCCGGCACCGCAAACGACGATACCTTACTCTACGGTTGTGAAAATAAATATTATTCCATCCGTCCGAAACATAACGCGCACTTCGAAATTGCAGACCGTCTGTATCTGATCGGAGACGGCAGTGGCATCACCCGCGGACTTTCGCAAAGCGGCGCCATGGGGCTCTATGCGGCAGACGCCATCTTGGGATTGCTTGACGAACAGGTGGATGTCTTTTCGTAAATCCGGTTTTCCAATCGGCAATGTCTTTTGCAACCATTTCTGAATTTTTCTTTTTCAGGAGGAACAACCGATGTGTCCGTATGATGTCGCCGCTTACGTTTGGCCTGCTTACACCGGTGATGAACCGCGCGCCCGTCTCTTTTGGAAAGAAGGGATGGGAGAGTGGCAAACCGTCAAAAATTCCGTGCGCAAAACAGCGGATTACTTTTGGAACCGCAAGCCGCTGTGGGGGTATGTCAATGAGGCAGATCCGTATGTGATGGAAAGTCAGATCGCATGCGCACATGATTATGGCGTCAACGTCTTTATTTATGATTGGTATTGGTACGATCACCGTCCGTTTTTGGAGCAATGTCTCAACAACGGTTATCTGCAGGCACGCAACCACGACTTGGTCAAATTCTATTTGATGTGGGCAAATCATGACGCCAATTATGTCTGGAACTTAGATCTTTCGGATCAGGATTCCTCCACTGTGGTTTGGGAAGGCGCACAGTCCCGCGCGGAATTTGAACGGATCGTACACCATATCATCACGCGGTACTTTTCTCATCCGTCCTATTATAAAATAGATGGGAAGCCGGTGTTTATGATCTACGATCTTGTCAATCTTGCCAAAGGATTGGGCGGTGCAGATCAGGCGGCGGAAGCCCTCTTATGGTTTCGCAAGGAAACCGTCAAAGCCGGCTTCCCCGGACTTCATTTGCAAGCGGCAGCTTGGGGAATGAACGGCACCAATCTCAGCGGAGTAGATTCCAACGGCGGCATTTCCCGTGCGGAATTTGAACAAATGGGATTCGACAGCATTACCCATTATCAATTTGCCCATTTTACGGATATGAACCGGGATTATGCAGAAATCCTTCCGGATGTGGATCGGCAATACCGTTTGATTGAACAAAGCTATTCGCAAACGTATTTTCCGCACGTATCCATCGGCTGGGACAATAATCCGCGTTTTCGCAATTATGTGGACAATATCACCCGGAACAACCCACCAAAGGCGTTTGAATCCGCGCTCCGCCTCGCCAAAGACTATCTGGATCGCCATCCAAAACAACCCAAGTTGCTTACCGTCAACAGTTGGAATGAATGGACCGAAACCAGTTATTTAGAGCCGGATACGCAAAACGGATACGGATATTTGGAAGCCATCCGGCGCGTATTCCAAAGCGGAGACTGACACTGAAAAAGCAAGACGTCGAATCCAGCAGATTCGGCGTCTTGCTTTTTTGAATAAGTTTGATACGGCGTTTTGCTTCTATGCGCTGGTTTGTCTGCGATGCAACCATCCGGTAATCGCACACGCGCAAAGCGGCAGAAGTGCGATCCCGTACCACGCGCGACGTAATCCCGCGTAGTCGAAATATCCGGAGACAGAAAACGAAATCCGTCCGCCTGTCGCAAAAGAGAGCAAAATCAATGCCCCCTCCACACAAATTCCCAACAAAAGCAACAAATAAGCATGGGAAACGATCTGCGCATAAATTTCACAAAGCAGCGCCAATCCCACACCGCCAAGCCATGCCATGCCAAAATGCATTCCAACGACTTGCCATAATTTGATTTTGGGAAAGCGCAAGGTCAATCCGGCGCCAACCGCCGCATGATCCCATGCCGGCAATCCTTCCCGCACCGCGAAAAACACCGTTTTTGTAAGGAGGAACAACGTCACGATCCCCATAGCAACGGTCGCCATATACCAGCATCGTTTCCACAACCGCGCGCGTTTTTCTTTTGGGGCGCGAACAAAACAACTGTTTGCAATCGGAGCAAACTGTGTTTCCTTGTCCATCACTGCATAAGACGCAAGGCAGAAAAGAACCGCGAAAAAGCAAAAATAATCTGCCTCTCCCGCACACATTGCCTGCCATCCCGTCGCATAAACCAAGTTGGCGTCCACCCCTTGCGCACGATAAGTCCCGATCATCTCTAACTGCTCGTCGATTTTCGTCATCACCGACAAGATCATATCTGCGGCGCCTTTTCGTGAAATTGCGTCCAAATATTCTTCCTGTTCGATTTCTCCGGCACGGTACAATACTCTGCATTCCTCCACACGTTGAAGGATCGCGTTTGCGCGCGCTTTCTCCGCCTCCGCAAATTCACATTGCTCCGCAAAAGGAAGTTCCTGTATCTGCGTCACATAATTCCGATAAACCTTTTGAAATACATCACTTGTTTTCGGATGTGCCAAAGCCAATCCCACGATTTGCGCCGCAAGCAGAATCGCAACCATGCAGAAAACTCTTTTCGGAAGCAGCTTCCGATACTCATAAAAACGCAACGAATGTCCATGATGCCGCTCATGCGCTTTCCCTTTCCGGCGGTTCTTTACCGTATGTACCGTTTTCAGAAACCGATAACACAAAATTCCGCCCACTGCAAACAAAACTGTACCAATCCCAAACGTTGCAAAAAACAACGCCAGCTGTGGTACAAAAACAAAATATTTTCCACCGCAGAGACGGTTTAACCAAGTACCGGTGAGAATTACCGGCAAATTGACCGCATAGAAAAAGGAATAAATATCCGTGGAAAACCGAAATGCCAGTACCTGCGTTGCCAGGACAAGCAGGTTGCAAAGTAAAGACAGCACAATTTTCCGCATCAGCCAAGTCAGAAGATATGCCAAAAAGCCAAAACACAAAGTCGCGCAAATCACGCTCAGCACACGCAGGCAAAGCGCACCGCCTACCGACAACGCATACGGGCAACGCGCATACCGCGCAATCGTCTGTACCGGATTTGTGATGCCGGCAAATCCGGTCTTACACCATACCCCAAGGGAAAAACATCCGGTCAACCATACGGTTGCCAGCACCGAAACTGCACCAAGTACCTCGATTTTACAAATCCCAACGGCATATCGACGTTTCTGAAAGGATTGCAGGATCAGCGTTCCCTGCTGTTCCTCCAAAGCCATCAGAATCGCAGTCCAAACGCCAAACGCAAATGCAAGCGTATACGGCAAAAAAGCGGACAGTACCGTTTCAAAGCCTCTGACTTCTCCGGACACGTCCGTTTTGGAAAGCGCGGTATATCGTGCGTACACGGCACTTTGGTACAACGCTTCTTTGCTGTTTTTATCCCGAATCATCCGGTAGTTGATCTGCGCCTGATAGGCAAGCGACTCCATCTTTTCCTCATAAGTTGCGGGATCGGTTGCCTGCTCCGGCTGCCCCGCACACACTACTCCCACCATAAAACAGCAAATCGTCATCACGATCAACAGCACAATGAGATGCCGTGCCTTCCATAATTTACGGATCTCCCACCCAAACAATTCACCCATGCGCCCGCTCCATTCCAAAAATTGCCAGATAGCAATCTTCCAGTTCCGGTTGCACCCGCATGGCATCCGCGCAAGGGCAATCCTCTGACAAAATCCGCAGTTCTCCGCCATTGACACGATGGACAAAAGGCAACGCTGCCGGCGCCTTTTCCAGTGGTAACTGCCAGCAGGAAAAATCCGCAGTATCTAAAATCTGTTCCATGGTTCCGGCACGGGCAATTTGTCCGCGTTGCAGGAAGATCACTTCTGTCGCAATGCTTTCTACATCGCTGACAATATGTGTAGAAATAATAACGGAAAGTTCTTTGCTCCGCTGCGCGGTATAATTTTTAAATGCGACGCGCTGTAACGGATCCAGTCCTGCCGTCGGTTCGTCCAATATTACCAATTCCGGATGCCCTAAAAAAGCCTGTGCAATCGCAAGGCGCTGTTTGGTTCCGCCGGATAGCGCTTTCACTTTCCGGTCACGGTATGTCGTTAAATCAAACGCCGTCAAAAGTTCTTCGATCTGTGCATGCCGTTCGGCATTTTTTCGAAGCAATCCGATATAATCCAGCATTTCATAAACCGTAAACGCTGGATACATCCCCGGATACTGCGGTACATAACCGATGCGCCCGTCTGTCAACTGCTGATCGACAGAAGCTGTATATTGGATCTCTCCTGCGGTTTTGACAGCGTTTTGTGTCAGCAAATTCATCAATGTGGATTTCCCGCTTCCGTTTGGTCCCAGCACCGCGTAGATTCCCCGATCAAACGTATAGGAAAAATCCCGCAGTGCCTGCACCTCTCCATAGCTTTTACATAAGTGACTGACCGTGATCATGCCATCCTCCTATTTTGTAATAAAGAATCCTTCTTTTGTCCGCAAATCCACCACATACAAACTCCAATTTCCGAATTCCGGATCATCTTCTTTGCGCACATGAAATCCCACATAATCCCCTTTTTGCAAGCTTGAACCGTAATCTGCATAGATCGGACCAGTGGAATATCCACTTGGCAAAGTAAACAATTTGGTTGGGGTGCTATCTGAGAAAAGAACAAGATAAACGCTTCGGTATTCTTCTCGATCCGCATCTAAATTGTAGATAAATCCAAT
>DLLB01000005.1:26369-47094 GCA_002477905.1 Clostridiales bacterium UBA7573 | reverse complement strand
AGATCTTTCTGCGGTTGGAATCCTTGTGCCCAAGTGTTGTTGACCGCATAAGCCTCGGAAAACATCTGATTATTCAGAATGATCGGCAGTGCATTGACACGATCCGGATCGATTTTTCCAGTCTTCGGATCGCGCGCGCCATATTCCAACATGCCGGTACGCTCTGCACGCTCATCCTCTTTCTTATCCGAACCAAAATATTGATTCTTGGTAGGATCAAAGTAACAATACAATCCAAAATCCTGATTCAGATCATAGGTATAATAGAACACCCCATCCACTGCAAATGCCATGACATCCTTGGTCCAAAGGAAGCCGTGCGTATGGAATTCCGAAGCAATCGTTTTGGAACCGGTGTAGGAACGATTACTGGTACTCCCTTCCGCACCGACGCCACCGGCAACGCCGGAAAGCTGATCGCGCGTCGTCTCCTGATTCTGCTTCCGGTACTGATACCACACATTGCCCGCTGTGTCCCGATACCATTTATGCAAATTCGGCGTAACGCTGGTTGCGGAGGAGAAAATTTCAAAGAAATCGACCTCAATGTAATAGGTGGTATTTTCCGATAGACTCTTTCCGTCATGCTCTTTTTTATAGGTTTCATCATACAGATTTGCAAAAGAAGCCATTGCCCAGAAAGATGTCCATTCTCCCATTCCATAACACGGCACTTTTGCACGCATTTCCAGATACCCATAGATGAAGTTCATCGTATCTCCGGTGGTAAAAGAATAGTTGGTAATATAATAGTTTTCTGCCGAACCCTTCTTCCATGTCACCCCGTCATAATCAATTTCACGTTTATTCGGATCATAGATATAAGTATGCATCACCAAATTGCCGTTCCCGTCCTGTGAGATGACCTCCGGCAAAATAGAATTTTCCGCATTGGCAGTGTACATGGATTGGTTGGTATCCATGGTCCAACGTTCCGGATCATACTGCTCGGTGCCGTTGAATTCATCATTCCAGACCAAGGTGAATACATTGGATTCTTTGCCTTTTGTCACATCATCCATTTTCTCATACTGACCGGGCTTTTGCGTACGGAACCCTTCCACCGCAGATCCATTGTTTTCCCAAGTAAGGGCAACATCCGTCACTTCGCCGGATTGCTTGTATGCGGCGGGAATCGTCACATCTGTTTCCAATCCCGTATACTGCTTGATAAAGGATTCCACCATCAGATTGATTCCATAATAATGTCCCGCATCAAAAACCAGCTTTTTCCCGACAAATCCTGCCTGATAAGCCGTGAGTTTGGTTGCCCCAAATGTTTCGGTACGCGAAGTTTTGCCCAGCAGAATCTCATATTCCGCTTTGGCAGTATCATCCGTAACAATCTCCACATCATAAGCGCCTTCGCGTAAGAAATACTGTTTGAGTTTATACGCGTCATACCGAACCTCAAAGGAGGCATCCATCGGAATGACGATAACATACTCTGAAATCTCCACATCGCCGAGTTTAATCGTTTTGGCATCCGTTGCCTCAAGCAGTTTTCCTTCCGGCATCGTGATTGCGTCCGCAGGCTTGAAGTATTCCGCAATATAAGCGTCTACCATGCGCACCACTGCCGCATTGCAACCGCCGACGATCGCAATCTGCTTTTCGCCGGTTGCAAAACCGGCGTCCCGCGCCCAGTTTTTCCGATTTTCCTTTACCCGATCCAGCGCCGTTTTGCTGAGTGCGCGGTCGGTGGTTCCGATTAAGAATTCACAGGGATAGCTGGCATCGCCCTGCGCGGAAATCGGAAGTCTGAAACCGGAAAGTCTATAAATTTCACTCTGTAATCTGACTGCCGCCGCGCGGACAGCCGCGTCCGTACCATCGCCGAGAATGATTCCATAGGAAGCAAGCGACTCACCGCCGTAGGTTTCAATGTCATACGCCTGCAAATGTGTGATCTGCTTTTCACCTGCAAAATCTGCCGCCGGCTGTGCAAGTCGCTTGACAAATTCTTCGCAAGCGGCATAGATGGCTTCTTCCGAGCCGCCGGTAATGGCAACTTCGTTCTCGCGGATATAGATTGTCCAGTCTAAATCGTGATTTTTCCGGGCATCCGTGACAATGGCATTGGCATTTTTAGACGCTTCGCGATTGGTCACGCCGAGCAGAATCTCTTTGGCTCCCACAGGGGGCGTTTCTCCACGCCGGATATAGTCGTCTTTCACTTCCACAGACGTAGCGCCGCCGATCTCCTTGAGCGCATTTTCGATCAATGCCGAGCCTTTGTTAATCAAGGAGTTTCCCGTCAACCCCTGTGGACCGACAATCGAATACTCTCTTAAGGCATACGCAAGCGATGCCGCGTTCGGCGTTTTCGGATCGTCCGGCTGATTGGTGGTCTGCGTCGGATCGTTTCCGCAGGCACAGAACAGCGCCAATGCGGAAAATACCACAATTACAAGACAAAGCAGTCGGAGATACCCACGTTTCTGGTTCTTCATACAGCGTTCCCTTTCCATTTTTATGATTGAATTTATGCAAAACTGTGGGGATGCCCGAAAGCACCTCCACACAGCGTCACATTTCTTCGGTTTTCGGCAGAATTTTTCCGCAGGTGATCGGCAGATTTCCGTTACGCTCCCGGAGCGCATCCAAAAATGCTTTTTCCGTTTTCACATCCCGCAAGGTCAAAAGATACCGTAATTCAAACATACTGCCCATATTGGTGGTCTTTACTTTTTGCAGTTCCGTTTTCTCCGTGTACGTTGCAAACAGATCGTCAAACACATCTACATAGTTCAGCGTTTCGGGAATGACGATCGTTAACTGCCGCTGGGCGTCGCGCGGTTTTCCGATCGGCAAAAAGTTCAACCCGATCATCACCGCGGCAAGAATCACCGTCAACACCGCGGCATACTGGATCTGTCCCGCGCCGGTCGCCAGTCCCACCGCCATTGCAAAAAAGATCGCGCAGATCTCCTTTGCCGTACCGGGCGCGGAACGAAAGCGCACCAAGCTGAATGTGCCAAGTACGGCGATGCTCATCCCGATGTTGCTGTTGACGAGCATAATCACCGACTGCACCACCGCAGGTAACATGACCAACGTAATGACAAAGCTTTTGGTATAATCTTTATTTTTGACAAGATACGCGCCTGCAATCACCGCGCCGAGCGCAAGCGCCGCAAGCAGTGCAAGCAGTGCCGCACCGACGCTGACGGTCGTACCGTCCGCAGACGTGTCAAACAAACTTTTGAAATAGGTACTGAACATGTCTTTTTACCCCATAATTTCCGAAAGAGCCGCACCAAACAGACGCGGATACTCTTTCTGATAAATGTTGCCGTATTTTGAAAAAGAAGTCGGGCGCGCCTGCACATCCGTCAGCGCGGCGGTCAGCCAAAGCGGCATGGTTGCCGGAAGCTTTAGTTCCAGTAACACTTTTCCCTCCGGCAAAAGCCGTTCCCCACTGTCGGTGGTGTCCAAATGCAGATCCTGCAACCGATAGCGGATATTCCGATCAAAGGTAACGCGAAGTTCCGGATCGTCCTGTACAAAGTAGGCTTCCCGGTCATAGGCGAGATAGACCGCCGGATGCGGCTGATAAAACCGGACAAAATAATCGATCTCCCGAAAAATCTGACTGTCGGTCGCGGGCAAAACCCCCTGCGCCAAGTAAGCGTACGCGCTATGATAAGGGAGCTTGATCCGCCGTTTATACACAATCCCCTCATATTTCTTTTTTAATTCCAGAAATACCGGTGCCTCCGGCGTGACCACACCGTAACTGCGCAGGCGGATTTTCTCTTTATAAACCGGTTTGTCTAAAGAGCGTCGGATCAGATCATAACAATGGGTATCATAATAAATATTGCACAGGGTGTAATTGCCGTAAGCGTCCGCGGTAAGATACGGGGACAACCGTTCCATCAACGCCGTATACTGTGCTTCCGTCAGCAAATACTTTTTTTCTACCCGTGCAAACGTATAAGTAAGTTGTGCCAAACGGTGCTTCCTCCTTTTATCATGGTGGGAGACATCTATTTTATTATACTGTACTTTTGTGAAAAATGCAATAGCTTTTCGAAAAAAAGGTTGCAATTTTGTCACTATTTATTCTATTTTTGCCGTTGGGCTTGTGCCGGATTCATCCGGTAAGCAGTTGGGGAAGAACCGGTGTATGCGGTGAATACGCGGGAAAAATACAGTGGATCGGAATAGCCGAGCGCAGAAGAAATAGCTCTGACCGGCATTTCGGTTTCGGCAAGCAGCCGTTCTGCCTTTCCCATCGCAATCTTCGTCCGGTAGGCAACCGGCGTCAATCCCGTACAGGCGCGGAACAGACGGATGAAATGATACGGGCTTAAGGAACAGGCGCGGGCAAGTTCTGCAATGGTATCATGCCGGAAACAATAGTTTTCCAGTACGCTCAGTGCGGGAAGCAATTGGGAAAATTGTGCGGATGGCATCGGCGCACTGTGCATTTGTGCGCGGCAAAGCGCGGCAAAGATCAACCGCAGGTATGCCTGTGCGCAGCTTTCTTTTTGCGGAAGATGCGCATGCTGTTCCGCAAGCAGTGCCTGCATCCAAGTACGCAGTTGCGCAAATACCAAACGGCAGGACAACACCGGCGACGCTTCTAACGACGGCAACAAGGATGCCGCTTCCGTACCGGTAAAATGCACCCAATATGCAGTATGCCGCGGGGAATACAGATAGTGTTGCGGCTGTCCGGGCAAAAACAGAATGACGTCTCCTTTTTTCGCAAGATAATCCATGCCATTGTATTTCACGGTTCCCTGCCCTGCCAAAAGCAAAATCAGCTGATAATCCTTGCGTCCGTGCGGACGATAAACCTCTTGTACAAGCGTATCATTTCGATCGTCAATGCCGCTTGCGCTGACAACCAACGGTTGGTCGGAAGTCGCTTCGCTGGAAAGCAAAAACATCTTCTTCGCCTCCTTCTTGCTGTTTTTCTGCGGATATTGTAGCAGATCCTCCTGCTTTTGTCAAGGAAAACCGCAATTTTATCCATTTACTTTTGTCAAAAAAGGTGTATCATGCAGAGGAACCCGCATCCATCGCGGTACGTCTTGCGATTCTGCCTGTATGATACCGCACCAAGCTAAAAAATACTTAAAGTATCTAGAAAAAGGAGCGTTTTTTATGACTTACACACGGGAAAAACGATGTTTTGACGACGGTTGGAAGCGCCATATCGGAGACATCCCCGTTCCCTCGCCGTCCCAAAAAGGTCCTGCTTACAGCCAAGCCAAATCGGAGTCCGCTTTGTGGGGACCTGCCGCACGGCACTATTTGGACAATTCCGACTGCTACGGTTCGCAAACGCAGGAGTTGCAAACCGTACTTTGGGAAAACGTAACCCTGCCGGACGATTACACCATCCGCAACATCCCCGATCCCTCCTATAACAATGCCCGCGGTTATTTTCCGGAAGAAAACGCGTGGTACCGCAAACAATTTTCTTTAGAAGAAGCCGATCGCGGCAAGCGATTACTGCTCCATTTTGAGGCAATCTCTCATGTTTCGGACATTTACATCAACGGACATCTGATGGCGCACAGTGAAAACGGACATCTGCCGATCGTGATTGATTTCACAGACATCGCAGATTTTGACGCGCCGAACGTCGTTGCCGTATCCATCACCATGCAGTGCAACGAGGGCTGGTGGTACGACGGCGGCGGCATCTACCGGCATGTATGGTTGGAAAAAACCGCACCGGTTGCCGTTGCGCCGTTCGGCGTCTATGTCGCGCCGAAAAAGGAAACATCCGGATGGACGATCCCGGTAGAATTGTCCGTCGTCAACAGCAGTCTGGAAATGTCCGATCTTGTCATCACACTGGAGATTTTAGATGCCGCGGGGAATGTGGTTGCAGACGCCTTGATCGGCATGGATCTGCCCGCGAAAGAAACGGACGGCACACATGCCATCCTCCATATGAGCGAGCCGCTTCTGTGGTCGCCTGAAGAACCGAATCTTTACCGCTTGCGTACCGTTTTATATGAAGGCGTTGTGGAAAACGAACTGGATCGCGTGGAAACGGTATTCGGTTTCCGGACGGTGGAATTGGATCCCAAGCAAGGGCTCTTACTCAACGGCAAGCCCACCTATCTCTACGGCGTATGCTGTCATGAAGATTACGGACTTTGCGGGAAAGCCGTTCCTGATGCAATCAAACGCTATCGGTTGCAACTGCTGAAAGAAATGGGGGCAAACGGCTATCGGGGGGCGCACTATCCGCACAGTGAGCAAACGCTGGACGCCTGCGACGAACTGGGACTGCTCGTAATGGATGAAACGCGGCGCTTCAACCCCTCCGAAACCGACCTTGCAGATCTGCGCAAAATGATCTTACGCGACCGCAACCATCCGTCTGTGATTTTCTGGTCCATCGGAAACGAAGAACCCCTGACGGCAACCGAACAAGGGAAAAAGATCGCGCAGACCATGGCGGCGACCGTTCGTCGCTATGACAAAACGCGGTTTGTCACCATGGCAGTCGATCGTGTGCCGCATGAAGCAACCGTCTATGACGCTTTGGACGTGATTGCGATCAACTACGGCGTCAAATCCGGAACCATCCTGAAAACGCACGAAAAATACCCGGATAAAGTGATTCTTGCCGGAGAATCCTGCGCAACCAGCACCACCCGCGCATGGTATGACGAGGACGATCCCGCGCTCGGATACATCAGAGGCTACGACCAGATGACCAACGCATGGTTTACCGGACGGGAGGAGACGATCCGGTATTATGACGCCCTGCGTCCGTGGCACGCCGGATTTTTCCAATGGGCAGGCATTGAGCACCGCGGCGAAACGGTTTGGCCGCGGCTCTGCTCCCAATCCGGCGCGTTGGATCTGTTTTTACAGAAAAAAGACGCCTTCTATCAGAATCAGTCGCACTTCACCGCCGCGCCGATGATCCATCTTCTGCCGCATTGGAATTTGCGGGAACGGGAGGGAGAGTTACTTCCGGTATGGGCATACACCAACTGTGAAGAAGCGGAATTGTTTGTGGACGGCAAATCCTGCGGCAGACAAAAACTCGCTCCGTTTGCGCACGGCGCATGGGAAGTCTGCTACCATCCGGGAAGGCTGGAGGTCGTCGGTTACCGCTCTGGGGAAATTGTCGCGCGTGACGTGGTGGAAACGACCGGTGAGCCGGTCGCCCTGCGGCTTGATGCACAGATTCCCCGGCAAAAAACAACCGGCAAGCAATCTACGGTTTTGCATTGTGTATGTCTGGACAGTGCCGGACGGGTAGTACCGGACGCCACCCCCACAGTTTCTTTCCGATGCAGTGCGGGCGGGCGCATTGTCGCGACCGGCTCAGACGTCTGCGATCACACACCGCCGGCGTCTCTTACCCGCAGGATGCGGGCAGGCGTCATTGCCGTACTGTTGGAAGTATCCGGCGAAGCGCCCGTGCGCGTTTACGCAAGTGCGCCTGCGCTCACACCTGCAAAATTGATTTTCTGATATAAAATCTTCAAAAAAGAAAAAGAATTGCGCCTGTACCGTCCGTTTTTCGGAAGATACAGGCGCAATTTTGATACAACCCCCAAAGCCGCTATCAGCCTTGAAAATTCGTGTAAGCTTTTTTGAAAGAAATGCGAGAATGAAGTTCCTCCGCGCGCTTTGCCAACATATCGGAAAACACACTGGAGGCATATTGCGTGCGCAGATTGGAGAATTCCGTCGTCTGCATCCGCGTTTGATTCGGTTCCATGCGCTCATAGACAAAATAGGAACCATTGATCTCCACGACGCCGCTGTATGCACCGACCGGCAGTTCCAGCACCGTGCGCTCCGCATCCGGCTCTAAATAACCCTTGATATAATATTCTCCGTTCGTCAGGTCACTGTGAATCATATAATAGGATAGAGACGTCTGTTTGGATAACTCCGCGGAGGCAGTCTCATAAACTTCCTGCAACGTACTGCCCCCGGCAAGTGCGTCCGCAAGCTTTTGCGCATAAGCGCGGCTACTCTGCGCCGACTCTGCCGTACTGCCATTATCCAAAATGCAAAGATACCGCACGCAGAAATAGGCGTCCGCGGCAATCTGCGCTTCGATCGTCGCGTCATCCGTTTTTATGATGTCCACGCTTTCTTTGCACAAATACTGAAACAACGCTTCCTTCAGCAGCTCATATTCCTCCTCCGCGCGTACCAGATCGCCAGTGAGATAATACGGTTCCATCGCCGCAAAATAAGCTTCTTCACTGCCGTAGTCGTTGATATATCCCTGAATGATCCCGTTCAGGCGATTCTGATACACATCATCCGAAATCGAAACTCCATACTCATCCGCAAGCGAATACAACGCGTAAATCGTACACAATTCGTCCAGCACATTCGCTTTCAACGTATCCAGTGCTTCCGGATGCTTGGTGAAATATGCGGGATCCTCTTTTTCATAGACCGCGCGGTATTTATAATACAGATACCGGTATTCGTCCATGGTAACTTTATAGCCATCCACCTTGAGCACGGTCGTCGTATCCTTATGTCCTGTTCCGATCTTCTCCGTACAGGAGCTGAGCATACACACGAACATTCCCAACACAAGACACAGCGCAAGCACCCGAAAATGCGTTTTCATTTTGCGTTTTCCCCTTTCCGCGTCTGGATTTCTTCAGATCAACTCAAAACCGCCGATGCTTGCAACGGTATGGGAACCGGAAATCTTAATGGTCTGTCCGGCGGCAATCCGATACACGTTGGACAGCACTTCGTTCACCGCAAGATAGGAAAGGCAGAATTCCGCCGTAATCCCGTTGTCCAAACTCATTGCCACTTGTGTGGAGGAGATCCGGAAGAAAGTGAATACCTTTTCTTCCCGCTTTGCGTTCGGATCGGTGGGATCTTCGGAAGTCTCAATCCGGATGCGGGCGATCATATCGCTTTTATCGAATGACGTTCCAGCCGGCACACTGCCCTCTAACTGGAACATGTAAGACAAAATCACATAGAAATGCGTCAGGCTGGAGCGCTGATCGTAGTTCCAGGAGGATCCGTTTGACGCGCAGGTATAGGTATAGTAATCATCCACCAGATTGGAATTGCCGCTTGTCGTGGCGCCTTCCTCTTTTTCTACTTTACTATGCAACAATTGGATGATTTCTTCCACCCGATGCGACTGGAAAGCGGAATCTTCATAGTTGCCTTCCACGCTGATCTGTGTGACTTTGGAAAGATTGGTCGTAAATGCGGTAGACGCGACATACGCGAACGTATCCAGTTCCAAAAAATAGAACAGATCAGCGTCTACTTCCACTACGATCTCATAGATCTGCGGATTTGCCGTCCAGTTTTCACTGAGCTGCCATGCCGCGACATAATAGGTATTCCGTTCCGTTTTCTTACTGAACAGCACCGGAAATTCCAGCTCCTGTCCTTCCAGTTCCGGTCTGCCGAGTTGATCTGCCGCCTCTTTGGAAAGCGTGCCGAGTCCATAGAACATCGCATATTCCGCATCGTCCTGCGTTGCGCCGATGCCGTACTTTGCAAGGATCTCCCTGCGCTGTGCCACCGTCGCATCCGTCGGAATTGCCGCGACTGTCCGGGTGCCGCTCAGACTGACAAATCCGGAGCAGATATTATACATCCGCGCTGTATCCACCGAATAAGTGAAACCGTTTCTTGCCTTCGGATAATTCATAATATAGAAATCCTCGGAGGTACCGACCTTGGTCGCATCATAGGACAGATCCAAATACTTTAAGCCTTTTCGGAACAACCGGAGATTCACATACGGCGTAGACGTGGAAGCCCCCGTCTCAATCACCGTAGTGGACAAAAAATCCGTAGCAGGCGCATTGGCATATGCGCCAAGCGTGTTCTGAATGATATAAATTTCGTTTCTGCCTTCTATGCGCGCATAGTAACCGTTTCCAATCACCGTCTGCGCGCCGATATAATACTGAATCACTTCGCCGTCCTTCATCGTGATGCGCAGAATCGTCGGACGGCTCTGCTCATTCAGATCGTCCGGATCCAGGTTATACTGACCGAGATTATCCCCCACTTCCCGCGTCGAACCGTCGCTGCGGGTAATCCGGTAAGCATTATCCCCATTCGTGATCCGATCCACCACCGTGGGGTTCACACTATACGCCGTCAGATAACTTAACGTCATGGAGCTGTGCGCCAATCCTTCCAACCCGACAAGCCGCAATTCATCCCCATAGTTTTCGTTTTGTTTCAACGTAAACGAACCGGTCGGGTTGGTCACGTCGATCTGCAAAATATCCGTTGTCTCTTTGCTTGGGAAGATCGAAAGTCTGCCGAGTTTCGGCATCCATACTTCGTCTCCGCAGAGCTTGGGCGGCTCTGCAAGCGTATCCGCGTCCTGATCGGAGGTGTCGAACAGATTAGAAAGTAAGATTGCCACGCCGACCATGACCAGCGTCACGCAAAGCAGCAGCAGAACTCCTGTCTTTTTCCGTTTCATAAATGTTTTCTCCTTACATATACCACAATCCCTGCAACCGTTACGCAAAGCGGGAGAACCGTCACGATCACAGCCGTCCAGACGTTTGCCGCATGAGTTGTGATGTCAAGCGATTCATCCGCGAGTAACCGATAGTTCAGATCACTCGGAATGACATATTCATTCTTCTGATTCTTCATCCGGAACAGCACCGTATACAGAATATCCCGGTTTGCATACGCATTGCTTCCGAGATAAGCGTCGGAAGCAAACCCCGGGGAGCCGCAGACCATCACATAAGTATGATACCGTTCTCCGCCGGTCTTGATATGGTTGATGGCAAACATGCCGAGCGTCATGCTGTCATCCGCGCCGGAGCGCAGAAGCGGGAAAAACGTGCCGCTCATACCGTCCGGTGCAAGCGTATACCCGCCGTCCTCATTGACGGTTTCATCCGGAATACGGAGTTTGGTCGCGTAAGGCGTTACCGCCCGCAAAGTGGACATTTTCTCTCCAAGCAGATTCTTTACCACCGCGTCCTGATTCTGCGTTGCAAGCAACACTTTTCCATCCTGTGAGAGGGAACTTCCGGTATCCGTCAGATAAGCGCCGGTCGTGGTGTCAAAGTTCATTTGATAAGTGGACGCCAAATCCTGCAACTTCGGTAACTGATTTGCAGTCGGATCGGCAAACAGCATCAGGTTGCCGTCATATTCCCGCACATAACGCTCCACAAAAGAGGTTTCGTTGACCGCGATGGAACCATCCTCGTTCTGTTCTTTGTATGCGTAGAAATCTTTTTTCGGATTGTTGATGATGATAACGCCGTTGCGTTGCAGTTGGTTCTGATCGTCCAGATATGCCTGCCATTTTTCCGCGTCCTGTTTCAACGTCGCTTCTTCGGAAGCATCCAGCGGCAGTTTGGCTTTTTTCAGATCGAGAATCCGGACTTCATAACCCGCGTCTACAAACAGGTTGTACAGCGCGTTATCCTCTGTATTCTCCTCTCCGTGTCCATCGGTGAAATAGGCATACGGACGTCCGGTCGCAAGTCCGAGCATTGTCGCGGTGAAGCGGTATTCGCCGTCAAACGCGAAAATATCGGTGGAATCGGTCACATCGGAGTCCGCAACATAAAATCCGAGATACGTCAAAGCGCGGAACGCGATCAGATCCCCGCTTTGCGCGTCAAAAGACGCGATAATCACCGAATCCTTGGTCAGCGAGGTAGTTTTGCTGTAAGCCGCATAGGCAGAAGGCTCGGAAAGATCGAGATACTCCACTTCCACCTTATCCGTGCGCTCTGCATAGGTCTGTGCGCACTGATACACATACAGCCCAAGCTGGGAGGACCGCACACGGTCCGCCTCCTGGCAGAACAAAATTTTATATTTCACGCCCTGCACATTCTGAATTGCCTGCACGGATTCCTCCGTGATACTGTATACTTCGTCCGGCGTCATATCAGCATACCAGTTAAAATGTGCAGATAACGCGGAAAACAATATGTTCAATGCAATCACGCAAACAATCACCATTGCGGTAAGCGCAACGGAAAACGAACCGTGCAAAAACCGTTTATCCCGTGAAAGCGCGGAAATTTTTTCTTTCAGATTCTTTTTTTTCATCTTCCGCACCTCCTCATGCCCACCGGCGTTTTTCAAATACGCGCACCGTCAGAAACAGGAACACGAAAATGAAAGACGCGTAATACAATAGTGCCGAGAAATCAAAAATACCGCTTGTGAAATAGGAGAAACGGCTGTATACGGACAACCAGTTCAGCACGGTACGGATGACATAATTGCCAATCGAATTATTCGCCATAGAGATCAGTACCAAAAGTGCCAGCGACGCAATTGTGGCAATCGCGGCAACCAACTGATTTTCCGTCAGAGAGGAAATGAACAGTCCGACCGCAAGGAACGCGCCGCTGATCAATAGAATTGCAAAAATACAACCGAAGATCACTCCGCCGCTCAACCCGTCAGTATAAATGCTGAGGATCAACAGATTGAGAGAGGAGATCAGAAAAGTCCCGCCGAACATGGTGTATGCCGCAAAATATTTTGCCAAAACCATCGAGGTTAAAGACACCGGCGCGGTAAGTAACAGTTGTTCGGTTTTCAGTTTCCGTTCTTCGGAAAACTGCTTCATGGTCAGAATGGGTAATACAATGACAAGTTCAAACAACAGCATTGTAAAGTAACTTGCCGTGCTGCTGTTCTCTCCCGCGCGCAAAGTCGCAACCGCAAACAGTGCGCTGTTTGCCGCAAGGAAGATCGCGACAAAGATAAATCCGATGGGAGATGTGAAATAACTGCGCATTTCCCGTTTATAAATTGCCAGCATGGGACGCGTCCTCCTCTTTGGAATCGTTTTCTTCTGCCGAAATCTGCGAAATATCAAGACCGCCCGATTTTTTCGGCTGTTTTTTCTGATTTTTCGGCGCGGGCTTGTCCGCGTTATCCACAAGGGCGATAAACACGTCCTCCAGCGTTGCGCCGATCAACTCCATCCCGACAATCGGGCAGGATTTCGCCGCCATAGCAAAGAACAGAGATTTGCGCACATCCACGCCGCTTTGACTTTCGACGTAATAGGAGGTGCAGTCGTCCAGCTCATGCTCATTCATCACATCCACCCGCGAAACGCCGGTGACATTCCGCAATGCCGCAAGCACGTCTTTCTGCGCGCCGCACACCCGCAACAGGATCCTGCGGTGGCTTTGCGTCAGATGGGAGATTTCCTCGGTGGCAACATTCGCCACAATCTTGCCCTGATTGATCATCACGATCCGGTCGCACACCGCCTGTACCTCCGGCAGAATATGCGTGGAAAGGATCACGCAATGATCTTCGCCAAGCGACCGGATCAGATTACGGATCTCCACAATCTGTTTCGGATCCAATCCCACCGTCGGTTCATCGAAAATCACCACCGGCGGATTGCCCACCAGCGCCTGTGCGATTCCCACTCTCTGCCGGTAGCCTTTGGAAAGATTGCGGATCAACCGCTTGGAAACATCCGAAATCTGCACCACTTCGCAAATCTCCGCAAGATGTTTCTTCCGGTTCAGCGTGCATTTTTTCAGATCGTACACAAAATTCAGATATTCCCATACCGTCATATCCAGATACAGCGGCGGTTGTTCCGGCAAAAAACCGATCTTTTGCTTTGCCGCGATCGGATTTTCCAGAATATCTTCGTCGTCAATGCTGACCGTTCCCGATGTAGAGGAGAGGTAACCGGTCAGAATATTCATCGTTGTGGATTTTCCCGCGCCGTTCGGTCCCAAAAAGCCGACGATCTCTCCCTTGCGCACAGTGAAGCTGACGTCGTTTACTGCGTATTGCTCCCCATAACGCTTGACTAAATGCTCAATTTTAATCATAGTGTTTTTCCCATCTCAGTGACAAAATTTCACGTTCCCTATCCGTACTCCGTCACCAAAGAAGCACGTTCTTTTTCGGCAAAATTGCCGACACATTAAAAGTATACCACTTAATTATAAATAAATCTTGAACGTCCGGCGTTTTTACTGATTTTACAAGCAAATTTCACCCGAAAATGTATAAAAAAGAGGGAGGCTTCTTCCAAAGTCCCCCTCTTTGCGGGAATCCACGATCGCTCTCTGCGTGTTTTTTTCTGTAAAAGTGCGCCGATTATGCGTGCTTTTCCGTTAACGTAATGCGAACGGTCACGCTGCTGGCTGTCCATTCCTTTTTGTTTCCGAAGATCGTCTCGTATTTATAACGCAGTACGATCACATCCACTTCTTCGCCGGGCTTGCAGGTTGCAAGAAATCCGCGCAGATCACTGGTCGAGGTGAGCTTCTGATAAGCGGAATCCGCTTCTCCCGCATGTTTGACCGCGTAGAGATAATCCCCGAAAGCAAGATCGCCCGTGCCGCTGACAATATACAATCCGCTCGGAGAGAGATGCTCCGAAATACCCGGATAATTTTTCTCCAGCGTCGTCAAATATTCTTTATTGGTATACGCATAAGTGGAATCATACGTCAAAACCGTGACGCCAAGCTGTGCTCTGCCGCTGACATACCCCTGTTTCAGAATCTGTTCCACATTGGTTTGCACCGTATCAATCGGAATGGCAAATCCAATGCCGTCTACACTGCTGCCGACGGATTTTGCATTGACAATTCCCACTAGCTCGCCGTTGAGATTGAATAATCCGCCGCCGGAGTTTCCGGGATTGATTGCCGCGTCCACCTGGAACAAGGTCATCGTGATGCCTTCTACCTCCAGTTCCCGTGCGGTGGAGCTTAAGATACCCTTGGTCACACTTCTGCCGAGTTTTCCAAGCGCATTCCCGATCGCAATCACGGTGGAACCAAGCTTCAGGCTGTCGGTTTTTCCAAGAGAAACCGGCGTATATTCCGCCGACGTTTCCACTTTCAAAACCGCAAGGTCGCTTTCTACATCATAGCCAACCGTTTGCGCCTCCGCCTGTGCATCATCCGGCATTTCCAGGATGATTTTCTTTGCGCCGTCAATGACATGATAGTTGGTGACGATATAATATCCGATACCGGCAGACGTCTCGGAATGAATCATTTTTCCGTAGATTACGCCGCTTCCTGCACCGCTTGCCTGCTCGCTGTCACTTGTGGAAACCAAAATGTTGACAACAGAGCCGTAACTGCGCTCCACTGCAATCTCCACATCCGTTTCCGTCACCGTTTTACCGGGATTGGATTCCACTTCTTTGGTCTGATAAATAATGGCGCTCGGCGTTACCACATCCGGACTTTTATGTGCCATGGCATAGGCATAGCCGCCGAGAATCCCACAGGTGAGCAATGCCATCAACAGCAGTACCGAAGTAACAATCAGTGCGCCGCGGCTGTTGCCACCGGCTTTTTTTCCGGATGTGCCGCAGGCTTTTGCGAAAGGTTTTCTTTCCTCGTCCGCGCCGCTTTTCGTATCATTCTCTGCCGCATAGACACAGATCGGCTCTGCCGCGTGCGGATCTTGTGCGCCTGCATCGTCCGCATCCGGATGGGACTGCTGTGCCTGCGGCGCGCCCGTTTCTTCAATAGGAGCATCGGGATTTTGTACGCCGCCTGCCTCCGTCGGTTCTATCGGATGATTGGTTTCGTAATTCTGATCTTCCATCATCGGTGTTCCTGCCTTTCATGTGTTGATCCTGATTGCGTATGTACATTATAACTGAAAAATGTGACTGATATATGATGATTTTCCGACGTTTTTTCAATATTTTTCAAAACATTTATCCGAGCTT
Organism: Clostridiales bacterium UBA7573; assembly: GCA_002477905.1. GTDB lineage: Bacteria > Bacillota > Clostridia > Oscillospirales > CAG-272 > UBA7573. The sequence continues at coordinate 31,412 of DLLB01000005.1, read as the reverse complement.
CTGCCTATTCTTCCGACAAAAGCCGCTTTTTTCAGTCATCTTCTTCCAGCGGTTCGCCGCGCATATGCCGCATCAATCGCTTGTTGAATTCCACCGCCGTATCATAGCCGAGCTTCTTCTGCCGGTTATTCATCGCGGCAATTTCCAAAATCACGGCAAGGTTTCGCCCGGGCTTGACCGGAATGACAGTCGTGGGGATTTTGATGCCCATAATATCGGTATACTGCGTATCCAACCCCAATCGGTCATACATTTTTCCCTGTTCCCACGGCTCCAGACTGATAATCATATTCACCGTGCCCGTTTCCATAATCGCGCCCATACCGAAGATCCGCTTGACATCAATGATCCCGATCCCGCGCAGTTCCACATAATGGCGAATCATTTCCGGCGCACTGCCGACCAACGTATGGTCGGAAACGCGCTTCAGCTCCACCGCGTCATCCGCGATCAGCCGGTGACCGCGCTTGACCAGTTCGATTGCCGTTTCGCTTTTCCCGATTCCGCTGTCGCCAAGCATCAAAATCCCCTCGCCGTACACCTCCACAAACACCCCGTGGCGGGTAATGCGCGGCGCAAGCTCCACATGCAGATAGGAAATCAGCATTGCCATGAATTCGGAAGTACGGCGCGAGGTGCCAAGCACCGGAACCGCGTATTTCTGCGCGCAGGCAACAAATTCCTCCGGCAAGACCAAGGAGGAAGTCAAGATCACGGCAGACGGATGCTGTGCCAGAAACCGGTCTGCGGCATGATACCGTTCCTCTGCGGAAAGCGTTTTCATATATTGATATTCATGTCTGCCGATAATCTGAATGCGTTCGGGTGCAAACATATCAAAGAATCCGCTGAGCGGCAATCCCGGACGGTTCACATCGGGGCAGGTGATTTCGCGGTCATCTTCCGGAAGCCAGATGGACTGCAAAGAAAATTTTGTAATCAGTTTTGAGAGTTTTACACTGTAAAGTTGCGTTTCCATAGAAGCAAATATCTCCTTTTCCGCTGTTTTCTGAAATTCGCAGGTTTCGCACGGGAGAGGGCGCCCGCCCCAGAAAGAACCCCGCGCGGTTATTTCGCATAGGATAAGAACGGAAAGGGAAATTCCTTTCCGACGACTATAAAAGATACGGAGGACGATCGTATGAACTGCTTATGTAATCTGCTCGACGATTCCAACATTTGGTGGATCATCCTGGCTCTGATCCTCATTTCCTGCTGCTGCTGCAACAACAACTGAGTCTATGCAATGCAGGCTTTGTACGGGGAATCTTTCCCCGTACAAAGTTTTTTTATACCGGACGGAAGCTTCCCGCTCACGCGGTGAGATCCGGCGCCTCTGTTTCGGGCGGTACAGGCGGCGTTTTGCCGCTGTCGGAAATTCTTTGGGCAAGCAACAGATAAAACCGTTCGTCCGAGATTTCCAGATCCAGCGCGATGGTTGCTTCCTCTGCCTGCGCATACAGCCGATATGCGTCCTTGGCAAACAAATTCCGCTGATATTTGAATATGGTATGCGGCTTCTGGTGCTCCCGTTCCCACTGCGCCGCCTGTTCTTTCGGAATCAACGCAACCGCAGTGGTAAGCTCCAATTCGCATTGCCGCTTTTTCCGTCTTCCCTGTTCAAAATCCACCCGCAGAAGTCCGCACGGATGCTCCGGTTCTTTCGGATCGGTCAGTTCATACATCGGTACGCTGAGCGCATAGCGGGATGCGATCTGAACCGCAAACACAAGACAGATCACCGCAAGCACCTGATAAATTACGGGATAGGAAAGATGCGGATAGTAAAAGGAAAAACCGATTGCCGTAATGCCGATGACGCCCAGCATGACCGGGATCACCACGCAGGCGGCATTTTGTTTTTTGGGGCAGTAAAACATAATTTCCTCCTCTCATCACCGTCGTTTTCAAAACGAGGTGGGATTGATGTAAAGTTTGCCGTCCGGCAGGATTTCTACAATGGCAAATTGCCGTTCGCAAAGTGCCCCCGGATTGAGCAGGATCAGCGGTTTTTTCAAGGCGGGAATCTCGTCCGAGGAAAAGCGCTCCAAAGCCTGCCGATGCGTATGTCCATACAGAACAAGATCAGCGCCAGCCGCCGCACCCGCCTCCAAAAGCGGCGAAAGTCCGCTTTTCACATGAAAAGTATGCCCATGACACAGCAGTGCCCGTACAGCTTGCGCGGCACACAGCGAAGTATACGGCGTGTCGAAATCCGCCCAATCATTATTTCCTCTCACCGCCGTGACAGAGAGCGCAGAATTTTGCTCGCTTACCGCGCAGAGATCCCGCAGTCCGTCTCCGAGAAACCACAGCTTGTCGGCATCCGGATGCATTTTTGTCAATGCCGCAAGCAGATCCCGACGTCCATGTGAATCCGAACAAATCAGAATTTTCAAATCATTCACCTCGTTATGTTTCACCGCTTGCAAGGAAAGCGAATAGGATAAAGGAGAGAGGAGGGGGTTCCCATGCAACTTGACTCCGCGAAATTAGCAAGGCTCCGCAATATGAGCGAAGCGGAATTAAAACAGTTTTTACGGCAGGCTGCCCGACAGATGGGCATGAGCGAGATGCGTGCCGCCATCCTCAGCAGCTATGCCGGAAAAATCAAAAAGAAACTGGACAGTGTGACCGAGGAAGAACTTGCCCGTGTGGCTTCCGCCATTGGGGAAGAAAATATCACCAAACTGCTCGATCAGCTGCCCTCCTGACAGCCGAAAGGGGGAATTTTCGTTTATGGCATCACCGGAAGAAACAGGCGGTATGGAGCTGATCACCAAATTACTCGGTCAACCGGGTATGATGGAAAAGGTTCTGTCCGCCGCGTCGTCCTTTTTACGTCAGCCGTCTGAAAAGCCAACCGAACCGGAGACGCCGGCATCCGCGCCGGTCCTGTCTCAGACAGCGCAACCTGCTGTGGAAGCGTCTGCGCCGCCGCGCACGGATCGGGAAGCGGAAAACCGCAAACGGCTGTTGCTTGCGCTCCGTCCGTATCTCGGTTCAGAGCGACAAAAGAAAATGGACGCCGTATTGCAGGTATTACAAGTGATGGACGCGGCACGCGCGTCCGGATTACTCAGTAAAGGAGGGGACTCTGTTGGCATCTGAAGAAAAGCGTCCGTCCGCTACCGAAAAGGAGTTGAACGGCTGGCGCAAAGTCACACTTCCGCCCAACTATTGCGGCACCGCTTACACCAAAGAGGGAGAAGAACTCCCGCCGCAGGCATACATGCCGCCGAGTACGCCGATGCCGTCCTGTGATTTCACACCGCCGCACCGTCCCGCCCCTTGCGACAGCCCGCAGGGCGCGGAGGCGTTTTCCGAAGGGCGTGCGCCGGCAAGACAAAAACCGCAGACTTCTGTCTCCGGTATGTCCGGAAAGGCGGGTTCCCCTACGGAACCGGTCGGACGTTTTGCCGCAAAACCACAGACACAGCCGCCTGCCAATCTGCATGGCAGCGGATTATCCGCCATGGCGCAGGCGTATTTTACCAAAGAACCGGATCCTGATTTCGTGGAAAAAGCCATGCAGGCAAGAGAACGTCCGGCAAATTTCCCTACGCCGCCCATTTCCGCGACATCCGTTTCGGTGCTGGCATCCGCACCGGCTGCTACACCGGTCGAGCCGGAAAAACCGTCGCAGTCCGTATCCGCTTTGCAGAAAATGCTCTCCGGACACGGGATCGGCACGGAAGAACTGCTTTTGTGCGCCCTACTTCTGTTGTTATCCGCAGAGGGCGCGGAGGAACAGACGTTACTCGCGCTTGGGGCATTGCTCCTGTTATTGTAAGCCGCCTCAGAATCGGACGGCTGTCACGCTCTCGCAGCGAAAATCCGCATTCAGCGTAAAGATCGCACCCTGCGCCTCCACCGCGCCCTGTGCGGCGCAAAATCGCACAGGGAGCTTAGTTCGCATTTTTTCCACGATCACATCGCTTTGCACACCCAAAATCGAATCCACAGCACCGCACATACCGAGGTCAGTCAAAAAGCCGCTCCCTTTGGGTAAAATGCGGGCATCGGCAGTCTGCACATGCGTATGCGTACCGAAGATCACCGGAATTTTCCCGTCAAAATAGCGGGCAATTGCCGCTTTTTCCGCAGTTGCCTCCGCGTGAATGTCCAGTGCGCAAATGTCATAGTGTCCCGCTTCCCGTGCAAGAATCCGTTCGATTGCCATAAACGGATCGTCCACCGCTTCCGTGAAAAGCTGTCCCAGCACATTAATTACCAACATCCGGTAACCGCAGATAAATCCGGTCGCATACCCGCGACCGGGGGCAAAATCCGGATAGTTTGCAGGGCGGCAGACCGCAAGGCAGTCGTCCAACATCGTGCGGAAATTGTTGCGGCGGAAGGTGTGATTGCCGCCGGTAATCACATCCGCCCCTGCGCAAAGCAAGGCGTCTGCCTGTTCGGGATCAATCCCGTTGCCGCTTCCCAACGAAGCGTTTTCGCCGTTGACAATACAGAAATCAATTTTCTGCGCCGTGCGATAAGCAAACAATTTTTTTTGCAGATATTCCACAGCGGCATTTCCCGCGACGTCGCCCAAAGCCAGAATCTTCATACTCGCTCCCCATGCTCCGGCGTTTGCCGGAGCTTTGTCCTTTGCTTAAAGATAGCGCACCGTATCGGCAAGCGGCTTACGCAGAGTATGCCGTTCGCTCGGCTGTGCGTCTTTGGCAGGATACCCAAGCGGCATCAGCTCATAGGGAAAAATATGCGCCGGCAGATCAAATGCCTTTTGCACTTTTGCCGTTTCAAAATTGCCCACCCAGCAGGTGCCGAGCCCAAGCTCTGCCGCCGCCAGCATCAGGTGCGTCGTGACGATCGCCACATCCGTTTCCGTGCGATCTTCCCCTGTCACGACCTTTTTCCATCCCTCCGTGGTGTCGCCGCAAAGCATCAGCACGACCGGCGCGTCGAAGGCGCATGGCGTGATGGCTCTGATCTTTGCAAGCGCTTCTTCACTCTGCAACACATAGATGCGCTGCGGTTGCATATTTTTTGCAGTCGGTGCAACTCTGCCTGCCTCCA
>DLLB01000005.1:16045-26339 GCA_002477905.1 Clostridiales bacterium UBA7573 | reverse complement strand
CTCCAGTACCTGCAAAAGCAATTCTTGCGGCACGGGGCGCGCATCATAGCTTCTTACAGAATACCGTGCGCGGATTAAATCCAAAAAATCCATGTAATTTTCCTCATTTCTGTTTGATCTTTCCAAAATCAAAGGATTTCTCTTTTTATTTTACCATACTTCACCCGATTTGTAAAGAGGTGTTTTGCAAGGAAAGCATTTTGCATTTACAAAATCCGCGCGGTATGGTATCCTGTATATGCCGCGGTGCTCCGCGGACACTACGGAAAGAGAGGGACTGCTATGAAATCATCCAAAATGCAAGCCAAAAACCGTTTTCTCACACGTGGGATCGCTTTGTTTCTCACGGTGTTGCTTTTCTGTGCCGCTCTGGTACCAAAAGCCTTCGCCGCAAGCCGCACAGGCAGTGCCGGACTTTCGCAGATGGAAGAAGAAATTCTGCTTCTCTTGAATGAAGAACGGCAAAGCGCGGGACTTGCGCCGCTATCGGTATTCCCCGCTTTGCAAAATGCCTCCGGCGTACGCGCAAAAGAGTTGGTCACTTCATTCTCCCACACCCGTCCGGATGGCTCCACACCGTTTACCGCGCTGGACGCCGCAGGCGTTTCCTATCGGTATGCCGGAGAAAATATTGCCGCAGGCTATAAAGATGCACGCTCTGTGGTACAGGCATGGATGCAGAGTCAAGGACATCGGGAAAACATCCTCAACGGAAACTTCGCTCATGTCGGGGTATCCATGGTACAGGGGGGCGCGGATGGCTATTCCACTTCCTTTGCCAATTTATTTGTCGGCGGTTGCGCGGTGCAGAGTCTGCGTGTTTCCGAGCCGGAAATCACCTGCAAGATCGGCACACAGGCAGACGCGCTCGGACTGTATGGGACGGCGGTTTGCGCCGCACACGGAGAAAGCTATCTGCCCCTGACCGGCAACCTGCTCTCCGGTTTTGACACCGCGACTGCCGGGACGCGAACCGTCACCGTGTCTTTGGGCGAAGCGCGTACCACCTTTGTCTTACATGTCACGGAAAACGGCTCTGCCCCCACCCCGACGCCCTCTACCGGCTTTTCTGATGTCCAAGCGGACGACTGGTACGCAGAGGCAGTACAAAACGCCGTTTCCCGCGGTTACTTAAACGGCATGGGGGACGGTACCTTTGCACCGAACGCACCACTAACCCGCGCCATGGCGGTCACCATTCTCGGCAGAATGGCAGGAGCGGATACCACATTGCGTACCGATCATTTTGCAGACGTCGCAAAGGACGCGTGGTATGCGCCGTATGTGGCTTGGGGAGAACAGTGCGGCATCGTGCTGGGCATGGGAGACGGCACCTTTGCACCGGATGCGCCGGTCACACGGGAACAGTTTGCAGTCTTTGTCAAACGGTTTTCCGAAGCGTGCAATCGTCCGCTCACCAGCGTCACACAGGTAACATTCACGGATGCAAACGCCATCGCGGATTGGGCAAAAGAAGCAGTGCAAATCGTTGCAAACGCAGGATTACTCACCGGCCGCCCCGGCGGAATCTTTGATCCCGGCGCATCGCTTTCCCGTGCGGAAGCCGCTACGATTTTAACCAGAATGTCTTAAAGCAGAAAGCGCAAAGTCGGCTTCCGAAAAGAAGAAAAGGCAAACAGACCGATCTGGAAAATCAAAAATAAACAGATTTACACAACTTTGATAAAAAGACAGCGTTTCACCATTCTGCATGGCGAAAACGCTGTCTTTGTTTGCATGATCCGCGCTTTTTACCGTCCCTTTTCTCCGTGTGATCGCATTTCCTCCGATTTACGCAAGATCAAGGAAAAAGCGCGCTCCACATCGTCCTCGTCCGCCACCACGCTCTCCATCGGGCAAAATCCCGTGCCTGCGCGGTTGCGAATCCGTTCGGTGCGATTCTCATATCGGACTTCCACACCGTGCGCACGCAAAAACGCCTCTGCCGGAACGGAGATCGTTTGTGCAAACACCGCCCGTATCTTGGCTTTGACAAACAGCATCGCGGCGGCTTTTCCCACCACCCGATCTGCGGCAGAATAGCCTGTAAGATCGCGCCCTTTTAACAGAAAATCCACCATTGGCGCAACGCCGCGCAGATCGCTTGTCAACACTTCTCCGTTTTTACAAAGTGCAAGTGTATGCCCGTCTAAGCATGATACCGCCGTTTCCAGATCAGTCATGGCGCGTATCCCGCAAAAGCAACGCTCTGCACGCAATCACCAAAAGCGGCACGACCAGCGCCTGTAACGCAAGTCCGGGCAAGCCGGTTTGAATCTGCGCCGCGATCATCGCCGGTGTAAACGGCGTGAGCTTCTGAAAAACCGTAACCGAAAGCAGGAAAAAGGCTCTGCCCGTCAGTTGCGCCAGCCAAACTGCCGGAAACGCCATCCACGCATGGCGCGTGATCTGTTTGGTGAAGCATCCGGCAACCACCGCAAATACGGCAAGCTCCGCCATCATAAACGGCAGTCTTGCCGCCGCCGGCATGGGGGTACCAATCACCATGGTGGTAAACAGATAACTTACAAACGGCGCGCAAAGTCCGATGCCAAGTCCCCACCGTGCGCCAAGCAGGCATCCGCCCAAAAGAACCGGCAGATACATCGGAAGCAACTGCATGCCCGCCTGTGCGCCGAGCGCAAGGTGCGCAAACTGCGGCAAAGCCACCGCGAGTGCCACGATCCCCGCGGAAATCAAAAATTTTACGGTCAGTTTCATCCGCAAAGTCAAATGTTTTGCGGTCAGTACATTTTCCATCATGCTTTTCTTTCTCCTTTACGAAAATAATTTGCAATGGTTTGCATTTTTGCTTGCTGTTTCACCCCAAACGGGCATCTTTGGTCGCAGTGCCCGCAACCGATACACGCGTCGGCATTTACCCGCAGTTTGCTGTAATGATCGTATGCCATTTCATCGCCTGCAAGCGACAGATCGTAGTATTTATTCACCAGTCCGATGTCAATCTTTGCGGGGCACGGTTGACAGTGATTGCAGTATACACAGTTGCCCGCTTCCACCCGCTGGGAAAAATCCTTTTCAAACGTCGGTGCCTGCACACTGTCCGCCGTCTCCCAAAACGGGAGCAGTTCCCGCAGATCCGCAAGTCCGCGTACCCCCGGTACTACCGTGAGCACCGCCGGTCGGGACAGCGCGTATTGCAGACATTGCGTTTTGGTCAGTGCTTTTCCAAGGGGAGATGTTTTTTCCGAGAGCAGTTGTCCGCCGTGAAACGGCTTCATCACCGAAACGCCGATGCCCTCCGCCGCACAACGCTGCAACAATGCAGTCCGTTCCTGTGCCGTACCGATGCCGTACTCGTCTCCGCACTCCAAGTCATATGCCAAGTTGAGTGAAAACATCATCATATCCATTTCATGGGTATCCAATAACTGCGCGGCGACCGCCGGCGTGTGAGATGAAAAGCCGAGATGCCTCACCACACCTTGCGCTTTCAGCTCCCGCACATAATCCAAAATGCCGTTTTTCCGGATCTCTGCAAGATCGTCCTCGGTATCCACGCAGTGCAAAAATCCGAAATCCGCATAATCGGTGCCGAGCATGCCAAGTTCCCACAAAAACGTTTCTTTGATCCGCTTCAGATTCCTGGACCACCCATAGGCGCCATCCTTGCCATAGACCGCGCCGAAATGCAGTTGAAAATAAACCTGCTCCCGCGCCTGTGCAATCGCTTTGCCAAACGGTTCGTATACTGCCGCACCGCCCGCACAAAGATCAAAAAAGTTGATGCCGTGACGGATCGCTTCCCGCACGACTGCCTCTATTTCCGCAGGCGGCGCACTCTGAATACCGCCCATCCCCAGTCCCAACGTGCTGATCCGTTCGCTTCCATGCGGCAGATTTCTGTATGCCGTCATCTTTTTTCAAACTCCTTTGCCACATCTTTTAACAGGCTGCGGATGGGCAGATGCTGTGGACAGATGCGCTCGCATTTGCCGCATCCGATGCAATCGGACGCTTTACCGTTCTGCTTGGTATAGATCTCTTGATAATAATAGTCTGCATTCCAGTCATGATACACGCACTTCGCGTTCATGCAGGAGAACAGATCGGGAATGGAGATCTTCCGCGGGCAGCCTTCTGTGCAATAACGGCAGGCAGTGCAGGGAATGAGATGCATGGAATGAAAGATCTCACACACCTGCGCCACTGCCTTTTGCTCTACCTCGCTTAACGGCTGAAATTCCTTCATATACGATAAATTGTCCTGCATCTGCGCAAGATTACTCATACCGGAAAGCACCATCCGCACCCCGTCAAATCCTGCGGCGTACCGAATGGCATAGCTTGCCGGACTGCCGCCATGCAGATCGTCTAAGATCTGTTTTGCTTTTTCCGGCAGATTGACCAGATTGCCACCTTTCACCGGTTCCATTACGATCACCGGTTTGCCGTGCTTGCGGCACACCTGATAGCATTTTTCCGACTGTACGGCAGGATCGTCAAAGTCTACATAATTGAGCTGGATCTGCACCACTTCGACCTGCGGATACGTTGTTAAAATTTCATCCAACACCTCAGCCGTATCATGAAAAGAAATCCCGAAATGTTTGATCTTCCCCTCTTTTTTCAGCTCCAGTGCCGTTTCATAAGCACGGCATTGCTTGAATTTTGCAAAAATACTCTTGCTCTGCGCATGCATTAAGTAAAAATCAAAGTATTCCACGCCGCATGCCGCCAGTTGCGTTTCAAAAAAGGGACGGATATCCGCTTCGCACTGAAAATACGGTCCGGTCAGCTTGTCGGTGAGCACAAACCGGTCACGCGGATACCGTTTGACCAGTCCTTCCCGAATGGCAATCTCACTTTTTCCGTCCAGATACCCATGCGCGGTATCAAAATAATTGAATCCCTCGGACAAAAAGTAATCCACCATCCGGTTGAATTCCTCCATGTCTACCTCATGATCTTTCATGGGCAAACGCATACAGCCGAATCCAAAATTTTTCTTGACAGATGAAAATTCCTGCATATTTACATACTCCTTTCGGAAATAAAATGGAATCATTTTACTGATCCAAAAGACGGGGCGCCGGTTGTAATCTCCGAAATCGCTGCCTGTGTCAGATCCAGATACAACGTCTCGGCAAACCCCGGCTCCGCATAATCCTTTTCCTGCGGCAACATCGCTACCAGCGCCGCAGCGCGGGTGCGCACGATTTCCGAAAGCAACGGCAACGCTTCTGCATCCCGCAAACGTCCGAGCAGTAAAATTGCCCGCATAGCGTCCGTGAAAAACGGCGCCCAACCTTTTGCCGCAGTCACCGCCTCGCGCGAAACGGGCGCCGGTTGTAACAAGCGCCGCAAAACCGGTGCGGCATGCGAATCTCCAAGAATTCCAAGGGCAATTGCCGCATGCTCCTGCAAGCGTCCGCTCGCGTTCTCACACCAGTTGCGCAGGCACGGCGTCCAGTCCTTGGTTTTGTGCCGCGCATCCTGCGCAATTTGATAATAGGCTACGCCGCTGTTGACACCCTGCAACAGGGCTTTGGCTTCCTCCTCCGTATGCGGAAAAGCATACGGCGCATAATCTCCGTTTTCAAAATTCCGCAAATCGCACAGCGCGCGATGATTTTTTTCCTGCAAACACCCGCTTGCCCGTAAGAGCGGCGCATAGGTCGCATAAGGAACTTCTGACGGGGAAATTCCTTTTTTGGCGGCAAGCGCGCTGATAATCCCCAGCGCTTCGCCGAGCTTTTCAAAATCTTTGCGCATCCGGTAGTTGGAGGCAAGATCATGATCGACGCCGACGCCCTTACCCGCCACCAGAAGATGGTCTATGGGATCGCCCGCAGAATCGGTTGGCACACACATGCCGAGCGGCACGCCGAAGGAAAACCCGCAGTTGGTGAAATCCCACAGCATCACCCAATCCAAATGCGCCGCACTTTCCTTTGCATATTCGTGATTCGGATTATCCAAAGGTCCAAACGAATAGGCAAGCGGCTGAGAGGTCTTATCACCTTGCAGAAATCCTTCCAGCGTCACCGGTTCCTTTGGTACAATCCGCAGACTTTCCCGACTTCCGACGATCGCCCCCTCATAGATCATCCGATCCTTTTCGGTATAATGCGCCCGTAAAAACGGCGGTTTGCACGCGGCGCGCAGTAACGCGGCGGAATAGTCCGCTCCGTATAAAACGTCGCTGTATCCGCAAAATGTCCAGACGCCACGCGCAAGATGATGATCCAAAACGGCACTGGTACGAGAAAACTGCATCTGTCTGCCGTCCCCCGCCCGACCGGAGACGATTCTTGCTCCCATCATCCGGCACAGAAGCACTTCTCCGGTGCAATCCAACAGCTCTTTGACACCGACAGAATCCGTTTTTCCCTCCCGCAACACCACAACACCGCAAATCTTCTCCGCTTCATCGGTATACACCCCGCAAACAACGCTCTCATACCATAAGGTGCATCCGGCGGCAAGCGCCGCTTGTTCAGACACCTGCTCTTTGGCAAATCCGCTGATACAGCGGTTTCGCACGCCATGCGGTTCGCAAGGCGCAATTCCGGTTTGTTCTTCCAAGTCCCATGCGGCATCATTCAACGCTTGATACGCGCCACCATCCGCGCCATAGAAATAATCCCATACGCACCCGTAGGTCGCGGTTCCTCCCATTCCGGGAAGCCGTTCCACACCCAGCACCGACGCGCCCTGTCTTGCCGCGGCGATCGCCGCCATGGTACCCGCCGTGCCGAGTCCGCATACACACACATCATAAGTCTGCGTAAACGGGGGCAAGGTTTGAACTTGTTTTACTGCGGTTCCGTTTTTTAAGGTATGTAAATACAGTTTCATACCAGCGCCTCCCCTCCCGCAATCGCGGCAAAGAAATCGCCATGTGCGGCAGACGGATGCCAGATCCATCCATCCCGCACCGACACCGTGATCGGTTGATCTGCATCATAGCGAAACGCCGGTGGGATTCCGATCAAAGCCAGTTCGGGAAGGAGTGCGCGATTCTCTTGCCAAATCGTCTGCACCCTTTGCCGCACAGCGGGAAGCGAAAGCGAAAACGGCACAGGACACCGCAGATACCACTCATTCTCCCAAAGTCCACGCTCTAAACAAGCACCGTCTGCAAGCGGGGAGATCGGCGTTTTTACCGGTTCCATTGCATCTAACGGCAACGAAAGACTCCGTGTGAATCCGGTCCGTTCCATATCTCCGCACATCCCAAGCACACTGGTATCCAAAATCCGTTTCGTCTCCACCGTTTCCCATCCGTTCTTCGTAAAAAACCGTACCCGATACCCCGCATCCGTCCGCTCCCATGCGCCGTACTTCGCGGATAACCACACCGGCACCTCCGCGCAGAGCAACGCGTTTGCAAGAACGCCGCTGACTGCGGCAATATGGACACGTCCCTCCCGCCAAAGTCCGCGTGCGGTAAGCTCTGTACAAAGTGCGTTTGCAAGCGATGCATGCTCTGCCGGAAACGTCTGCGCGATTTTATGGCAGGCGCAGAAATCATGCCCAAGCAGGATGGTTTCCTCTGCAAGCAGGCAGGAAATTCCCGCATTTCTTGCCGTGATTGCCGCCGCAATCCCTGCGGCAGTGGTTCCGTAAATCAGAAGATCCACACGTTTCGTCTCAGTTTCCATCGGTTCTCCTTTTTCAAAATATGCCGCACAAAAATTGTGCGGCATATTTTGTTGTAAATTATTTTTTTACCAGATCCATGGTGTCTTTTGCAATCATCATTTCCTCGTCGGTCGGGATCACCAACACCTTCACTCTGGAACCCTTGCCGGTGATGTCAAGCTGCTCGCCGCGCCCTGCCGCCGCGTTGACTTCTGTATCCATCACAATTCCGAGGAAATCCAGATCCTTGCAGATATTTTCGCGCACGATCTTGTCGTTTTCCCCAATTCCCGCAGTGAATACAATGGCGTCCGCGCCGTTCATTTCCGCAAGGAAAGCACCGATAATCTTCCGGATGCTGTAATAGAACACATCCATCGCAAGGCGGCAACGGTCGTTGCCTGCGGCAGCTTCGTTCATGACCTTCAGGCAATCGCTGGATACGCCGGAAAGTCCGAGCAGACCGGATTTTTTATTGATCATTTCCTCGACTTCGTCCGCGCTTAAATGCGCCGCATTCATCAAATACGGCAGAACCGACGGATCCATCGCGCCGCAGCGGGTACCCATCACCACACCGTCATTGGGAGTAAAGCCCATGGTCGTATCAACGGCTTTGCCGTACATCGTGGCGGTAATGGAGGAGCCACTGCCGATATGACAGGTGATAATCTTCAGCTCGCTGAGCGGTCTGCCAAGCATCTCTGCGGTCTTTTGGCAAACATACCGATGAGAGGTACCGTGGAATCCATATTTGCGGATCCCGTATTTTTCGTAATACTCATACGGGATTGCATAAGTATAGGCATAATCCGGAAGCGTACTGTAATAGGAGGTATCAAACACACCGACATTCGGTTTACCCGGCAACAACTTGCGCGCGGCTTCCAATCCTTTCAGCACAGCAGGGGCATGAAGCGGATTCATCGGAATCAGTTCCCGGATATACTGCATCAGTTCTTCATCAATGAGGCTGGAAGCCTTGATTCTGGAACCGCCATGTAAAATCCGGTGTCCGATGGCGTCGATTTCCGAAATATCGTGAATCACGCCGATCTTCGGATCGGTGATGGCATTCAGAACGAGGGAAATCGCCACATCATGATCGGCAATCGGAACCTCGCGGACAAATTTTTCCCCGCCGCGTTTGTGTGTGATCGTCGAACCGGCAATCCCAATACGCTCGCACACACCTTTTGCCATCACGCTTCCCGTATCCATATCGAAAAGCTGATATTTCAGAGAAGAACTACCTGCGTTGATAACCAGAATTTTCATTTGTTTGTATACTCCTATCTGTTAAAATCTCAAAAGGGAATCCATCCGCAGAAGGAATCCCTCTTTTTTCTTATTTTTTTGCGTCCGCAGGATGTTTGCCGGTCAAGCCGAATGCGCGGCGGATCTCATACAGCCGCTCCACCTGCTCCTGCGACAGCTCCTTCGGACCGCCGAGCTGACGGGACAAGAACAAAAGCTGTGCATAGAATTCAAGGGATTCCATTTTGTGATAAGCGTTCAGCAAAGAATCAGAAAATGCCAACGCACCGTGATTGGCAAGCAGTACTGCGTCATAGGATTGCAGGTACGGTGAAATTGCGTCCGGAATCTCCATCGTGGACGGCGTTCCATAAGGCGTGAGCGGAACCGCGCCCAGTGCAATCACTGCCTCCGGCATGATCGGTTTGTCCAGCGGAATGCCGGCGATCGCAAAGGCAGTCGCGTACATCGGATGCGCATGCACGACGCTCTTGACATCCGGACGCTCCTGATAGACACGCATATGCATTTTGATCTCCGAGGACGGACGGAAGCCCGGATTTGCTTCCAACACATTGCCGTTCTCATCCACTTTGCAGATATATTCCGGCGTCATAAACCCTTTGCTGACACCGGTCGGGGTGCAAAGGAACGTATGATCATCCAATTTGACGGAAATATTGCCGTCGTTTGACGCTACCATGCCCTTGTCATAAATACGTTTGCCAATGTCACAGATTTGCTGTTTGATTTCCTGTTCGTTCATTTGACCTTACTTCTTTCTTTGATTTTTGTGAAATCACGTTCCGCTTTTTGTGAAATCACGTTCCAAAAATGCGGAATTTTGTCTCCTGAATTTATTTTAGCACAATGTGCCTGAAAAGTCAAGCGCAGAACAGGGATTTCAGAGTTTTTTTCGATACAGCACCGGGATCTGTGCGCCGCTCTCCTGCATAACGGAACGGCTGTTAAAGCCACCGAACAGATACAACACCTTAAATGCCAAGGTTCCGAGTTTCTTCTGCCGATAGATCTTGCTGTGCAACACATAATGCAGACGGGAGAAGAAAGTGGTGCGGCTCTCTAAAAACTGCCGCAACTCCTGCCGCTGTTCGAACGGCATCCGGTTGGCATAGCTCTGATACAGATGCTCTGCCTGCTCTCCGACTTTATGTCCCGCACCGCCGCGCAGGCGTCCCAAACGCACCTTTAACCAACTGAATTTGCCTTTTCCGAAGCCGATCTGATTGGTTTTATGCTGCCGATAACGGGTATGCGGCGTATTGTCAAAGACCACTTTGCCGATGGCGGCGGCAACCGCCGTGGTATACAAATCGTGTACATACACCCGCTCCGCCACTGCCGTCTGCGCAAGAGAGTGCAAAAGCGGACGGTTCATCATTTGCGAATGTCCCGGCAAAAACGTTTG
>DLLB01000005.1:11741-15994 GCA_002477905.1 Clostridiales bacterium UBA7573 | reverse complement strand
AAACGTTTGCACCAACGCATTATATAACGTGATCGGGCGCCGTTTGCACTGCGTAATGCCGTAGGGCACCAGATCTTCCGTTACCAACATGGAAGTGGAGCCGTACAGTAAGGGCATTTCCGGATTTTCCAGATCCAGCATTTCTGCCGCCGCTTGCAATTTTTCCGGATTCCATACATCGTCCTGATCGGAGAGTGCGTAATAGCCGTAATCCTTTCCCAGCGCGTCCGCATAACGGATCAACTCAAAAAAGCTCGCTACATAGCCGATGTTTTTTCCTTCAATCACCGTGATCCGGCGATCGTTCTGCGCCAGTTCCCGCAGAATCTCGCGCGTGGAGTCGGTGGAGCCGTCGTCCCGGATATACAGGTGCCAGTCGGCATAGCTTTGCTGCCGGATACTTTCCACCTGCATCCGCAAATATCGCTCTCCGTTGTAAGTAGACATCAGCACTGCGATGCCATGTTCCGATAATACCATATCTGAAATCCTTTCTTAGTTGCCATTCTGCGGCTTCTGCGTGGTCTGCGCCGCCTTTGGCTTTGATTGCGCCAAAGCGGATTTTTCCGCGCGGCGCGTACGCCATGCGCAATAGGAGATATACGCACGGCGTTTGCGAATATAGAACCACGCATAAAGGCGTGTATACCAATGTTCTTTGCAAAAATAAGCAAAATCCCGTTGAAAAATGGAAAACCGACGGCGCATTGCCGCAAGATCCGTTGTTTCATTTCCGGAAAAATCCTGCTGTAAAACCGTATCCAACACGGTGAGAAATGCTCCCTGCCGCCGCGCTTCCCGAAAAAAAGCGTGATCGACATAATCAAGAAACATCGCTTCGTCATAGGAAAGGCTTTGGAATGCCTGCATCCTGATCGCCGTTCCGCTGTTGATCGCCGTCAATTCTTTCGCTTTGACCGCCAAGGGATCGGCAATTCTTGTCACACGGCACCCCCGAATCCTGCACGGGGACAAAAGTCCTTTCGCATCCATTACCCACGGGACAAAGAGATTCTGCGCCGGATGCGCCGACAGCGCGGCGCGCAGAACATCCCAGTAGTCGGCGGAAAGGGTGGTGTCACAATCAAACAGGCACAGGACATCCGCTTGCGTTGCAAGCAGTCTGACCGCGCAGTTGTAAGCCTTCGGAAGTCCGGCGTTTCCTCCCATACTATGATAAAGCATGCCGACGCTTGCGGCATATGCCGCATTGTCGTTCGGCTCGGTGCTGTTATCCACAAGAAGCGTCGGAATTTGTGCCTTGATCAGTGCCTGACACGTCACACTGTCCTGCGCACGGCATTGGTAGAGTACCACCGCGGCAAAAATCCGAGGCTCTGCGGAGACTGATTCACTCATGCCGAACGGCTCCTTTCCCAAAGCACCGTGTACACAGTGCTTTGCCCAGATTTATCAGCGCGGCAAATTCTTTGGTTCTGCCAAAGCAAAGCAGAATTCCCGCACACGAGACGGCAACACAGACCAGCGCGCGTAAAATCAGCGTCGGCAAAATTGCCGCAAACGAAATCTGTTGACACAAATAATAGCTTCCGGCACAAACAAACACCGTAAAACCGAGATACCCGCCTACCCGCAGCCGGTATTTTGCCGGCGGAAGATGAAAAATCCGCTTGTACACAATGTCCGGCAGGATCACCAGTTCCTTCAGGACCTTACACACCGTCGTACCGAGGAACACGCCAATCAAGCCCACCCAGTGTACCAACAGCAGCGAAATGCCCAAATTCAACGCCGCCATAGCGAGATGCCAGTATCGGTCAGGGCGGAACAATCCCGCTGCCGCGCGGATACTGCCCAGCGTTTCCGCAAGGCAAGTGAGGAAAAAGTTCAAGCACAATACCGCCACAGTCGGAAGCGGGAGCAAAACCTGCTCCGTTTGCGCAAGTGTAGCAAGCCAAAGACCGGAGATAAAGGGTTGCAACAAGCAAAACAGCAGATTGGTCGCAACGGAGGCAAGACAGAAGGTCGCAAACAATGCCTTACAAAACGCAAGATATGCGTGCTGTTCGTCCTCCTTCGCGATCAAGTTGCCGAAGCTGGCAGTGAAAGAGGTGGAAAACTGATCGAATACGGTTTTGACCGTGCGGGTGAGAAGCTGATAATTGGCGTAAATACCGGTGATGAGCGGTCCGAGCACATGCGTGATGATCAGGACGTCGATGCTGTCGATCGCGTAGTTACCCACATAATGTAAGGCAAGTGCGCGGGTGTTGGCAAAAATGGATTGCCCGGTGGCTTTATCCAGCTTTTCCGTCGGGCGGCGGCGGATATAGGGATACCGGCGATTGGCAAGCAGTGCCAGCAAGCCGTTTTCCAAAACATCGGCGCACAGCCGGACCAGCAGATACAGAAGAAAATCTTTGGTGCGGTATAGCAGAAGAATCTGTAACACCGCGCTTGCCCCATATAAAACAGTATGCACAATCGAGATCAGATAATTCCGCTGATCGGCAACAATCACAGAGCGTTTATAGGCAAGCAGATAGCTTGCGGCGGTATTGCACAGCAACACCAGATATACCACCGCAACCCCCGCCGCCTGCGGCAGGCGATTGACAAAGGAAAACACGGAAGGCGGGAGCACCGCGCTGTAATCCGCGCCGAGCAGTTTCGGCAAAAACGGAAGCAAGCATAAGCCGACCATCAAAATCACAGCCGCAATGATCCGGTAGACCTTCCCGTACAGATGCATCAGCGCGCAAACGCGGGATTCGTCCCCGTCCGCAAGCGGACGGTAAAGATTGCAATGAATCGCAGTGCCGATTCCCAATTCCGTCAGGCTCAGCATCGTAATCACACTGGTGAGCGCGGTGTAAATTCCCTGCACGGAAAGTCCGAGCGTGGAAAGGAACACTTTGCGCGACCAAAATCCGATCAAAGCGATGAGAATCTGACCGAGCACCCCGCACAGCGCGTTTAACGCAGAATATCGGGTGCGCATTTACGGGCATTCCTCCTTTGACGGCACGGAAGCACTGAGATGCAGGAACAGCAATAGTCCCATTCCGATGAAATTGAACAGGTAGGGGTTGGTATTCAGCGCAAGGAAAAACGCGCCGAACAGTGCGCAAAGCGCACCGCCGCCGAGCATTCCGCGTTTCCGGAACGCCTGCACGGCAAGCAAAACGCCATAAACTACCCAAAAGATGCAACCAAGCACGCCGAGCTTCATCAACATAGCGAACGTCGTCATTTCATAAGAATACTTCGCCGTGGTACTGCGCAGATAATGCTCGACATAACTGCCGTACCCGTATCCGATAAGCGGAGAGGTTTTCCATTTGTCAAGCAGGTGCTTCACCTGTTCCATGCGCGTCATATTGGAGATCACCGCGCCCTGTTCATCCAATTCTTCCAGCGGATCCTTCTGCGTTGTGGTCGAATCGTCCGGATGGTCGGACGGTGTGCCGCTGAGCCGGAAAGTATTGCGCATCCGGATGGCTAAAATTCCATGGCACAGGGTGGCATTGAGCAACACCGCAATTAACAGCAGACAAAGCACGACGCAGACAAATCGAATGACATGTTTCCACACTTTTCTGCGGATGGCATCTGCAAGCAACAGACAGAAGAAAAATCCGCCCGCCGCCATGCTTCCCAACCACAAAGCTTTGGTTACCGTAAACAGCATGGCGATAAACGAGGTAATCAGCACCGCATAATCACGGATGCGCGGAGCGGCGATATGCGCAAAGAAAAAGTAAAATCCCAAGAACAACAGCACAGAACAAGGAAAAATCACACGCAAATAGCCATGTCCCGAAACAATTGCCGGCATCACGCCGGTATTGCCGAATACGCGGAGCACCGCGCGGAACACACTTTCCACAAACGTAGGGCGTACCGACGCACCGACATACAGCAGAATATGCGCCGCCCCCAGTGCGATGGTCAGAATCAGCACCAAATTTTCCGCTTTGGCAAACGACAGTTTTCCAAACGTAAAAAACAATTTCAGCGGGAAGGCAAGCGTCAGCACCAACATGCACATGGCTTCTTTGATCGCAAGGCGGACATCCGTCCCTTTCAGTACGGGAATCGCAAGCATCCAGACTGCCGTTGCAAAAAGCAGGATAAACAATGCAAGATCCAAGCGGTCAAACGCGCCTTTTACACTCTGCTCCCCCCGAAAAAGCGGACGTTTTTCCCGTAAAATCAGAACAAGTGCGCCGCCGTAAAGTGCGGCAAACGTAAGTGCAAACAAAAGATACCGGACAGAAAGCCCGCCTACA
>DLLB01000005.1:0-11695 GCA_002477905.1 Clostridiales bacterium UBA7573 | reverse complement strand
AGAAAGCCCGCCTACACGCAAGAATGCGCCGTGGAACCCCAGCATGAGTTCCGCCGTAAATACGGTCAGCAAGATCACAAGTGCCAGACGCAACCGGTCAAAAGCCGCAGAAGTTGTTTTGCAATGCGCCGACTGTTGCGCAGTTTCATGATTCATGTTTTCTTCTCCTTTTGGCTGTTTTCAGCGCACGAAGCATCCAAATGCGCCATAACAGCATCTGCCGTACTCCCGCGTGGGAAAGGGAAGAAGCATTCTCCCCGTGTCTGCGATAGTACAGATAGGGCGTTTTCTCCAAAATCACACGCCCGTTTTGCGCCCCGACCATACCGATAAACTGGTCATGCATCGGGAGTTTTTCCGGAAACGGTAACAAAAGCGGCAAAAGCCGCGCGGAAAACGCCATACAGCACCCGATATACGAATTCCGGATTAAATTGCGCCATACGCCGCTTTTCACATGGCGCAGGGCAAAAAAAGACGGATACAGCGGTGTCAGCGACGCGTCGGTTACGATCGCGTCATGCAATACCACCGTCACAGTAGCGTCCTGCGCAAAATGGCGGCGCATACAGTCCAATTTTCCGGGCAGCCATACGTCATCCTGATCGCACAGACATAGGATCTCGCCATGCGCATGGGAAAGCGCATGGGCAAAATTTGCGATTACCCCCTTGCCCGCACCTTCCAAAACCGTGATACGCGCGTCTTTTTCCGCATAGCGCTGTAAAATCGCGCCGGAATCATCCGTGGACGGATCCAGCGACACAACCAGCTCATCCTCCGGCGCAAGCTGCGGCAGAACGGAATCCAGCTGCTGTGCCAGATACCGCTGTCCCATATAGACCGCCATCACAACCGACACCCGCATTCCGTTTCCCCCTCGCACCGGCTTTCGCCGGACCATCCGTCAAAGCTTTTCGCAATAGGTGCGGAAGCTCTGCTGTTTCTGATCCTTTTCGGACAGCAAGATCTCCATATCCGGTCGGATCGGCCATGCTACGCCGATGTCCGGATCGTTCCACAAAATCCCCGCTTCGCTCGTAGGATCGTAATAGTTTGTGCATTTATATACAAATTCAGCCGTCTCAGAGGTTACCAAAAAACCATGTGCAAATCCGGCGGGAATATAAAACTGCTTCTGATTTTCCGCACTGAGCAACACCCCGAACCATTTGCCGAACGTCTCGCTGTCCCGCCGCAGATCCACCGCCACGTCAAAGACTTCTCCGGAAATGACGCGTACCAGCTTCCCCTGCGCGTTGCGCGTCTGAAAATGCAAGCCGCGCAAAACGCCGTATCGGGATTTGGATTGGTTATCCTGCACAAAGGTGACGTCAATCCCGCCTTTGCAGAATTCCTCATACTGATAGGTTTCCATAAAATAACCGCGCGCGTCCCCGAACACCGTCGGCGTCACTACATACAATCCCTTGATCGGCGTGGTTTCAAATTGAAATTTTCCCATAGGTACTCTTCTTTCTGTAAATCAAAGATCACTGTGCGCAAGCACGCACCGTAGAAAATCCAGCACTCTGCCGCGGAAGCGGATCTGCCGCCGATAGATCCGCGGATATTTCCAAAGCCGCAGGCAATCGCAGATGCGCCGATCGGTCAGCACTTTCACACGCAGATTGGCAAACGCACAGGTGCGATCCAACTTCTGTTTCTGCTTTTGCGTGAGCTTATCTGCCAGCTCGTCATGCAGGGCATCCAAAAACTGCGCATATTCCGTCGCGATCTTGGTGCGGAGCGTTCTGTCCTTCTGCTTGCGGGAGCGTTTTTTCCCAACGCCGGGCAATCCGATGGTATTATTCCCATGCAAGCGGTAAGAAATCAGCGGCACATTCCAAAAATACGCACCGCCCTCCGCCGCGGCAATCGCGTTCAGATCCCAGTCGTGGGGAAGCACGCTTTTGGTCGTGCGTAAAAATTCCTGTTTGAGTTGTACGGTAAATGCCATGGTGCATCCCGGAGAAAGATTATGGGTATACACCTGCTCGGCGGGGAATTTCCGAAGCTCTCCGGCTTTTAATCTGGTCGGAATCAGATTGTGATTGCTCCATCCGCGGCGATCCGGCACTGCAATCGGCATACCGCTTGCGTCAATCGGATCAAAGCCCGTATTCAGCGACAGCATATCCGGATGTGTTAAAAACATTCCTTCCATGCGTCCCAGCTTCTCCGGCTTCCACACGTCGTCCTGATCGCTTAAGAAGATCAGGTCGCCGGTCGTTTTTTCAATCGCCTGTCTGAAATTCAGCCGGTAGCCGAGATTCTGTTCGTTTTGATAAAACTTCCATCCGGTCAACTGATAGTCCCTGATATAATCGGTAACGATCTGCGCCGTTTCGTCGTCCGAGCCGTCATCGCAGATGATGACCTCGTCCGCAGGACGTGTCTGCACCCGCAACGATTCCAACTGCGCAGGCAAGTAAGATGCGCCCCGATAAGTTGTCATGGCAACCGAAATCCGCACTTCGCCACCTCCTCACAAAAGAACAAGGCAATTCCCCCGTTCTGAAAATCGCCTTGCATAAAAATGATCGTCTTACAATTTGTCGGCGTACATTGCCTGGTAATAGTTCTGATAAGCGCCGCTGGTAACACGCGCCACCCAGTCTTTGTGGGAGGCATACCAATCCAACGTCTTGACAATCCCCACCTCAAACGGCGTTTCCGGATACCAACCCAGTTCTTCCCTGATTTTGGTCGGATCGATCCCGTAACGGCGGTCATGTCCTTTGCGGTCGGTGACGTGATGCAACAATTCTTCCCCGACGTGCGCGTCCAGATGCGTTCTGACATAATCTAAAATCGTGGTTACGATAAACAGATTGGTACGCTCGTTGTGCCCGCCGACATTATAAACTTCGCCCACTCTGCCTTTGGAAAGCACCAGATCAATCGCTTTACAATGATCCTCTACATACAGCCAGTCCCGCACTTGTAAGCCGTCTCCGTAGATGGGAAGCGGCTTGTGATCGATGGCATTATGCATCATCAGCGGAATCAGTTTTTCCGGGAACTGATACGGACCGTAGTTATTGGAACAACGGGTGATATTGATCGGCAAATGATAAGTATCTCCATAGGCTTTGACAAAGCAATCTGCCGCCGTTTTACTTGCAGAGTACGGCGAATGCGGGGAAAGCGGCGTTGTTTCCGTAAAATACCCGGTTGCGCCAAGCGAACCGTACACTTCATCCGTGGAAACTTGTAAGTATTTCACGCCGTCACGGTAGGTATCATCGCCGGTCTGCCATGCTTCTTTCGCGCAGTTGAGCAGATTAACGGTACCATACACATTGGATTTCAAGAACAGCTCCGGATCCTTGATCGAGCGATCCACATGACTTTCCGCTGCAAAATTGACCACATAATCCACCGGATACTCGGCAAAGATTTTTTTCACCACCGCCGCATCACAAATATCGCCGCGTATAAAATGATACCGTGCGTCTGCTTCCACCTCCGCCAGATTATCCAGATTGCCTGCATAGGTCAAAGCGTCCAGATTGAGGATCGTAATATCCGGATACTTGCGCAACATATAATGAATAAAGTTGGATCCGATAAATCCGGCACCGCCGGTGACAAGATAGGTTTTCATACAAATTCCTTTCGGCATATCTTTACATCTGCGTCGGTTTTGTCTGCGCCAAAAACGCGGTGAGCGCATCCTTCCAGTCCCGCATATGGTCGCCAACCGTTACGGACAACATCAGATGGGACAAAGAAGAATATGCAGGACGCTTGGCAGGCGTCGGATATTCCGCAGTCGTGCAGGGGCGCACCTCACAGGCAAGACCGGACAGCCGCATAATCTCCGTGGCAAACTCATACCAGGAGCATTCGCCGTTTCCGGTGCAATGGTAGATTCCGTATTCTTCGGTCAATCCCAGCAACAACAGATGGTACGCAAGGTCATTTGCGTTGGTCGGATTGCCGCGCTGATCGTTCACCACGCTGACAAACGGCTTCTCTTTGCCGAGTTTCTGCATGGTTCTCACAAAGTTATTTCCATACCGACCGTACAGCCACGCGGTACGCACAACGAAGGTGCGGGTACAAAACTGCATGGCATACTGTTCGCCAAGCCACTTGGACTTTCCGTACACGGTATTCGGTGCGGGCAGATCCCATTCGCAATAGGGCTTTGCCTGCATCTCTCCGGAAAATACATAATCCGTGGAAACATGCACAAACTTTGCGCCGGCTTTCTCCGCCGCACGCGCCAGATTGCGCACCCCGATGGCGTTGACGCGCATTGCGCTTGCATAGTCGCTTTCGCAACCGTTGACATTTGTCATCGCCGCGCAATTGAAAATCACATCCGGTCTGCACTGATCGACAAACGCGAAAACAGCCACGGTATCCGTGATGTCCACCGTGTCAATGTCCGCAAGGATCAGATTTGCACCCTGATATGCCGCGGGAATGTCCCCGATCTCACTGTGTCCGGTCCGGAGCATTTCGGTCAGTTCCTGTCCGAGTTGCCCGTTTGCACCGGTAATCAGAATTGTTAACATATCAAAAATCCTTGTTTGCTACTTTTAATAAATACTGCCCGTATTCGCTTTTCTGTAAAAGCATCCCCTGCTCCACAAGCTGTTTCTTTGTAATGAAGCGGTTGTTGTACGCGATCTCCTCCAGGCATGCCACATACAGTCCCTGTCTTGTCTGGACGGCTTCAATAAAGTTTGCCGCCGCAAGCATTGCCCGATGATTGCCGGTATCCAACCATGCAATTCCCCGTCCGAGCAATTCCACTTTCAGTGTGCCGCGCCGTAAGTACTCGTTGTTGACCGACGTAATCTCCACTTCCCCGCGTGCGGACGGCGCAACAGATTTCGCGATCTCCACCACATCGTTATCGTAGAAATACAACCCCGGCACCGCATAATTGGACTTGGGATGCTCCGGCTTTTCCTCAATCGAAAGAACGTTCCAATCCTTATCATATTCCACTACGCCGAATTCCGACGGATTGCTGACATGATAACCGAAGATCGTCGCGCCGTTCAGTTTCGCGGCGGCATGCTGTAACCGTTGTGTAAAATTATGTCCGTAGAAAATGTTATCGCCCAGCACCAGACAAACACTGTCCGCCCCGATGAAGTCTTCTCCTATAATAAATGCTTCCGCAAGACCACGCGGGCACTGCTGCACCGCATAGGAAATCTGTAATCCGAGCCGCGAACCGTCGCCGAACAGTTCCTCATAGTCCGGCAGATCGCGTGGGGTAGAGATAATGAGAATTTCACGAATCCCCGCCAGCATCAATACCGACATGGGATAATAAATCATCGGTTTATCATAGACCGTCAGAATCTGTTTGGATACGGCGAGCGTGGAAGGGTACAGTCTCGTGCCGGAACCTCCGGCAAGAATAATCCCTTTCATAAATTGAGCCTCCAAAAAGCAGTATCCGCGTCTCTGATGCTTGTATTTCGGCAGAGCCGCGTGCTTGTGTTCCCTTATTATACAACACATTGGCTGAAAAGTCAACCTTTTTTCCGTAATCCGGGTGGCTCCGGCGGTTTTTTGGCTATTTTTCACCCTGTTTTTTCCATATGAATCCTTGTATGGAAACATCATACACGAAAAATCATACAATATCTGACAGAATCCGGTACTTTGCAGATTGACGCCCGTGTTTTTTCAGAAAAAACTTGACAGATACACAAAATTATGATATACTGCGAAGGTAAGAAAAGCCGGCGTGCTCCTTGATTTTCCGGTAAATTCGGATATTTCCAAGGCGCGAATAATTTTCCGTCTTTTCAGCCATGCTACGTTCCGGAGGCGATCGTAACATGGCAACATCTTCTTTTTTCAAAAGATCCCGTTCTTCTGCGGCAGTTTCTTTTCTTTGTCGGTTTACACTGCTTTTTCTTTTGGGCGGCTTCTGCTACATCGGGATCGAAATTCTGTGGCGCGGGCATTCGCATATCTCCATGTTTTTTGCGGGAGGATTCTGCCTGTGTCTGATTGACCGGCTTTCCATGCGATTTGCACAGCGGCGCGCCGTTTGGCTTTGCGTGCCGTGCGGACTGCTGATTACCGCGGTGGAATTTTGCATAGGATGTGTGGTAAATCTTTGGCTGGGATTGCACGTTTGGGACTATTCCGGCAAAGTCGGTTCCATCCTCGGACAGATCTGCCCGCTGTACACCGGTCTGTGGTGTTGCCTCGCGCTCGTCGCACTATGGCTTGTGCGATTTTTGCAACGCGTGGTATTCGCCCGCTTCTCTGCCCTGACTGCTTGTATTTGATCTTTTTCCATAGATAAAAATAACCGCGTTTCGTTTCTCACCCCTTATTTGATGTTTTACGGCGGCAGTCGGTTCAAAACCACCGCGTTGCGCCGTAAAGAAAGGATGTATGTATGAAAAAACACCATTTCACCCGCATACTTGCGGTCTTTCTGCTACTTTGTACCGTACTGCTTGCCGTTGCCTGCGATCCGCAGTCTTTCACAGATGATCTGAACACAATCTTAAACAGCTTTGGCGACACCTCCAAAGACGCCGCCAAAACACAGGCAACTCCCATTCCGACAGCAAAACAAGCCGAGGATTCGCTTCAGATTTTTTACATAGATGTCGGACAGGGGGATTCCATTCTGATCCTCACACCTGGCGGACACAGCATCTTGATTGACGCGGGAGACACCTCCACCGCTTCCAAACAAGCCATTAAAGATTGCTTAGAGAAAAATCTGCCCAAGAATCAAGACAATGAACAGATTCTGGACTATGCCATCTTCACTCATCCGGACGCCGATCACATCGGCGGCGCGCAGGTCGTCATGGAAGCCTTTCCGGCAACGAAAGTGATCCTGCCAAAGAAAGAACACACCACCGCCTCCTATCGGAAAATGATCGAGCAGATTGGTGAAAACGATTCCGAATTGATCTATGCCAAAGCCGGTACCTCTTACACGCTGGACAGCATCGCGTTCAAAATTATCGCGCCGTACAGCGCGGATTACTCCGATATGAACAATTACAGCGTCGTGATTCACCTGACCTACGGCACTACCTCGTTCTTATTTGTCGGCGACGCGGAAACCGCGTCCGAAAAGGAAATGTTGGAGCATTACCGGGAAGATCTGAAATCGGATATTCTGAAAGTCGGGCATCACGGCTCCGACACCAGTTCCTCCGCGGATTTCTTAGCGGCGGTACAACCGAAATACGGCATCGTTTCCTGCGGCAAGGACAATAAATACGGACATCCGACACCGGAAATTCTCAAGCGGTATGAGGACGCCGGCATCCCGTTGCTACGCACCGATCTCTTAGGCACCATTCATCTGCAATCGGACGGTACCAACATCACGCAGGTTGCAGACTGATTTTTCAAGATTTTTTCTTCCCCCGATCCGGTTCGGAGCGGGGGATTTTTCACGTCTGTGGTTTTGAAAAATGAAAGAAAAAGGCGAAAAAAGCGTTTTTTCGCGAATCTTATATTTGTTTTTCAAAAAATAGACTTGACTTTTGCCTTGACTTTCGGTATAATCATCACAAAGGAGGGATGAACTTGGACTTTTCCGAGTATGCATTTTATATTTCTAAAATCGGACTTTGCGTAAAAACGACCTCCGATGCGGTAAAAAAACTACACCGCGATCATCTTTTTCACACGTTGCTTTATCAATGTGAAGGTTCGACGCGCTATCGCTTTCCCAATCGCGAGCAGGTGTGTATCAAAGCGGGGCAAGTGCTCTATTTGCCCAAGTCCGCGGATTGTGAAGCGGAACCCGTAGAAACCGGCTCTGCCATTGCGATTCATTTTGACCTGACCGACGCCGACGCCGACTTCGCTTTTTTCACGCTTCCGGCAGAGCTTGGCGTGCGCTATGCTTCCAAATTTGAACGGATGCAATTCCTTTGGGATTCCCGCTCGGTCGGAAGCGAAAGTGCTTTGCTCAGCATTCTGTATGATGTCATTTGCGCCATCCAACGTAGCTGGCAGAAGCTTTATGTAGACAACTCTCAAAAACAACTTGTACTGGCGGGGCACCGCTTCTTAATGGAGCATCTGACCGATCCCGCGCTTTGCGTCGGACAGATTGCGGCGCATCTATCCGTTACACCGGAATATTTCCGCAAGCTGTTCAAAGCCGCCTATCACACTTCTCCGCGGCAATATCTTATTCAAAAGCGCGTAGAGCTGTCCAAAACCCTCCTTGCCTCCGGGGAATGCAAACTTTCGCAGATCTGGCAACGCTGCGGCTTCAGCAGTCACGCTTTTTTCTGTACCACATTCAAATCCGTCACTGCGCAAACGCCCTCCGGCTATGAAAAATCCCTGCGGGAAACAAATGACGCTTAACATCACGCCACAGATCGTCCTTTCCGGATGACATGAGCTTGTCACCTTTCCACAAGCACGGACGAATTGCATACCATGTTCCATTCTGTGCATATAGAAAGATCGCTTCTATTGAAAAATGATTGACACAAAAAAGTGCCTGCCGGTGAGATCGGCAGGCACTTTTTGTTTGCATTTATTTGAGAAAGACATGCTTCGGGCAAAAGAGAACCGCAGACAGCTTCGCCCTGCCTGCATCCTCCTTTGCATAAGCAACTGAAATGGTCAGATCAAGAAGTATGTGTGCGGCTGTTTGGGCTTACAGTCCGCGTTTTACATAAGAAGTGTGCAAGATCTCATGTGCCTTATGGCTACCCGGCTCGCCGAAATACTCCTCATAGAGCATTTTCACAGCGGAGTTTTCATGAGATTTCCGCAGATCCATGTTTTGATCTGCTTTGTACAGCACCGCGGCGCGCAGAGAACGCAGATCCTCATTGTTGCGCACCACTGCCGGTTGATACGGCTGACCGCCGCCATTGACGCATCCGCCGGGGCAAGCCATTACTTCGATAAAGTCTGCCTGCACCTCGCCGCTCTTAACCGCATTCAGCAGTTTTGCAGCGTTTGCAGTGCCGCTTGCGACCGCTACGCGCACGGTAACATCACCGAGTTTATAGGTCGCGGTCTTTACGCCTTCAATTCCACGGACTTCTGCGAATTCCAGCTTCTCCAACGGCTTGCCGAGTACGATCTCCGCCGCGGTACGCAGAGCGGCTTCCATCACACCGCCGGTTGCGCCGAAAATTGCGCCGGCACCGGAACCGATACCGAACGGTTCGTCGAATTTCTCATCCGGAAGCTTGTTAAAGTCGATTCCGGCTTTTTCGATCATTCTCGCAAGTTCGCGGGTGGTGATCGCAACGTCTACATCCGGTACGCCGGCAGCCGCTTGGTGATCACGCGTGACCTCAAATTTCTTTGCAGTGCAGGGGATCGCGGAAACAAACACAATGTCCTTCGGATCCAAGCCCATTTTCTGTGCGTAGAAAGTCTTATACAGCGCGCCGAACATCTGCTGGGGAGATTTGCAGGAAGAAAGATTGTCCACAAATTCCGGGAAATAGTGCTCGCAGTATTTGATCCATCCGGGGGAGCAGGAAGTGAGCAACGGCAACGGACCGGTGTGATTGGTGAAGCGATCGAGGAATTCATGCGCTTCCTCCATAATCGTCAGATCGGCAGTCATGTTCATATCGTACACACCGTCAAATCCGAGACGCTTCATTGCGGCAACCATTTTGCCTTCCACGTCGGTACCCGGTGCATGTCCGAAGCATTCGCCGATGGTTGCACGCACGGAAGGAGCCGCACAGATCGCCACATGTTTAGTCGGATCTGCCAGAGCTGCAAATACCTGATCGGTATCGTCTCTCTCATACAGCGCGCCGACCGGGCACGCAACAATGCACTGTCCGCAGTTGACGCAGGAGGTCTGCGCCAGCTTCACTTCAAATGCGGAGCCGATGTGCGTATCAAAGCCACGGTCATTCGGACCGATCACGCCGATCCCCTGCATATTTTTGCAGGCAGCCACGCAACGGCGGCACAGAATGCACTTATTGTTATCGCGGACGATCGCGACAGAGGAAGTATCCAAATCATAGTGGGTACGTTCGCCGCCGATGGCATCCTCATCCACACCATATTCATTGCAGAGCTTCTGCAATTCGCAGGTGGTGGAACGCACGCAGGACAGGCACTTCTTTTCATGGTTGGAAAGAAGCAGTTCCAGGTTCAATTTTCTTGCGTTGCGGATCTTTTCACTGTTCGTGGTGATTTCCATTCCTTCCGCAACCGGATATACGCAGGCGGTGACCATGCCTCTGGCACCTTTGACTTCGACCAAGCACAACCGGCACGCGCCGATTTCGTTAATATCTTTTAAATAGCAGAGCGTCGGAATGTCAATATTGGCATACCGTGCCGCCTCCAAGACGGTGGAGCCTTTCGGCACACTGTAGTCTCTGCCGTTGATCTTTACATTTACCATATCCATCATCTACACGACTCCCTTCTTATTCTTTGACCACTGCGCCGAACTTACAAGTAGACATACATACGCCGCACTTGATGCACTTTGCCGTGTCGATGACAAACGGCTTTCTGATTTCGCCGGAGATTGCTTCCACAGGGCACTTTCTGGAGCAAGCGGAGCAACCTTTGCACTTTTCGGGATCGATCTTATAGGTGAGCAGATGCTTGCAGACGCCGGCAGGGCATTTCTTATCCACAACGTGTGCAATATACTCGTCGCGGAAATAACGCAATGTGGACAGCACCGGGTTCGGGGCAGTCTGTCCCAAACCGCACAGGGACGCGGATTTGATATAGTTGCACAGCGCTTCCAGTTTATCAATATCCTCCAGCTCTCCCTTTCCTGCAATGATCTTGTCAAGCAGTTCCAGAAGGCGCTTGGTACCGATCCGGCACGGTGTGCATTTTCCGCAGGATTCATCGACTGTGAAATCCAGGAAGAAGCGGGCAATATCCACCATGCAGGTGTCTTCATCCATAACGATCAATCCGCCGGAGCCCATCATGGAGCCGATGGCGATCAGGTTGTCATAGTCGATGGGCGTGTCGATCAGGTGTGCGGGAATGCATCCGCCGGAAGGACCGCCGGTCTGCGCCGCTTTGAATTTCTTGCCGTGCGGGATACCGCCGCCGATCTCCTCGACCACTTCCCGCAGTGTGGTACCCATCGGGATTTCCACCAGTCCGGTATTGGTAATCTTGCCGCCGAGTGCGAATACTTTGGTTCCCTTGGACTTCTCGGTACCCATGGAAGCAAACCACTGTGCGCCGTTGAGAATGATCTGGCAGATATTTGCATAAGTCTCCACGTTATTGATGATCGTCGGCTGACCGAATAGACCTTTCACAGCCGGGAACGGCGGACGCGGACGCGGCTCGCCGCGGTGACCTTCGATAGAAGTCAGAAGCGCGGTTTCCTCGCCACAGACGAATGCACCGGCGCCAAAGCGGAGCTGAATATCAAAATTAAATCCGGTACCGAAGATATTCTGACCAAGCAGACCGGCTTCTCTTGCCTGTGCGATTGCAATTTGCAAACGGTGAATGGCGATCGGGTATTCCGCACGGACATAGATATAGCCCTCATCTGCACCGATGGCATAGCCTGCGATTGCCATTGCCTCCAAAACGGCGTGCGGATCGCCTTCCAGAACGGAACGGTCCATGAACGCGCCGGGATCTCCCTCGTCCGCGTTGCAGACCACATATTTTTTCTCAGACTGCGAGCCAAGCGCAAACTTCCACTTCAGACCGGTAGGGAATCCGCCGCCGCCGCGTC
>DLLB01000061.1 GCA_002477905.1 Clostridiales bacterium UBA7573 | reverse complement strand
GTTTTTTACGGACTTGTGCACATGCAGAGGCAGTCTTTTTTTTGTGCACACTTTAAGCCTGCAAAGCTTCCAATTCGGTAATCAGGTCGTCAAAAAGGGAAAGTGCGTCCGCAACCGGCGCAGACGTTGTCATATCCACACCTGCAATTTTGAGCAGAGAGATCGGATCCTGCGAGCAGCCGCCGGATAAGAAGCGCAAGTAATCTTCCACGGCGGGTTTGCCGTCCCGTAAAATGCGGTTTGCAATTGCGACTGCGGCAGAGAAGCCGGTCGCATACTGGAATACATAGAAGTTATAGAAGAAATGCGGTACCCGCGACCATTCCAGCGCAATCCCGGGATCCAGAACCATATCGTCTCCGTAATAAGTGCGGTTGAGCGAAAGATACGTTTCGTTTAAGAATTCCGAAGTCAGACTTTCTCCGGCTTCCACGCGGTGGCTCATGGCAAGCTCAAATTCCGCAAACATGGTTTGGCGATAGAGCGTGGTGCGGAACTGCTCTAAGAAGTAGTTTATGAGCGCCGCACGCTCTTGTTTGTCGGTCGTTTTGCCGAGCAGATTGCGCATGAGAAGCACTTCGTTTACGGTGGACGCGACTTCCGCAACAAAAATCACATAGTCGGATGTTGCATAGGGTTGATGCTTTGCGGACAGATAGGAATGCATCGCATGTCCCATTTCATGCACCAAGGTAAACTGACAATCCAGCGTATCCTTGTGGTTGAGCAAAACATAGGGGTGCGGACGCGCACCGGCAGAATAGGCGCCGCCGCGTTTGCCTTCGTTTTCGTAAATGTCGATCCAGCGATTTGCAAACGCTTCTTCCAATACTGCACGGTAATCTTCTCCCAAAGGCTGAAGTGCGGTGAGAACCGCCTCCTTCGCCTGCGCAAAGGTGATCTTTTCCTGCGATTGCGGTACGAGAGGGAGATAGATGTCGTACATATGCAATTCGTCCACGCCAAGCATTTTTTTCCGCAGACGCATATAACGGTACATGGTGGGCAGATGCTGATGCACGGTATCAATGAGACTGTAGTATACCTGCGTCGGGACCTCCGTCTGCGAAAGCGAAGCGGTCAGAAGATCGGGATAATGCCGCTGTGTTGCAAAGAAGCTGAGTTGCTTCATATGACCGTCTAAAATTGCCGCGATGGTGTGCTGGAATTGTGCAAACACGTTGTAAAATACGGTGAAGGTTTTTTCACGCAAGGCGCGGTCGGGAGAGCGGAGCAGTTGTACAAAGCTTCCTTGCGTTAAGGGATACGTTTTTCCGGCGTCATCGGTGACACTCGGAAAACGCAGATCGGCGTCGCGCAAAACCGCTCCGATCTGTTCCGGCGCGGCGGCAATTTCTCCTGCGGCGGCAAGGATGCGTTCCTCCGCGTCGGAGAGTACATGTGCGCGTTGTGCGCGGATCTTTTCGATGGGGCGACGATAGATTTCCAATCCGGGTTCCGCTTGGAAGAATTGCGTCAGCTTTTCTTCCGGAATGGCAAGAAGCTCCGGCGTAGAGAAGGCAAGTGCACTTTGCATTGCAACGGACAGGCTCAGAGCCTTGCCCTTGCACTGCGTATAATAGCTGTTGGCGGCGTCCTCGTCACTGCGGCGGTATGCATACTGTGCCAAAAGTTCCAGCTTTTGCGAAGCCTCATCCTGCGCTTGAAAAAATGCGAGCAAGGTTTGGGCACTATCGCTCAAATGTCCTGCAAACGGGGCAAAAGTGGCAGGCAGTTTTTCCGCTTCCGCGTAAGCCGCTTCCCATGCGGCGTCCGTTGCGAAAAGATCTTCCAATCGCCAGGTATCTTCGGTTTTTTGTTCACTTCTTTTGAGAATACGGGTTTCGTCCATGAATTTCGTTCCTCCTGTTGTAGAAAAATGATGCAGAGAAAAGATCGGGATTTTCCGATCGGACAGTGCAGGTCTTTGGGCTGTATCTTGGGAAGCACGCGTGTTTGTGCCGCACAAAAAGAGAGGGACTGCAAAAGTCCCTCCCGTGATGTTGGCTTATGCTTTCAGTCTGGCTTCCAAAGCGGCAAGCTCGTCGTACATTGCCTGCGGAACACGATCGCCCACCTGCTTGTAGAAGGCTTTGATGTTTTCGACATCTTCCAGCCAGCTCTGCTTGTCGATGGTCAGCAGGTTCTTGACGGTATCAACGGTCACGCCATCCAGTCCCTCAATGTTGATATCTTCGGGCTTCGGAACGAAACCGATCGGCGTTTCAACGGCATCGACCTCACCG
Organism: Clostridiales bacterium UBA7573; assembly: GCA_002477905.1. Lineage (GTDB taxonomy): Bacteria > Bacillota > Clostridia > Oscillospirales > CAG-272 > UBA7573. The sequence continues at coordinate 433 of DLLB01000061.1, read as the reverse complement.
GCGCAGCGGGCGAGGATCCACATTACGACACGCATATTGTCGCCGAATCCGGGCCAGATGAAGTGTCCCTCGTCATCGGTACGGAACCAGTTGACGTGGAAGATCTTCGGCGCGTGCGGGATCTTCTTGCCCATTTCGAGCCAGTGTGCGAAATAGTCGCCCATGTCGTAGCCGACAAACGGACGCATCGCCATCGGGTCACGACGGACAACGCCGATTGCACCGGCAGCAGCCGCAGTGGTTTCCGATGCCATAATGGAGCCGACGAACGCGCCGTGCTGCCAGCTTCTGGATTCATACACCAGCGGAGCGGTCTTGGCACGTCTGCCACCGAAGATAATCGCCGTTACCGGAACGCCCTTCGGGTTGTTGAACTCGGAGGACAGGCAGGGGCAGTTGGTTGCCATAGCCGTGAACCGGGAGTTCGGATGCG
>DLLB01000054.1:8646-10508 GCA_002477905.1 Clostridiales bacterium UBA7573 | reverse complement strand
TGCGCAGAAATAGCGAAAGCAAATATCGCTTTCCAGTTTTCATAAAATTCGAAAAAAATAATTTTCACAAGGATCGGCAGATAGATTCCGGTCGCAAAGGAGTTAAATCATGAATAAGGAATTATTTACGGCACTCGAACTGTTGGAAAGTGAAAAGGGTATTCCAATGGACTATATGCTGGAACGGGTGGAGGCGGCATTGATCAGCGCCTATAAAAAAGAACATCACGGAGAAAGTAATGTACGGATCGTGCTGGATCCGGTAAAAAAAGATGTGAAAGTGTTTCAGCAAAGAGAAGTCGTAGAGACAGTTGAAAATCCGGAAACGCAAATCTCACTGGAAGATGCGCAGAAACTCAGCCATCGAAATGTACTCGGATCAATTGTGGAAAACGAACTGAAAACCGCAAACTTCAAAAGATTGAGCGCGGTGAATGGGAAGCAGGTTCTCATTCAAGGAATCCGTGAAGCAGAACGGACAAAAATGATGAAAGAATACGAAAATAAGCGGGAAGAAGTCATTACGGCAACCGTACAGCGGATTGATCCCGAAAACGGGGATGTGATCGTCTATACCGGTACCAGTAACGCGAGAATGCTCCGCAATGATCTGATTCCCGGCGAGGTCCTTCATGAAGGAGATATGATAAAGGTCATTGTTACAGAAGTAACGAAGGAAATGCGCGGTCCGATGGTCACGTTGTCCAGAACAAACGCAGGTCTTGTTAAACGTTTGTTTGAAATGAGTGTTCCGGAAATTGCGGACGGCACAGTTGTGATCAACGGTGTAGCACGGGAGGCAGGCTCCAGAACAAAGATTGCCGTTTCCACGCGGGATGCCGCGGTCGATCCTGTCGGCGCCTGCATCGGACCGCGAAGCACCAGAATTGCCCCCATTATGGAGGAATTACGCGGTGAAAAGATCGATATTATCCGTTATAGTGACGATCCGAAAGAGTATATCAGTGCGGCATTGGCTCCCGCCAAGGTAACGGCAGTGACATTGGATGGAGAAAAAAGCTGTAAAGTTACAGTGAGTCCGGATCAATTTTCGCTCGCAATCGGTAAGGAAGGGCAGAATGTGCGTCTCGCGGCACGGCTGACCGGATTTAAGATTGATATTAAAGCAGAGTAAAACAGTTGGAGGCGAGCGACGTTTGCAAAAAGCAGAGAATAAACAGCGAAAAGTTCCCATGCGTCATTGTATGGGGTGCGCGGCAGAAAAACCAAAATCGGAGTTATTGCGTATTGTGCGCGCACCGGATCAAACAGTATCCCTTGACTTCACAGGAAAAAAATCAGGGCGGGGCGCATATTTATGTAAATGTGTGCAATGCCTGTATAAGGCACAAAAATCCAAACGGATTGAGCATGCGCTCGCTTGTGAGATTCCACCGGAGGTATATGAGATAATGGGAAAGGAGTTGCAAGCGTATGGCAAGTCATAATATGCCGCAAACAGAGCGGCTTGCGGGAATGTTGGGATTAGCCACACGCGCAGGGAAACTGATCATTGGAAGTAATCTGACAGTTGCGGCTGTGCGTGAAGCAGAGTACTTGAAAAAAGGGAAAAAAACTCCCCACTTGGTATTGCTTGCGACTGATGCATCCGACAATACAAAAAAGAAAATTCAAAATTGCTGCACGTATCATCAAGTTGCGTATTTCGTGATTCCGTTATCTGCCTCTGAACTTGGTCATGCAATCGGAAACGGTATGGATGTCTCTGCTATCGGAATTGCAGATGTTGGATTTTCTGAAGCTGTGAAAAAGATTCTTTTGCAATATAGCAACGCGGATAAACCGCAGGAGGTGTAAGAATATGGCGATGTTTCCGGAAGATTATAAAAAGTTTACCATTA
>DLLB01000054.1:1431-8601 GCA_002477905.1 Clostridiales bacterium UBA7573 | reverse complement strand
TCGCAAAAGAGATTGGTATGAAAGCTGCCGATCTGATTGCAATGATGCAACCGATCCACAAAGGGGAAATGAAAGCGTCAGATGAAATGCAACCGCAGGATTATGAATATGTCATGACGCAGATCACCTCACAACATATGGTGGAAAGTGTCAATGATTATTTAGACGGAAAAACCTATATTCCATCCGCAAAGAAAGCAAAGCAGGGCGGGAAAGAAGAAACGGCGGCTACGCAAGAAGAAAAAACAGTTGCGTCAAAAAGTGCCCCCACTTCAGATGCTTCCGAAAAGCAACCGCAACCAGCAAAAACAGAGAAAGCTGTTAAGCCGCAACCTGCTCCTGCCAAAGCAAAGGAATCCGACAAACAGCCGCAACAGGAAGTCGCAAAAAAAGAAGCGCATACTGTGGAAGTTCCTGCCCCCAAACCGATTCCGAAACCGGAAGCCCCCAAAGTGGAGTCCAAGGCAGAAAAAGTGCAGGAAAAACCACAACCACAGGCTCAGCAATCAAAACCTGTCGTACCGCAACCGGCAGCTACTGCAAAACCGGTCAACTCCGCGGATACAAAAAAACAACAGCAGAAAAAGCAACCTGCGCAAAAACGGCAGGAAACAACCATTTTGCGAAAGAATCCGGTTTCGTCAGAGCAAAGCGAAAGTTTGCAGACAACACAGGTAAAAAACAAAACCCGCGTGGTCGATACACGCACCAGTACGGTAGATTTGTCCAAATACGATGAACGTTTGGATAAATTCGTGCCGGATGCCGCCAAAAATCTTGGCGCAGAGAAGCAAAAATTAAAGAAGCAGAACAATCAGCAGCCGCAGAAAGGTGGTTCGTCCGCCAAAGACAAAGAGCGTATGGCAATGGAGAAGATCAAACGGCAAGAGCTTGAAAAAGCAAGAAAACAGCCGCTTCATATTACAGTGCCGGACGAAATTACAGTCGGTGAATTGGCACAAAGGTTAAAGGTCACCGCTGCGGAAGTCATCAAGCGTCTGATGCGCCTTGGTGTAATGGCCAGCGTCAATCAGACTGTGGATTATGATACAGCATATTTGGTAGCAGATGATCTTGGTGCAAAAGTAACCAAAGAAGTGGTTGTCACAATTGAGGAGCGGCTTTTTGACGAAAGCGAAGATGCAACGGACGATCTTGTACCACGCGCACCGGTTGTATGCGTGATGGGACACGTCGATCACGGAAAGACCTCCTTGCTGGACGCGATTCGTCATACACATGTAACTGCCGGCGAAGCGGGCGGCATTACGCAGGCGATCGGCGCTTATCGTGTCCAGGTAGACGGGAAGGACATCACCTTCTTGGATACGCCGGGACATGAAGCATTTACTGCCATGCGTGCGCGCGGTGCAAAGGCAACGGATATTGCCATTCTGGTTGTTGCCGCAGACGATGGCATTATGCCGCAGACGGTGGAAGCAATCCATCATGCAAAAGCCGCAGGTGTAGATATTATCGTCGCGATCAATAAAATGGATAAGGTCGGAGCCAATCCGGAAGCCGTCAAAACTGCTTTGACGCAGTATGAATTGGTGCCGGAAGAATGGGGCGGCGATGTGATCTGCGTTCCGGTGTCCGCAATTACCGGTCAGGGTATTCAGGATCTTTTGGAAAATGTACTCTTAGTCGCAGAAATGCGGGAATTGAAAGCCAATCCGAATCGGCGTGCCAAGGGGATTGTCATTGAAGCAAAACTGGATCGCGGCAGAGGTCCGGTTGCGACGGTTCTTGTCCAAAACGGAACATTGAAAAGCGGCGATATTGTGATTGCCGGGACATCTGTCGGTCGTGTCCGTGCCATGATAGATGATAAAGGAAAGCAGTTGAAAACCGCAGGTCCTTCCGTTCCGGTTGAAATTATTGGTTTGGCGGAAGTTCCTTCGGCGGGAGATGAATTCAACGCGGTCAGCGATGAACGTATGGCACGTGAGCTTGCGGAACAGCGTAAAACAAGAGAAAAGGAAGCGGCACAAAAGAGTGCCACCAAAGTCAGTCTGGACGATTTGTTTGCACAAATTTCAGACGGTGTAAAAGAACTGAATATTATCGTAAAGGCGGATGTGCGCGGTTCTGCCGAAGCAGTCAAGACATCCCTTGAAAAACTATCGAATGAAGAAGTCAAGGTTAAGATTATTCATACCGGCGTCGGCGGTATTATAGAAAGCGATGTTATGCTTGCCGCGGCATCGAATGCAATTATCATTGGGTTCAATGTACGACCGGATAAAGTGGCAACGGAATCTGCGACAAGACAAGGCGTAGATATTCGTACCTATCGTATCATTTATGAATGCATCGAAGAAATTGAAGCTGCAATGAAAGGTATGCTTGCACCGAAATTCCGCGAATCTATTCTCGGTCATGCGGAAGTGCGGCAGACCATTCATGTACCAAACGTCGGAACGATTGCCGGTTCTTATGTGCAGGACGGCAAAATTACCCGAAACGCACAGATCCGCGTCTTGCGTGACAGCGTTGTCATTTTTGAAGACAAAATTTCGTCTTTGCGTCGTTTCAAAGATGATGTAAAAGAAATAGCCCAAGGCTATGAATGCGGAATTGGATTGGAAAAATTCAATGACATCAAAGAAAATGATATTTTAGAAGCTTTTGAGATGGTGGAAGTGAAACCGGAATAAGCGTTCCATGATGTTCGACGGGAAGAAAGCATTGCTTTCTTCCCGCTTTTCAAAATCAACAAATAAAAAAGTATCAGGCAAAAAGCGGCTGGAATTTTAACTCACAGTCGGGAAAGGTATAAAAATGGCAGATTTTTTACCTCTTAGTCGTGCGGAAATGGATGCGCGCGGTTGGGATCGACCGGATTTTGTCTATGTGTCCGGCGACGCATATGTGGATCATCCCAGCTTTGGGGTATCCATTATTTCACGTGTATTGGAAGATGCGGGGTACCGTGTTGCAATTTTGGCGCAGCCGGACTATAAAACGAAAGAAGCCTTTCAGATTTATGGAAAACCGCGGCTTGGATTTTTGGTCACTTCCGGAAATATTGATTCCATGGTCGCACACTATACAGTTTCCAAAAAGAAACGGAACTATGATTATTATTCTCCGGGTGGAAAAATGGGACTACGTCCGGATCGTGCGTTGATCGTCTATTGTAACCGGATTCGGGAAGCATACGGTGATGTACCGATTCTTGTAGGAGGCTTAGAAGCATCTCTGCGGCGATTTGCGCATTATGATTATTGGGATGATCGTGTCAGACGCAGTATTTTGGTTGACTCCCGTGCAGATATTCTGATGTATGGAATGGGAGAGAATATCGTATTGCGCTTGGCAAAACTGCTGGATCGCGGTATCCCGGTCAAAAAGATTCACGATGTACGCGGTACAGTCTATCTGACCACACCGGAGGATACTATCCATTTTCCGTATGTCAGCGGCATGGATTACGATACGCTAAAATCGGATAAAAAAGCCTATGCACAAGCATTTGCGATGCAATATCGCGAGCAGGACGCCATTCGTGGGAAAGCGATTGTAGAGCGCTATGACAATAAAATCTTAGTACAGAATCCTCCTATGCCACCGTTAGAGCGGGAAGAATTAGATCGGGTATACGCATTGCCGTATATGCGTACCTATCACCCGTCTTACGAAGCACAAGGCGGAGTCCCCGCCATTGCGGAAATGCGCTTTTCCATTACGCATAACCGCGGATGTTTCGGCGCATGTAATTTTTGCGCATTGGCGTTTCATCAGGGGCGCACCGTTCGTTCTCGCAGTATCGAAAGCGTCGTGCGGGAGGCAAAACTTTTAACAGAACTGCCGGACTTTAAAGGATACATTCATGATATCGGCGGTCCAACCGCCAACTTCCGTTATCCCGCCTGTAAGCAACAACTGGAACACGGAGTTTGTGCCAATCGGAAATGTCTTGCTCCCACCCCATGCAAAAATCTGATTGCCGATCACACGGAATATGTGGAATTACTCAAGCAAGTTGAAGCGTTGCCGAAAGTAAAAAAAGTATTCATTCGTTCTGGTATCCGTTTTGACTACCTGCTTGCGGATCCAGATGATACCTTTTTTAGAAAATTGGTCCGCGATCATGTCAGCGGTCAGCTGAAAGTAGCACCGGAGCATTGCAGTAATTCGGTATTGCATTACATGGGAAAACCGCCGATTGAAGTTTACAATCGCTTCAAAGATCAATATTTCGCATTTTGCAAAGCATGCGGGAAAGAACAGTACCTAGTTCCTTATCTCATGTCCAGTCATCCCGGAAGCACGCTGAAAGATGCTGTAGAATTGGCTCTTTATCTCAAGCGGAGCGGGTATTCGCCGGAGCAAGTACAGGACTTTTATCCAACGCCAGGTACGGCTTCCACCGTCATGTATTATACCGGTATCGATCCGCTTAGTGGAAAAGAAGTCTATGTGGCAACCGATTATCATGAAAAACAGATGCAACGAGCACTGTTACAGTTTGGAGTACCGAAAAATGCGCCCTTGGTGCGAGAAGCGCTTCGGAAATGTGGCAGAACCGATTTAATCGGATACGGTGAAAATTGTTTGGTTCGTCCGGAATCCTCCGCTTATCCCGAAAAGCAAAATGGGAAAACCGCTCATGATTCTCAAAAATCCGCACAACGGTCAAAATCAAAGCGTAATTTACGGGAACAACATGCAAAATTCTTTCATTCAAAAGAGTCCCACAATGGATGGACGAAACAGCAGTCGATGGTACAACCAAAGCGTAAATCGGCAGATTCTGCGCCGACACAGAAGGTAAAGAAAAAATAAAGCTTCAGAGACAGTACGCGTTTTCAATAATTCGCAGAATTCTCATTTTCAAACATAGAGAATTCCAAATTATCGACGCGTGTGCCCGCTTTTGTGAAAAAAATAAAAAATTCAGAAAAAACTATTGCAAAATCAAAAAGAATTTGGTATACTATAAGAGCAAGTCATGGAATAAGGCCATACCGGCCGGGGAGTTAGCGGTGCCCTGTACCTGCAACCCGCTATAGCAGGGGTGGTTTCCTTATCTGAGGGCTGAATTTGTATGGTCAGCGCCGTATGTTTTCATGTTGAAGGATTGGTCTTGCGCAATTGGTAGCTGTGAACCATGTCAGGCGGGGAACCGAGCAGCATTAAGCAGTTTCACCGATGTGCCGCGAGGGTGCCTGTCCGGAGTGAATCATACGGTTTGCGCATAGGGATTCCGTTCGATTTTAAGGTGTATGGTCTTATCCTGTGGCTTGCTTTTTTTGAGGAGGCGCAAAAATGCATCAGGCACTTTATCGGAAATGGCGACCACAAACGTTTTCTATGGTACTCGGACAAGATCCGATCACCTCTGTATTGAAATATGAAGTGGCAAACGGAAAAACGACACATGCCTATTTGTTTTGCGGTTCCCGTGGAACTGGAAAAACAACCTGCGCAAAGATTCTGGCAAAAGCGGTCAATTGCCTGCATCCGCAAGATGGAGAACCATGCGGTGTGTGCGAGGCGTGCCAAGCCATCGACAATGGCACTACCACCGATGTCTTGGAAATGGACGCGGCAAGCAATACCGGTGTAGACTATATCCGTGATATCAAAGAAGCGGTTGTGTACACCCCCGCCATGTTAAAAAACCGTGTGTACATCATTGATGAGGTACATATGCTTTCTCAAAGCGCGTTCAATGCACTTTTGAAAACATTGGAAGAACCGCCTGCGCAGGTGATTTTCATTTTAGCAACGACGGAAATGCAAAAAATTCCCGCCACCATTCTTTCCCGTTGCAAGCGCTTTGATTTCCGACGAATTGCGACGCAGACCATTGCCGGCCACCTTTCCGAAATTGCAAGGACAGAGCAGATTTCTATGACTTCGGACGCCTCCCTTACGATTGCCAAACTTGCGCAAGGCGGGATGCGGGATGCCATCAGCCTTTTGGAACTTTGTGCCGGAGAAGGTGAAACCATTACCTACGACCGTGTGATGGAACTAGCAGGAGCCGGCGGCAGAGAGAGCGTTGTCAAAACAATTCGGGCGATCTCCGAGCGTGATTATGAAACGTTATTTGCGCAGGTGGAATCGCTCTATACTTCCTCCAAAGAAATCACGGTATTCTTTCAGGAGTTGATTTCCATGTATCGGGATATGCTGGTATTCCGGTATACCGAAAATCCGGCGGCGTATTTAGATTTAACGCAACCGGAATTGGATTCCCTGAAAGAATTATCCGGACTTTTCAAAACCGAACAGCTTTTGGCGCACAGCCGCAGGTTGGATGATGCATTACTGACCATGCAACGGAGCGGCGTATCCAAAAGAATTACCGCAGAAATGACTTTGATTCGATTATGTGACGCATCGCTCGATCCGTCAGTCGATACTTTACTTGCACGGGTTGCCTCACTGGAAGATCGCATTGCGATGGGGGCATTTTCAAAACCGCCTGCCACGGCAACTCCGATCCCTGATTTCCCCCAAACACTGCAATCTGAAAAACAAACCGCGCCTTCTTCTGATACAGATCCGGAATTTTCTTCTGTCAAAGAATCAGGTAAGCAGTCAGCGCGAAAAGTGTTAAAGACGATTCCATGCTTTGCAGATCTTGTACAGAAAATGGAATCTTACGATCACATGGTAGCCGGATTGTTACGTTTAGCGCAAGCTTATGATTGTGTACAGGAAGGACGTGTGTACATCCACACTCCCAGTGAATTCAGTTTGAAGATGTTGGACAAGGATGAAGTGAAATCCCGCATTACAGAGCTTCTGCGGTCTTTGGAGCCTCGCTACAATGCACTGACTGTACAAAATGTGATTGTCCGCATGAAAGAATCCGCAACTGCAAATGATCCATTTTATGAGATTATAGAAGCAGAAGGTACACAGCCGCAGTAAAAAATGTGTATTTTGATTGAATTTTTATTGAGAACAGGAGAATCGAAATGAAAGCAAGACTACCGCAAGGATATGGCGCCGGAGCAGGGAACATGGCGAATATGCTGAAACAGGCGCAGAAAATGCAGGAAGAAATGGCGCAGCTACAAGCTGAACTGGAAACCAGAGAATACGAGGTGCAGGCAGGCGGCGGTATGGTGCAAGTCCGGATTAACGGTAAGCACGAAATTCAATCCATTGATATTAAGCCGGAGATCGTAGATCCGGATGATATTGAAA
>DLLB01000054.1:0-1380 GCA_002477905.1 Clostridiales bacterium UBA7573 | reverse complement strand
CGGATGATATTGAAACTTTATCCGATATTTTGGTTGCCGCATGTAATGAAGCTATCCGGAAAGTGGACACGACAAGCAATGAAGAAATGCAAAAAGTGACCGGCAACCTCGGCGCGCTCGGCGGAATGGGCGGAATGGGTATTCCCGGCTTGTTTTAATCGGTTATGAACGAATATATTGCACCGCTGGAACGTTTGATCGACCAATTTCAGACTCTGCCCGGAATTGGACGAAAAACCGCTGTTCGACTGGCATTTTCCGTTTTGAATTTCAGTGAAGCGCAAACACAGAATTTTGCACAGGCGCTTTTGGATGCCAAAAACGGTATCAAAGAATGCGTTTGTTGTCACAATATTTCCGATGATGAGTATTGCAGCATTTGTAAAGATTCAACGCGCGACGCAAGTGTATTATGCGTAGTAGAAGATGCGAAATCTGTAATGGCAATTGAACGGATGCGAGAATTTAAGGGACGATATCATGTATTAAAAGGCGTTTTATCCCCCATTGACGGAATCGGTCCGGATCAGCTTACCATTGCTTCCTTATGCGAACGTGTAAAGGACGGCACGGTAAAAGAAGTGATTTTGGCAACCAATCCGACGGTAGACGGGGAAACAACCGCCATGTACCTTACCAAACTGTTGAAAGCTTATCCGGTCAAGGTCACACGTCTTGCCTACGGAATTCCGGTGGGCGGAGATCTTGAATACGCCGATACCGTAACTCTTTTGCGTGCCATGGAGGGACGCAGAGAAATCTGATAAACTTTGAGGATGGCTGAATATGCGTGAAGAACTGCTGGCTCCCCTACGAAAACTGACAGCAGAGGAGATTGCTTTGCAAAACGGAGGAGCGCTGTGTACAGAATTGTATACCAGCGACAAGCATTTTGTCATCGACTATAAAAAAATGCTGGAGAGCGGGAAAACCGTGGCAATTCGTCCGCACACCAGATTTGTAGATTTTCCGCGTCATACGCATAATTTTGTGGAGATGATGTATGTCTGTAGCGGAACCATCACGCATCAGATGGAAGATCAAACAACGGTGACGTTGCAAGCCGGAGAATTATTGTTTTTGAATCAATATGCCTCGCATGCGATCAGCCGTGCGGAAGAAGAAGATATTGCGGTCAATTTTGTGATGCTTCCGCAATTTTTCGATCAGGCATTGCCGATGCTTTCCGAAGGAAATCCACTGAAACGTTTTTTGATGGGTTGTTTGCAAAATTTAGAGGGAAATGTAAGTTATCTGCATTTCCGAGTTCGGGATTCCTTACCCATTCAAAACCTAATGGAGAATCTGATTTGGAGTTTAACTACCCAACCCCAAAGCCGCTACCGGATTAACCAGACTACAATGACATTGTTGCTGTTG
>DLLB01000045.1:4288-10889 GCA_002477905.1 Clostridiales bacterium UBA7573 | reverse complement strand
GGGAATCCGCCGCCGCCGCGTCCGCGCAGACCGGAATCCAGCATGCACTGGATAACATCCTGCTGGCTCATGGTCGTAATGACCTTGTAGATTGCCTGATAGCCGTCCATGGCGATATATTCATGCAGATCTTCCGGATTGATAACGCCGCAATTCCGCAACGCCACACGTTTTTGCTTCTTATAGAACATAGAATCCGAGAGTTTCTGCACTTTCGTTGCGATCTCATTATGTACTTCTTCATGAATCAACCGATCCACAATGGTACCGTTTGCAATCGCGTCCACGATGTCCGGCACATCTTCTACTTGCACCATATTGTAGAAAGTGCCCGCCGGATACACGATCATGATCGGTCCGCGTGCGCAAAGACCAAAGCAACCGGTAGTGATGATCTTCACGTCTTTTTCCATGCCTTTTGCGGCAAGCGTTTCTTCCAATGCCTTGCGGATCTCCATGCTGTGAGACGAAGTACAGCCGGTACCGCCGCAGATCAGAATCTGCGTTTCCTTGCAGGGAACATCAGAATGCACACGACACGCAACCTCATCATGATACCGGTCGCGGATCGCAAGCAGTTCGTCTATGGTATGAATTTTCTCCATTTTTCGATTACACCTCCAAAAAGTTTAGGACCGGTTACTGATACTGTGCGAGGATACCGTCCACATCCTCTTTCTTCAAGCGACCGTACACTTCGCCGTTGATGCTGATGACGGGTGCCAGACCGCACGCGCCGATGCAACGGGTTGCCTCAATGGAATACTTTCCGTCCGAGGATGTACTGCCTGCCGCAAGTCCGCCGAGCTTTAAGGAAATGCGTTCCAGAATGCCCTGAGAGCCCTTGACATAGCAAGCGGTGCCAAGGCAGACGCCGATGGCGACCTTTCCTTTCGGGTTTAAGGAGAACTGGGAATAGAACGATGCCACGCCATAGACTTCCTCCAAGGATACGCCCATGCGCTGTGCGATGATGTTCTGAACCTCCACCGGCAGATAGCCGTAGATGTCCTGCGCCTGCTGTAAAACAGGCATCATCGCGCCTTTTACACCGCGATAGCGGTCGATCAAGGCGCAAAGCTGTGCTTCCTGCTCAGCCGTGCCGGTGAAAGCAACGGTAGTCAGTTTCTTTTTCATGAAGAAATACCTCCTAAAAAATAGATCTCTTTCACAGAGTCTGTGTGCTTGTCCGTATCCCGGGGAAGCAAACCCGAAAAACGGCTTTGGCACACCGTCCGCAAAACGCCAGTATTCATTTGCTACATAGCCAGTATTTATTATACTACATAACCTTGAAAAAAGCCATAGGTTTTTGAAAAAAAATCAAATTTTTTTCAAAAAAACTACCTTATAGCGCAAAAAGCCGGAAAAAGTGGAAGAAAAGCAGAAAAAAATCGGTTCTTTGCCTTGACTTCCCGCGCAAAACAGGATATAATAAAACGGAGTTCTGAAAAGAAAGAAGGGATTTTGTTTGGCAAACGATGCAGAAAACGCCTGCACGCACGACTGTTCCACCTGCGCACAGAATTGTTCTTCCAAGCAGGAAAGTCCGCTTGCGGCTGCAAATAAAGCCAGTCATATCAAAAAAGTCATCGGCGTGGTCAGCGGAAAAGGCGGCGTCGGAAAAAGCCTTGTGACTTCCATGCTCGCGGTGCTGTTCGCACGGCGCGGATACAAGGTCGGCATTCTGGACGCGGATATTACCGGTCCGTCCATTCCGAAGATTTTCGGATTAAAAACCGGCGTCACCGGTTGTGAGGACGGCATTCTTCCGGCAGAAACCAAGACGGGGATCAAAGTCATGTCCATCAATCTGCTTTTGGACGATGAAAGAACGCCGGTCGTATGGAGAGGTCCGGTCATCGCGGGAACCGTAAAACAGTTCTGGACCGATGTGGTCTGGGGCGAACTTGACTTTTTGTTCGTGGATATGCCTCCCGGAACCGGAGACGTCGCGCTGACGGTATTCCAGTCGCTTCCGGTAGACGGAATCGTGATTCTGACCAGTCCGCAGGAATTGGTTTCCATGATCGTGGCAAAAGCCGTCTCTATGGCACGCACCATGCAGATTCCGGTGTTGGGACTTGTGGAAAATATGAGCTATGTGAAATGCCCGGACTGCGGCAAAGAGATTCCGCTGTTCGGCGAAAGCCACATCGACGAGGTTGCCGCTTCCTATCATCTGGACGTTCTCGCACGGCTTCCGATTGATCCGAAGCTCACGGCATTGTGCGACAAAGGCATTCTGGAGCTGATGGAAACAGACGTGCTGGACGCCGCGGTGGAAATGCTGGAGCGCCGTTTGGACACCGTACAGGCATAACCATGGCAAACCGAGACAGAAGGATCGGCAAAGAGGCGGGGCAACCTGCCTCTTTGTCTGTAAAACTTGCAAAGAATCAACTTTACACCGTTTCCATCACCGATCTCAATAATTTGGGAATGGGCGTTTGCAGGATCGGGGAATTGGTCGTGTTTGTACGCGGCGCGGTCACAGGCGACGTTGCAAAGATCCGGATTCTGAAAGTCTGCCGTTCCTACGCCGTCGCCAAAATTGAGGAGCTGCTGACGCCTTCCGAAATCCGGATAACGCCGGTTTGTCCGATCTTCGGCAAATGCGGCGGATGCGTTTACGGAAATATTACTTATGAAGCGGAAAAACGGATCAAGCGGGACAGCGTCCTTGCCGCATTGCGCAAAGCGGGACTTGCCGATGTGCGCGTCGCACCGCTCCTTTGTGTGGGAGAAACCGGCGGCTATCGCAATAAAGTACAGTATCCGGTTGCGCCAAACGGCAAGATCGGCTACTATGCGCCGCATTCCCACACCATCATTCCGTGTGAAAAGTGTGATCTGCAGGCGCGGGCCATGGATGAGCCGCTTGCCCGCGTCCGCACATGGATGCAGACTTATCAGGTATTTCCGCGCCACCTGTACCTGCGGTATGCCAAACAGACGGGGCAGATCATGGTGTGCCTGGTCAGCCAAACACCAACGCTTCCGCACGAAGCGGAACTGGTGGAAATGCTGAAATCCTGTTCTGACGTGGTATCCGTGCTGGTCAATGTACAGCCGGAGGAGACGAACGTCATTTTGGGAAAGACCTGCCGCACCCTCTACGGAACGGATTTTATGGAAGATGTACTCTGCGGACTGACGTTCCGCATCGCCGCCCGTTCCTTCTATCAGGTCAATCACGATGCGGCGGAGTTGCTTTACCGGAAAGTTTATGCGCTGTCCGGAATCAAAGCCGGCGACCGGATCGTAGATCTGTTCTGCGGTACGGGAACGATCGGGCTGTTTTGTCTCTCGCAATGTCCGGACGCTTCCCTGATCGGTGTGGAAGTGACGCCGGAAGCAGTGGAAAATGCGCGGGAAAATGCGCGGCGCAATCATCTTGCAAACGCCGTTTTTTTCTGCGCAGACGCAAACGATCCGCACTTAAAAGGCGCAGACGTCCTGATCTTGGATCCGCCGCGCAAAGGCTGCGAGGCACAGTTGATTACACAGATTGCCGCGCTCCGTCCGCGCAGGGTGATCTATGTGTCGTGTGATCCGAATACCTTTGCGCGCGATCTTTCGCTGTTCCGGCAAGCGGGCTTCTCCATCGGAGAAGTCACGCCAGTCGATTTGTTCCCGCGCACGGGACATGTCGAAAACGTGGTTTGTCTTGTGGGAAGTCGGGAATCGGACTGAGCCGGACAGCCGTGGTTTTTCGTTTGCGCGCATCTTCGGAGGAAGGCGCGCTCACTCCTCGTTGTCTTTGTGTAACCGCTTATAGTCCAAATCAATCACAACCGTTCCGCCAATGGTAATTGCCACACAGCACAGAACAACGGACAGCATTTCTTTTGCGCGGAACAAAAAGAAGGCTTCCGACGCGTCCATTATGTAGCACAGCACCAAAAACGCGCAAACGGCAATGCATTGCAGACTGAGCTTGCAGGCAAGATAAGCGGGATAGGACAGGGAATACTCCCGAAAAGTCCGGATATATTTCATGACAGAGAAACCTCCTTTGGATTTTTCCATTCCTATCATAGCAAAAAAAGAAGTGTTTGTCACGCCGCAAATTCCGGTAAACTTCCGGTTTTTGCGCGTACAAGCACTTCTTTTCGGTTTTGTCGTCAAAAATGCGCGTTTTTTTCCGTGATTTCGGAGATTTCTCAGATTTTCACGCGGTGAGGTCACATACCGCCGGCTGTAAGAAACCGATCAACGCCGCCGGCGAGAGCTTCAATACGCATCCGCGCACACCGGCGCTGATGGTGATTTCGTCAAAAAGCTGTGCGCTTTCCTCCAAATACACCGGATAGGGCTTTTTCATGCCGACCGGGGAGCATCCACCGCGCACATAGCCGGTCAATCCAAGCAAATCCTTGACCGCTACCATTTCCGCGCGTTTATTGCCGGAGACTGCCGCGGCTTTTTTCAGATCCAGCTCGCATGCGCTTGGAATACAGCAGACAAAATATCCCGTTTTATCTCCGTGCAGAACCAAGGTCTTGAACACCTGTTCCTCCGGAAATCCGATCTGCCGCGCGATATGATGACCGGACAAATCCGTTTCATCCACTGCATACGTCAGACTTTCATAGGACACGCCCGCCGCGGAAAGAATCCGCATGGCGTTGGTTTTATTCAGATGCTCCATATTTATGCTCCTTCTCTCTTTCCATCCTCGTTTTTTGCGGCAGACAAGCGGCAAATGCCGCGCAAGCACACCGGAGGTCCCTGCGGAATGTGGAATCCTCTGCCGGCGCATGCAGATCCGGCAAATCGATCCGACAGGGAAACCGGAGGTCCATCCGCAATTCTTCCGCAGATTCTCCGACTGTGACCTGCCCTGAGCAGGCAGGCAGATAAAAATATCGAAAATACAGCACAAGCGGCAAAAAAACTTCCGGATAAGCGGTTTGAACAAAATCAAATAACTCCGCTTGTATACGGAGTTCGCCGGATGTGCATACCGAAACGGAAAGAAACACCGCATCCTCTTTTGCCGCAAGCCGCATCCGCATTTTCCCGTCGGATGCGATCTGCAACGCGATCAGACACGTCCAAAGCAATGCCGGTGCAAAGCGCCGGATCTCCAGCTCATGCATCCGCAAGGCGCAGGGCGGCACTTCCGAAAGCGAAACCGGATACCCCGCGTTTTGCAAAGCCTGCTGCAAAACATGACACATCCATCGCACAACAGAAAACGGCTGCGGCAGCATGCAGATCTCCTCCGCGTCAAATCCGCTTTGACAGGCATGCAGAATTTCCGTTTGGAAAATACCGAGCGGTCTTGGCTCCGCCGTACCCGCCGTTTTCCACAGGTTTATGACGACTGCCGCAAACGCTTTCTGACGGTTTTGCAGAATCCGCTCCTCCCACGGCAGAAAATCCGCCGCCGTTTCCGGATGCCATTCCGGTAAAAACAGCCATACAAGCTGCTCCTGCCCGCCAAGGGATACCGGACATACAAACGCGCCGTGCACCCCGTTTTCCGTATGCAGACAAACCGCGCAACCAATTCCCGTTTGCAAAACCGAACCCAGCCGGCGTTTCTGCGCGGCAGGCAGAAACGAAGCGAGGGCGTCCCCTGCCGAAAGCGTGGGCAATGCGATCTGCGCGGCAGCGTTTTTCCAAAGGACGCGCGTATGCGTAGTACCGAGGAGTGCAAGCGGTGTTGCCCAAAGCGCCCCCTGCGCATTTGTACTTTCCCAAAGCCGCATAACATCCTCCTGTCCGCGTTTGCTTTTTGCTTTCTTTTCGCCTAATTCTACCATGAATCCACGCATTTTGCAAGTGGTCTTGCATAAATGTTACAAAAATAAAAATTTTCTGCCAAATCCCTTGTAAGTTTTCAAAAAATGCGTTACAATAGAGACATCCAAATTTATTTGTTTCGGAGGAATTAAACTATGTCAGTAAAAGTTGCTATCAATGGTTTCGGTCGTATCGGTCGTCTGGCATTCCGTCAGATGTTCGGTGCAGAAGGCTATGAGGTTGTCGCAATCAACGACCTGACCAGCCCGAAGATGCTTGCACACCTGCTCAAATACGATACCGCACAGGGTAGCTATGTGGCACAGGGTCACACCGTTACCTACAAGGATTCCGTACTCGGCGAGGACGGCAAGACCGTTGTAGTTCCCGGTTCCATCACGGTAGACGGCAAAGAAATCACCATCTATGCATGCCCGAAGGCAGCTGATCTGCCGTGGGGTGAGCTTGGCGTAGACGTCGTGCTGGAATGCACCGGCTTCTACTGCTCCAAGGAGAAATCCATGGCGCACATCCAGGCAGGCGCAAAGAAAGTCGTCATCTCCGCTCCGGCAGGCAACGACTTAAAGACCATCGTGTTCAACGTCAACAACGAAACGCTGACCAAAGACGATCAGATCATTTCCGCCGCTTCCTGCACCACGAACTGCCTCGCTCCGATGGCAAAAGCCCTCAACGACGCATTCCCGATCCAGAGCGGTATCATGACCACCGTACACGCTTACACCGGTGACCAGATGATCCTCGACGGTCCGCACAGAAAAGGCGATCTGCGCCGTGCACGCGCAGGTGCGCAGAACATCGTTCCGAACTCCACCGGCGCTGCAAA
>DLLB01000045.1:0-4220 GCA_002477905.1 Clostridiales bacterium UBA7573 | reverse complement strand
GAACTCAACGGCAAGCTGATCGGCTCCGCACAGCGCGTTCCGACCTGCACCGGTTCTACCACCATCCTCGTTGCAGTGGTCAAGGGCAAAGACATCACCAAAGATGCAATCAATGCCGCTATGAAGGCTGCCGCTACCGAATCTTTCGGCTACAACACCGATGAGATCGTTTCTTCCGACGTGATCGGTATGCGTTACGGTTCTCTGTTCGATGCAACCCAGACCATGGTTGCAAAGATCGACGACGACACCTATCAGGTACAGGTCGTTTCCTGGTATGACAACGAGAACTCCTATACCAGCCAGATGGTTCGTACCATTAAGTATTTCGCAGAGCTCGCTTAATTCCAAACACATCGAAAACAAAAAGCGTTTGCCGCAAGGCAAGCGCTTTTTTATCCCATGCTTTTTGGGAAAGAGTCGATGCAAAATGCTATAAAAATATTGCTTTTCGGTGAAAAATGTGCTATACTGTACAAAACGCGGCATTTTATCGGCAATTTTCTTGCAGATGGGTGTCTGTCGTTTTCCGATCAACCGAAAGGAGCCTTTTTCATGGGATTCCAACCGGAACCGCAAACCCTGCGGCAGGTGATCTTATCCTGCCTGGAAAAGCAAAATCCGATGCCGCGGCAGGCGCTTTTGAAAAAATGCCGTCGCGCGTTCGGTTTCTCCGACCGCAGCGCCAAGGAATTTGCCCTGCACGGTCCGCTCGCCGTCTTCCAAAGCAAGCTCAGTACCGAGCTTGCCCAGTTAATGGCGGAGGGGATCCTCGATGAAACAGAGGATACCGTCACGCTACGAAAGCCCGTTTCTCAAACAGTGCGGGAGGAAGAACTGCGCACCTACCTTGCCGATCTGTTGCAAAACGGTTCTCCTATGCGCAAGCAACAGATTTTTGACGCATGCGCCGCGCATTTCCGGTCGCAATCTGCACAACCGGTGCAAAATCTGCACAGCGCCGTCGGCAATTTGCTTGCCATATGGGAAAGAGCCGGCATTTTGCGTAAAAGCGGCGATTCCTACACATTTTGTCATCGGGACGATTACCCGCCCACGCCGCTCGGCGGCGTTCTGCGGGATGCGGCAAACGGAGCGGATGCCGCCGCTTCTCTGCTCCATGCCTTGAATTTGCGTGGCGGGGAGCATTTTGAAGTCTTTTCCGCGGGACTTTTACAAAAATACTTTGAAAAAAGCGGCATCACCGTATGTTCCAACAATGTGACCGGCGGGGCGGACGACGGCGGCGTAGACATCCAGTTAGAGATCGTGGATCGTCTTGGCTTCCGGGAAAAAGTGTTCGTACAGGCAAAACAGCGCACCACCCAGCATGTAACCGTCAAGGAAGTACGCGAATTTTACGGTGCGCTGTATGCAAAGCACGGCAGTCGCGGCATTTTCATTACCACCTCCTGCTTCCACAAAGAAGCGGAAAAGCTGATCGCCTCTTTGCCGGATCTCGTCGGGGTGGACGGAAAAAAACTTTGTGAAATGGCAGAATACTGCGCATACGGTCTTTGCCGTATCAACGGTGTTCTGCGATTGGAAGAATCCCTATTGTTACCGTAATACGGGAAATACAACAAAATAAATTGCAAAGACTGGAGAACGCATCATGAGAAACTTGCTTCGCACCGCACTTGTTCCCTTATGCCTCGGCGCATTGCTTCTATGCGCCTGCGGCGACGCAAAGCCAACCGGCACCACCCCGCAAACTACCACGCCGCAAGTTACCACGACGACCGACGCGAATCAAACCACAAAGAAAGATCCTACGCCGGTCACGCCGGCTACCCCCACCAAGATCGAACTGAACACCGCTTCCAATGTGCGCATTTACGGGCGGCATGTTCCGCTGGACAAGGGCATTGCCTGCGATTTCACCAACAGCGGCATTGCTTTTACTGCAAACTGCGAGGGGGATGTCAGACTATCCGTCACAACGCAAGCCGATCATCACGTTCTTTATTTTACGGTCTATGTAGACGGCGTGCGCAGGGAAACGCGCTTCTGCGCGCTGGAAGGCTCTACCACAGAATTTCTCATTGCATCCGAACTTGAAAAAGGCGAACACACGTTTGAAATCCGGCGACAGACGGAAATGAACTACGGCTATGCAACGCTGAATTCCTTAACGCTTACCGGCACACTCGGCGAACAGCCGGTTGAAAAAGGACGGTTCTTCCAGTTTATCGGGGATTCCATCACCTGCGGACAGGGGAATCTGTGCCGCAAAAACGAAGGCGGTTCCTGCGTCAATACCGGTAGCGGCAATCCTTATGAAGACAGCATTGAGCAGGACGGCACGCAGACCTATGCTGCCCTGTGCGCCCGCGCAATGAATGCGGACTACGAAATGCTCTCCTATTCCGGCATCGGAACGAAATACAGCTGGGGTGCAAATTATTTTGCAAAAGATCTGTATCGCTCCGTCGGAAAATACCGCACACCGTCCGCCACGTTCGATTTCTCCACCGCACGCAAACCTGACGCGGTCATTGTCAATCTGGGCACCAACGACGCATACGGTTATAGTTATGCAGGACTGACGGCGGCAGCGCATAAAGCGGCAGTAAAAGAGTTGTTGCTTGCCATTCGCGAAAACGTCGGCAAAGATACCCCGATCGTATGGGTATACGGCATGATGGGCACAAGCAAAGGCGACGTGATCCAAGCCGCCATTACCGAGCTCGGCGGAGAGAGCGCAAAGTATTATTACTTTGATGGACTGACCGAACAACGCAAAGGCGATAACGGACATCCGACGGTAGCGGGACACGAAGTCGCGGCACGGGAATTGCAGACTTATTTGGAGAAAATTCTCTAAGAGACATCCCGTTATGGTACCAAATGTATCCCGTTCCGACCGCGAGCACGGCACGCAAGATTCCCCTGTTTCAAAATCTAAACTCTGAAAGGGAGAAACCACAATGAAAAAACGATACGCCATTCTTTCCGCATTGCTTCTCAGCGCCCTGCTTTTGTGCGCCTGCGGCGATGCAAAACCAACCGTCACCACCCCGCAAGTTACCACAACAACCGACGCAAATCAAACCACAAAGAAAGATCCTACGCCGGACACGCCGGCTACCCCCACCAAGATCGAGTTGAACCGCACTTCAAACGTACAAATTTACGGACGCGGAAAAGTGTTGGAAAAGGGCATTGCCTGCGACTTCACCAACAGCGGTATTGCCTTTACCGCGGACTGTGAGGGAGAAGTCAAGCTGTCTGTCAGTGCGCAAAGCGGGCAAAAAAATCTCTACTTCACAGTCTATGTGGATGGCATACGCAAAGAAACACGCTTTTGCGTATCGGCAGGTACAACCGCAGAACTGATTCTTGCCTCCGAGCTTACCAAAGGCAGTCACACGTTTGAGATCCGGCGACAAACGGAAATGAAATACGGCTATGCAACGCTGAATTCCCTTTCCCTTACCGGAACGCTTGGCGAGAAGCCGTCGGAAAAAGCGTTATTCTTCCAGTTCATCGGGGATTCCATCACCTGCGGACTGGGCAATTTGTGTGGAAAAAATGAAGGCGGCAGTTGCGTCAATACTGCAAATGCGCACGAGGATTCCATTGAGCAGGACGGCACGCAGACTTTCGCCTCCATCTGCGCCCGCGCAATGAACGCGGACTATGAAATGCTTTCTTACTCCGGCATCGGCACCAATTACAGTTGGGGCGCAAGTTATTTTGCAAAAAATCTGTACCGTACTGTCGGAAACAACCGTGCGCCTGCCGAAACCTTTGATTTTTCTGCTGCGCGCATTCCCTCCGCCGTCATCGTCAATCTGGGCACCAACGACGCGTCCGGATACGGCAACGCCGGCGTAACGGCAGAAGCGCATAAAGCGGCAGTGAAAGAATTATTGCTTGCCATTCGCGCAAATGTTGGCGAAGATACGCCGATCGTATGGGTATACGGCATGATGGGCACAAACAAAGGCGACGTCATCCAAGCCGCTATCACCGAACTCGGCGGAGAAAGTGCAAAGTATTACTACTACGGCAATCTGACCGAGCAACGCAAAGGCGGAAACGGACATCCGACGGTAGCGGGACACAAGGTTGCCGCAGAACAGTTGCAGGCTTATTTGGAAAGCATCCTCGCATAAGCAGTCTGCGTTTCCTCCCCTGTAAACCCAAACCGTCCATTTTCATAAAAAACAAAAAGCAGAGGCATTCCGTTTGAACTGCCCCAAATTGTACGGACA
>DLLB01000027.1:1943-24473 GCA_002477905.1 Clostridiales bacterium UBA7573 | reverse complement strand
TCCTGCCCGTGCCAAAGCATCCGCATCCCGCTTTGCAATCCGCAAATGCAAAGTGCCGTCTGCATCGTGATACGCATTTTCATAAAATAGATTTTCCCGCAATAGCAAATTTAAAAATGCCGCATGATCTTGGGTATCGGAAAGTGCGATCTCATACCACCCGCGTAAACGGAATTGTTTATTTTTCATGTTGCTGTTCCTCCGTCTGACAAAACTGTGCACTCATAATTTTTCCACCGACACGCACTGCACCCGCGCGGTAATACTGTAAGGAAAGTTCAGAGCCGGATAGCTTCAACACAAAGGTCGGCAAGGACAGCCAGATCTCCGTAGAATCATATTTCAGCAATCGACGGCAAGGTTCCGCGGTCACTTCCCGCATACCGGAAAATGTAACCTGCGGTTGTCCCATCGCCATTTCGGGTGGCAATTCCAATCCTCGCAAAAGCCGTTGCAATCCGTTGCCCTTTTCCCTGCTCATCGCATATTCCTCCCGCAATTCCCATATAGTTTGTTACAATCATATCTATGCGGGGGACTCAAAATGCATGCCAAGTATCTTGCCAAGCAACATACCGGATTTATCGGACGTATTTGCTTTTTTTTGGCACTTAGTTTTTTTCTCGCTTTTTTCTTGAAAAATCCGGCGCTATTATCTCAACAAGGCTCCCAAATTCTACTTACTTGCGGTACAAAAATTATCCCCGTGCTCTTTCCTTTTTGCGTTGCTACGGAATTAAGCGTGCGATGCGGTTATATTTCGTGGCTAAGCCGTCCTTTTTCTCCTTTGGTACGCCGTTTATTTGCCATGCCGTCCGCTTGCGTCGGCGCGATTTTTTCAGGACTGAGCGCCGGATTTCCACTGGGAGTAAAAACCGCAATCGCACTCTATCGTGACGGTGCCTGCACCAAAGAAGATTGTGAACGGTTGCTCGGTTTTTGCAACCATTGCAGTCCCGCTTTTTTAGTAGGTACCATCGGAGCCTTATACTTTCATTCCGCACAAGTCGGCTGGGTTTTCTTTCTGATACAGATTCCGGCAGCCATCGCAACCGGCATTCTGTTTCGTCCGCGCAATCATACGCAAAACTTTGGACGATTTTTCCCAAAACAACCGCTTGCCTCTGTCGGATCAGAATTGGCACAAGCAGTGACACATGCCACATCCGCTACCTTAACCGTTTGTGGTTTTTTACTGTTTTTTAAGTTAGTGAGCTTTGCTTTTGTGACAGTCGGGACAGCCGTTGGTCTTCCGACGCTTCTGCAAGTGTGCGGATGCGGCATTCTTGAATTTTCCGAGGGAATCACGATGGCACTCACTGTATATGGCACCGCGATACCACGTCTTGCTTTCGCCCTTTGCGGCGCATTTGTCGGTTTTGGCGGTCTTTCGGTTGCATTTCAGGTGGCCTCGCTTGCAAGTTCAGAACAGTTATCCTTGCGCTTCTATTTTTACGGAAAGTTGTTTTCCGGCGCGCTATGTGCGATTTTGGCATATCTGATCGCACCATTTCTTTCTCTATAGTGTCAAACAAATTGTAATTTTTTTCAGAAACCTCTTTCCTTTTTCCGAAAATTGTGATATACTACAAAAAACAGTTCTAAGAAAGGGGATCGAAAATGAAAAAACAAGAAGCCTTTGATTGCCCATCTATCTGCGTTTATTGTGAATTTGCTAATTCTGCAGATGAGGATGCGGAAACGGTCTACTGCCGTAAGAGAAAAAAAGAAGTACCGTGTGATGGACGATGCTTTCGATTCCGGTATGATCTTTTGAAACACACCCCTACTTTACCGCCGAAATTCAATTTTGCGGATTTGGATTTATAAGCACCTAAGCAAAGAAAGCGATCCTGTTAACAGGATCGCTTTCTTTGACTCAGTTTTGTTCGCTTTTCATTATATTAAAAGCAATAACGCCACCAACGGCATCGTGCCCAGGGAACTCAAGGTGCTGGCAGACACCAGTTTACTTGCATAAACCGCATCCCCGTCAAATTTTTCCGCAAACATGGACGTAGCGGTTGCGGCAGGAGCAGCGGCAGACAGCAAAACAACCGTTGTTACAACAGGATCGTTCAATGCCGGGATCTGCATCAAACCGCGCATGAGCAGCCAAATGAGTGCCGGGGAAATCAGCATCCGGATCACCAAATACCCATATAACCATGGATCGGAAAGCGCCTCCTTCCAATCGATCTGTGCAAATCGTAATCCGATCAGCATCATGGAAAGCGGTGCAACCAACGCCTGTAATCCTTCAATCAGCGAATACGGAATACTTTTCAAAACATCCGTAAATCCGTACACCTCCGGAAGCGGCGCGATGAAACGGTTCAAAGGCGTAAAGAAAAATACAAATCCGATATAAGTAGAGATCGAAGCAGGATTCAGGAACATTTTTCGCGGCGAAATATAGGATTTGTCCTCCGTATAAAGAAAACATCCCAACGACCAGCAAAAGAAATTGAATACCATTACATAGATCGAACTGTAAATAGCATATTCTTCTCCGAAAATCGCGCATATCAAAGGAATACCCATATAGCCGGCATTGGTGAAAACCGTTGCATACCGCAACACCTTGCGTTGCGGTTCTTCTTTTCCCTTTCGGTAAAGTAAAAACGCAATTCCAGCAAAAAGCATATGCGCAAGGAAGGAAAACAACATCACAAGCAATGCGCGCCGCATGACCTGCGGATCGTATTCTCTGATATATCCTCGAATAATCATTGCCGGCTGTGCAATATACAAAATCAGATTGGCAATGCCTTTCCCGAATCCTTCTCCGGCAAGATGGGTACGGGAGAGTAAAATCCCGGGAATAATCATAAGCAAAAGCAACGCCACGTTGGAAAATAAAATGGAAATATCAATCATATACCAGCTACTCCGATCCAAAATCGTCTCCATGCAAAGCAATAAATGTATTATATAACAAAATCTCCGGAATTGCAAGAGAATTCCGGAGATTTTTCATTTTTATTCTGCCGATAGGTCAAGATAAGCAAACACAGGGCAATGGTCGGAAATATATGTTCCATTGATATTTTCCGGTTTTATCAAATAACTTTGCGTGGGATCACAAGGAAAATCCGTAAAAATATAATCAATCTTTTGCGGCGTTTCCTTTTCATACCCATGGAACGTCCCCGTCAAAAATCTTGTAGCTTCCACCGTTTTTCCGCGGAATTCCTGCAACAATTTGATCTCCGGTGCATCCGGATACGCATTGAAATCGCCGGTCAAAACGAAAGGATCAGAATCAGAATGAATGGAAATATCCTGCAAAATCTGCATTGCACCAAACAATCGCGCCATCTTGCCGACATGATCCAAATGCGTGTTATAAAACCAAAACGGTTGCGTAGAATCCTGACACTTCAAATGAGCTGCCGTCGTGACGCGAGGACAGCCGCTTTGATCAATACCATAGGTGGAACCCGGAACATTGGGTTGAGAGGAAAGCCAAAAGGTTTTGGTTTCCAATGCTTCAAACCGATCTTTCCGATATGCAATCAACGCACATTCCCCACGGTAGTTCTTTTCTCTGCCGCAACCTGCAAATTCATACACATCACACAGTGTGCTTTTCAACCATGACCGGATTTCGTCATCCACTTCCTGAAACCCGATCAGATCCGGATCTTCTGTTCGCAAAACCGTTTCAATTCTTGCTTTCCGATGATTAAAATCGTTTACAGTGCCCTTATCCCCCCAAGATGTGCGTAAATTGAAACTACATACTTTGATTTTCATGTTATTTCCTCCGGTCAACAGAATCCATTACAAAAACCATAACCAGTATAACATAATCGAAAGAATACACGGCATGTTTTGGGGAATATTCACAATTTGTTTACAAATTGTGTCAAACTGTCTGTTCTACTTTCTGCAAAAAACGGTTTTGCGCAAGTATTGCTTCTCTTACGATCATATTTTCCACCGCATCACCAGTCGCAGAACCATGTCCTTTCATCACCAATCTCCGCACACCAAGCAGCATTGCGCCGCCTTGCGTGTTATAATCATATTTTCGTCTGACATTTTCCAAGATTTCTGTTGCCTGCGGAATCTGCTGCATATTCTGCGTCAGTTCTGCAAGCACGGCTTTGGCGCTTCCCTCAATAGATTTTAGCAAAATATTGCCGTGAAATCCATCGCAAACAATCACATCCGTCTCACCAGTAAGTGCGTGCGTTGCCTCAATATTTCCGACGAACCGGATACCGTCATAGGCACGCAAAAGCGTATTTGCCGCTTTCACCGCCTCACATCCTTTGGTATCTTCCGCACCATTCGACAGTAACGCAATCCGCGGATTTTCATATCCGATACATTTCATGTAGGCATCACCGAGATGGGCAAAAGAAAGATACAACTCCGGTCGGCTATCAATATTCGCACCGCAATCCAATAACAAAAGCGGCTGATTGCACGCATTGCGCAATTCCACTGCAAGGATTGGGCGTAATCCATGCAACTTTCCTAAAATCATAATGGAACAAACCAATACCGCCCCTGTTGCCCCACAGGTAATGACGCCATCTGCGCCATTTTTGGCAAGTTTCATCGCTTTTACAATCGAAGCGTCTTCCTGCTGATAAGCGTCCATGGGGTTGTCATAGTTGGTCACAGCGACCGGACAATCCACAACTTCGCAACGCATGGCAAGGGCAGGCTGAGCCTCTACAAGCTGTTTCACTTTTTGGGCACTGCCGCACAAATATAAAAACAGATCCGGATTTTTGGAAAGTGCAGATAGCGCACCACGGCAAAGTTCTTCTTCAGGCGTATCCGCGCCAAGCAGATCGATCGCAAGACGTATCATGTCATATTCCTCCGAAAAATGTGCCGCCCTTTTCTTTGGACGGCAAAATAAAATAATCGTGTTTGTTTTTTTGATTCGCCAAGCAGAAGAAACCTGTTCGTTTCATGCTTTTCCCTTTTCCCGTTCCGCACGCCAAACATTTTCCAATATCGTCTGATACACATCTTTGGAAAAAGGAGGACGGGTAATGGCATGCAGGGTTTGTTCGCATAACGCGCCGGTATTCGCAAATTCTTCTCCAGCAGACACAAATCTTGCAACGGTGCGTTCCACGCGCCCGCCACCGTTGTCGATCATCGTCTTTAACTGCGGACAAAGGATTGGAATGTAGTTTTGTTTCCCGCAAATCAAATCATACTGTAACAATAATGGCTTATATACATCTTCGGTTTGTGTATAGGCACATCCGGAAATCAGAATGAGTTTTCTCCCCGGTTTCGGATAGCGTAATTCATGTGCGGGTGCGCCGTCGGTTGGTACCAGTTGACCGTGATATGCCCCGACCATAGACAGCAGGCGATCCGTCATGACCTTCATTTGTCCCGGCATTTCAAAAAAATACAACGGGAAACTGCTGATGACAACATCTGATTCAATAATTTTCTGCTTCAGCGCCGGAATATCATCCTGTTTTATGACACATTCCCCTTCCGTGCGTCCCCAGCAGAAAAGACAACCTTTACAGGGAATGATCTTTAGGTCTGCAATATGTATGGTTTGTGCAGTGTATTTCCCGGTCTGTACCATCCCATGCACAAATGCATTGGTCATCATCATGGTTGTGCTTTTTTCCTTGTGCGGACTACCGTTTAACACCAAAACCTTTTTGGCAGCTTGCTCAACGTCCATGGAAATGCCACCTCGATGTTTTCTTCTGTACCGGAAGATAAGCGGCATACCGACCGATTTTCCGATATTTTTCAATTCTTTCCGCAAGCATCTTGTCGGTGTCCATATGTTGCAGATGTTTCAATTCCCGATAAAGCTGCTGCCCTAAGTCCAAAAGGAATGCGCTCCGCTCCGCTTCTACCGTAAAATCCTGCGGTTCCGGAATCTTCTTTTCGATAATTTCCATTTCCAACAGATCATCTGCAGTCAGCTTCAAATGTTCTGCTGCCTCCTGCGCACGGGTAGGATCTTTGAACAGAATACTTGCGCATGACTCTGGCGAAATCACGGAATAATATGCATTTTCCAGCATCCAGACACGGTCTGCCACTGCAAGCGCCAATGCGCCGCCGCTTCCGCCTTCTCCGATCATAACGGTAATTACCGGTACCTTTAACGTCGCAAGCTCAAAAAGATTGCGGGCAATCGCCTCTCCTGCACCACGTTCTTCCGCGCCTTTTCCGCAATTTGCTCCCTGCGTATCAACAAAGCAAATCACCGGACGATGAAACTTCTCCGCTTCCTTCATCAAACGCAGTGCTTTGCGGTATCCTTCCGGCAACACACAACCGAAATTCCGATAAAGTCGTTCCGTCAGATTCCGCCCTTTTTCAATTCCAATCACGGTGACGGGCATATCCGAAAGCATCGCAATTCCACCGATGACCGCATGATCATCCGCAAAAGCACGATCCCCATGAAGCTCACAAAAATCCGTAAAAATATCACCGGATTCAATATAATCCAATGCCGTTGCCCGACCGTTTTTTCGGGTACGACAGATTTTTTCGTAAACCGTCATTTTTGTGCCACACGGTCCAACCGGAAAACCGGTTTTCCCGCATCCTTTCTTGTTTTGATTTCAGTTCCGGATTTATTTTCCGCACCCATGCAACCGAAGCAATCTCGCAAGATGTGCTTTTTGCTGTGCACGCGGAACAATTTCGTCCAAAAATCCATTCTGCAACTGAAATTCCGCAGTTTGAAAAGAATCCGGCAATTTTTCACCCGTCACCTGTTCTACCACGCGTTTCCCAGCGAATCCGATTCTGGCATTCGGTTCCGCAAAAATAATATCTCCCAGCATTGCGAAACTCGCAGTCACGCCTCCCATCGTGGGATCGGTAATTCCGACTATGTATAACAGTCCGGCATCGCTGTGCCGTTTCACCGCGGCGGATACCTTTGCCATCTGCATCAAGGATAACATTCCCTCCTGCATCCGCGCACCACCGGAAACCGTATAGCCGATTACCGGCAATCTCTGTGTAATCGCATATTCAAACAGTGCGGTGATGCGATCACCGACAACGGTTCCCATGGATCCCATCATAAAATCCGGATTCATGATAAATATACCCGTGCGGCACCCCTCAATTTCCGCTACACCGCAAAGTACGCCTTCGTTTTCATGGCTTTTTGATTCCGCAGACTGAAACTTTTCGATATAGTCCGGAAAATGAATCGGATCGGTAAAAATCTTTTCTCCAAACAGTTCCGTAAAAGTATTTTCATCAGAAAGCCATGTCATCCGTGTTCTTGCCGGCATAGGCAGATATGCCGCACAGTGCGGACAGATATATGCATTTCGGTCTAACTCGGACTGCACGACGTTTTCCTTACATTTCGGGCAAACGCGATATTGTTCAGAAACCGACGTTTGTGTCTGTAGTTGTGCTACCGGCATGGTGTGATCCCTCCGCTAATTCTTTTCGTACCGTTTCAAAAGTTGCAAAGTCATTTACCGTAAAAGCTTTTGCATCCGGCAACGTACGACGGACAAATCCGGTAAGCGTACTGCCTGCTCCAACCTCCACAAAGGTGTCAATTCCATCTGCGAACATCGCGTGCAGTGTATTCTCCCATTTCACCGGAGAACATACCTGCATGGAAAGTGTCTCCACCATGCTTGCATGATCTGCCGGATAAGGGGCGGCGGTACGATTGGCATACACCGGAATCGCCGGCTTCTGCAAGTTTCCGTTTTCCAGGAAATCGCGAAGCACCGTTGCCACATCCTGCATATAAGGCGTGTGAAACGCACCGCTGACCGGTAATTTGACAGCCCTGCCACCGGCCTCTTTCACTGCATTGCAAAAATCGTCTAACTGCGCATTGCTTCCGGCACAGCAAATTTGCCCCGGACAGTTGTAGTTTACCGGCCAAACCTCGGAAAAACGGGTACAAATCATATTTACCGTCTCCGCGCTGAGTTTTAATGCGGCAACCATCCCGCCGGGATGCAGTGCGGACTGCGCCCCCATGTTTTT
Source organism: Clostridiales bacterium UBA7573 (assembly GCA_002477905.1). Classification (GTDB taxonomy): domain Bacteria; phylum Bacillota; class Clostridia; order Oscillospirales; family CAG-272; genus UBA7573. The sequence continues at coordinate 16,484 of DLLB01000027.1, read as the reverse complement.
TCCGCGTAGCAAAACGAATCGGAATGCTTCTTCCTCCGAAAATGCTTTGGCAAATGCAAGCGCTGGAATTTCTCCTAAAGAGAATCCCGCAACCGCATCCGGCACCACACCGGCATCCCGCAATGCTTTTGCAATCGCAAGATCTGTTAAAAACAAGCACGGCTGCGTATTCTGCGTCTGATTCAGAGTTTCCCTGTCACCGATAAAACAGATTTCAGAAATTCCGGGGCACAAGGCATCTCCCATATCGAAAACCGCTTTGGCAGTTGCGTTCTGCATCGCCATATCCTGCCCCATTCCAACGGCTTGTGCGCCTTGTCCTGCAAATAAAAACGCAAGTTTTTTCATTTTGGTTCCTCCGCTCCTACGGATTCCAGCATTCTGCGATCCATGGAAGTAAACGCCAATGATCCCTTGCTTCTGGTTTGTCCGTCTACGGTTACCACAGCGTCAAAAGAGATCAACGGTCCACCGCCGCTTTTTTTGGTTGCAGTAATCGTCATCACTTCTCCCGGCAGAATGGGTTTTAAAAACTTAAACGCGTCCACTTTCAATAAAACATATAGTTTCTCATTTGAATCTTCTTGGGATTCTACAGTAAGCGAGCAAAGCTGTGCACAACTTTCCACAATCAATACTCCGGGTAAAATGGGGGTATCCGGAAAATGTCCGGCAAACCACGGATCATTGATCGAAACGGTCTTGATCCCCACCGCACGTTCGCCCGGTACAAGCTCTGTCACACGTTCTATCATCTGAAATGGCGGGCGTTGTTTCAGGTGTCGATTGACGCCGTAAATATTCATCATAGGGAAATTCCTCCGTCCACCGTCAAAATCTGTCCGGTCATATAGGCACAGGTGTCTGATGCAAGCATAGAAACGATTCCTGCCACATCCTCAACACTGCCAAGCCGATGCATCGGAATCACATCTAAATATTCTTTTTTCTTTTCTTCCGGTAAAGCATCCAACATTTCGGTTTCAATAAAGCCAGGTGCGACAGCATTGACGCGGATCCCGTATGGCGCAAGTTCTTTTGCCATGGTTTGCGTCATGGAATTGACCGCGCCTTTGGTTGCGCTGTAAACGCTTTGTCCCGCAAGCGCAAGAATTCCGCTGACCGAGGACATGTTGATGATCGCGCCGCTCTTTTTACGGAACATCTTCAGCACCGCCTGTTGTGCACAGTAAAAATATCCTTTGACATTCAGATTCATACACTGATCCAGCGTATCCGGATTCAGCATCAAAAGATATTCGTCCCGCACGATTCCGGCGTTGTTCACCAGCACGTCTATTTGCCCGTAGGTTTTTCCGACTTCCCGCATCATGGCTTTCACTTCGTTCAAATCAGAAACATCTGCACGATAGATCATGCCGCTGCCGCCTGCACTTTCGATTTCAGAAAGTACTTTTTGAGCCTCTGCTTCCTTATGTGCATAGTTTATGACCACTGTATATCCGTCTTTCGCCAATCGGATCGCACAGGCTTTTCCGATTCCGCGGGAAGCTCCCGTTACGATTGCGACTTTCATCGTATGTCCTCCTTATTTTTCTAAAACCACCGCGGTATAAGAACCACCGGCAGCATAGGAAACCACAAGAATTCTCCGTAGTTTTTCCGCAGGAATCGTAACTTTCTCCTGCTTGCCATCTTTGCAAAAATAGGCATCCGTTTCCATGGTAAGATCCCCATGCAACAAAAGCGCACCATGTGCAAGAGCCAAAGATGCCGCCGCCGCACGTCCTTCGCCTGCACGCTCTTTTACGCTCAGCACCGGAATCTTGGAAAGATCAAAGAATTGCGAAAGTCCTGCAGTTTCAATTGCATCTATTGTTGTATGCCCATTTGCAAAACCGATTACTGCATCAATCTGTGCGGCTGTTATATTGGCGTCTGTCAATGCATTTTGAATCGCGGCTACAAGACCATGCTCCGATCCACGGAGTGTGCCAAACGGAACGCTTCCGTGTGCCATACCATAACCAGTAACCTTGCAATACACCGTCGCAGCACGAGATGCAGCAGATGTTGCAGTTTCCAGTAAAACAGAAACACTTCCATCCGATAGTGTAAAAGCGGTTTGCTTGCTATACGGTTTCACCGGTTCCTTTGTGACAAGCTTCAGCCCTTGATATAACTCAGAAATAATCGTGTTATTCTCATCCGTTCCAGTTGCAAGCATCGCATCCTCCCAGCCATTGCGAATCACCTGCATAGCATAGGCGACAGACTGTAATCCGGACTGCGCTCCATTGGTAACCGTTACATTATAGCCTTTGATTCCCGCACAAATGGAAAGGTATCCCCCTGCAGCGTTATATACCGTATTCGGAAATTTGAATGCGCTGCCGCCGGCATTTCCGTGCTGAACAATCATCTCCTGAAAATCGCAACTTGGACTGAGCGCACCTTCGGAGGTCCCGACAATCATGCCGATCTTGGTGGCATTTTCTTCTGTAACTGCATATTTTCCGTCACGGAGCGCATCCATGCCGGACACTGCCTGTAAACGACTAAGATGGTCCAGTTTTCGATAGAACGCCATCTTCAGCTTCAGTGCGTCATAGTCTGCCACACCAATTTCAGAGGCAAATCCAACGATTCCGTCAGACTCTGCTTCCACATCCGAGGATTTCTCCGGCATCTTCCCCTCTTTACAAGCAAGCATATACTTTGCTTTGCCATTGCCAAGCGGTGATACAATGCCAAGACCTGTCACAACAATTTCATCCTTTACGGAAGTATCCGGTACCTTTGCCGTTTGCTTACTGAATACAATACTGGCATTATTTCCACCGAAAGCAAAAGAATTATTCATAACCGCATGCAATGGCTTTGCTTTTGGTACATTCGGGCAGAAATCAATTTTTCCGGCTTTTTCGGCAAGCGTCTGCAAATCTTCTTCGCTGTACCCAAGCGTCGGCGGTACTGTATTTTCTGTCATAGCTTTGATAGCAAAAACCGCCTCAATCGCGCCAGCCGCACCAAGGCAATGCCCAGTCATGGCTTTAGTTGAACTCACAGAAAGATGATCGGTTTCCGCATCAAAAATAGTATGTAACGATAAAAATTCCGCTTCATCATTTTTCGCGGTTCCGGTGCCGTGCGCATTGACATAATCAATGTCCGCGGCTGTCAATCCGGAATGCGCAATGGCTGCACGAATGGCGTTCATCTGCCCTTCTCCATCCGGGCGCGGTGCGGTAATATGATGCGCATCGCTACTGATCCCGGCACCAAGGACTTCACAATAAATATGCGCACCGCGTGCCTTCGCATGCTCATATGATTCCACAATCACCGCACCAGCCCCTTCTCCCAGCGTAATACCGTGAGAATGATTGAACGGAGAGCAGGAATGTTCATCTAACGCATGCAGGGAAAGAAATCCGGAGTACGGCACGGAGGAAAATGCATCAGTACCGCCTGCAATCACAACATCCGCTTTTCCTGCACGGATCAAATCAGACGCATAGGCAATGCTGATGGTTCCCGCAGCACACGCATTGGCGACATTTGTGACAACACCGCCGGTATGATATGCCTGTGCCACATGATTCGCAACCGGTGAAATCGGCATTTTCAATGCATCACGGCTCTCTTTTCCATGCGTGTAATAATGCTCCAAGCTTCTGCCGCCGCCGACACAGCTTCCCATAATTACACTGACACGCGGATCATCGCCAAAATCCGATAATGCCGCATCATGAACGGCTTCTTCCGTTGCTTTCAAACACAACGCGGTCGCGCGGTCAATATCCGGATCCGTTTCATGGAAATCCTTGACCTCCGCCGCGTAATCAGCATAGCAATTTGTGGTATCCAGCGTATGCGTATGATCAATTCCGGACTTTGATGCAAGAATACTGTCCCAACACTCCTGCACATTTTTCCCGATTGCACTGATAACGCCAAGTCCGGTAATGACGCATCTGATCTGCTTCTCTGCCATTTTTCTCACTGCTCCGCGTGATCCATCACGTAAGCGGCAAGTGCATCAATATTCCGGAAATGTTCCTTTCCGACACCCGTCATAGAAACGCCATATTCCTCATCGATCGCGGAAATAATCTCAAGCGAGTCAATGGAGTCCAGTCCGATTCCGTCATTAAACAAAACGGTATCATATTCCAGTGCATCAGGTTCAATGCCAAGACGATCACAGAGCATCTCTTTGATTTTTGCTTTTACTTCGTTTGCGTTCATAATAAGGTATCCTCTCTTTACATGAATTTTTATTTCTTTTACCACAACGTAATGTTGCTATGGTCAATATAGAAAAGTGGCACATGCTGTATATTCCGAAATCGAATCTACGAATGCATATCGCCGGAAGAACATTTTTTCAAACCGGAGGCAGGCGAATTCGTTTGCTTTACTTGCGGATCGCGGTATTCCACCACACGCACGGAGGAAATCACCGTACATCCACTCATAAAGCTTTCGATCACAAAAACAATTCCCATAATTGTGGTCAGGGTTGTTACGCTGTCCGTGGGATAAATGGCAACAAACAATCCGCCAATCACGCCGAGAATCGCAAAGGCAAAAATCATCCACCAAACCGAAATCCCAAATTTTCTTGCATGGCGGGCAACTTGTATTTTGATGACGCCATCGCTGAATACGACAATTCCAAACAGAAGTCCGCTGGTTTCCACAGTCAGATTCTGACGTGCAAGAAAAATCAGTCCCATTCCGATCAAAATAAATCCATACACAAAATCGTATTGAAACGCAAGACGGTACAGATCCTTAGAAAGATATCCCGTAATTTTCGTTGCGCCAAGCCAAATCAATAAAACTCCGCAAATCGGTTCCCAAACCTCTTTGGGAAATTCCGCATAGGTAATCAGCAGAATTCCAAGTACAAACAGAATTGCGGCAAGTACCACATGACCGATTTTTGCGATACGCATCGGTATAACAGAATGCATCCGTCTCCCCCCCTTTTTCCATATAGTTTTATTATAGCAAGGCAGTCCCTTGCCGACAACTGACAATCCCCCCTGAATGTCACATTTTATGACATTCAGGGGGGATTTGTAATACAATTTTTTATTTTGGCGGGAACATTTCAAGCGAAACTTCGGAAAGCAATCGCACAGTGCGATAATACTTTGCCACAATATCCTCCTGCATTCCGTTTCTTGTCCAGTCCATGCAAAGTCCGAAAAACTGACATTTTACAAAATAAGTAAGCGCTTCTCTGTCTTCCGGCGGGATCGTCACATCGGTAAGTAAATCATCCACCTGTACTTTCGCGGTATGCGCACACATGCGCATTAAAAAATCTTCGTAGGCAGCACGATCTACAGAATGATAGATATGATCCACCGCTTTCCGGTTTCGTTTGACAAATTCATAGGCAGACTCGATGCATTTTCCCATAGACTTAGCAGTAGAATTCTCTAAGATCATGGTGTCTGCCGCTTCCATAATAATTTCCTCCAGCAGATTCGGAATATCCTGAAAATGATAATAGAACGTATTCCGACTGACATTGCAGATGTCTACAATGCTTTTTACACTGATTTTGCTGAGCGGACGTTCATTTAACAATTTAATAAACGCCGTTTTAATAGAATCCTTTGTGTAATCGTTCGGCATACCATTCCTCCTTTACGGATATTGGGAAAAGGAATGCATACATCGCTTAAAAAATTACCTCTGTACGCATCACTTATTTATTAGTATACCATAAACGGAATTGGAATACCATCCAAAATTGAATGGATTTGCAGAATCCGGTTTGTTTAATCTGCACATTCAGAAGATCAACAAGATTCTTCTTCATGCTCTGTCGCAAACAACTCAGCTTCAATTGCCGCGCACAGCGCGTGATAAATCGGTAAGTGATATTCCTGTACATAAGCCGTCTGCAATGCGGGTGCATGGATCGTAATATCTGCAATCCGATCCAATGCACAGGCCGACTCCCCAACCAACGCTATGACATTCATCCCCTTTAATTTTGCAACCTGCGCCGCGTATACAACATTTTGGGAATTTCCGGAGGTGCTGATTCCCAAAAACGTATCCCGCGGGCACCCAAGCCCATACACCAACTGTGCATATCCTGCCTGCGCGCATACATCGTTTGCAAAAGCAGTCAGTACCGCCGTTTGATCCGGCAAAGCAATGACAGGCAAAGACTGTTCCAGCCAATCGGCAAGCTGATTTCCTTCTTCGCCGTAACTCTCCGTCAAAAAGGCGCGATCGCTCTCCGGAATCGGTCGTGCCATGCGAAACGACTTTAACAGTTCCCCTGCAATATGCCCGCTGTCGGCAGCGCTCCCGCCATTTCCGCAAGTGAGCAATTTTCCTCCCGCCGCAAAACAATCCGTCAGCATTCTCCATGCCGCAGTCATCGCACGCTCACAATATTTCAGCTCCGGATAACGCGTCATCCATTCTTTAAGCACTGAAATTCCGTCTGTCATAACAATCCTTCCTTTCCAAGCATCGCAACCGTAATTGCCGCAAAATCTCCGATCTGTTCCCCTAGTTGTGCCGGTACCATTTCGCATCCGCGCAAAACCTGCGGCAAACATTCTGTTTGCAATTTGGCTTCCATCGCCGGACAAAGCAACGCCTGTGCACGCGGAAAAATCCCGCCGATCACCACTTTTTCAAGATCCAACAAATCCAATAACAACGCTAGTGACGCGCCAAGCATCTCTCCGCAGAGCCGATATACTTCCCGTGCGGTCGGATCTCCATGAAAAGCGGCTTCCGCAACCGTTTTAGCTGTTACCGTATCCAAATCTTTGGCGCTTTTGCAATAAGCCGGTACCTCTGCGCGTTGCAGTGCCGCAAGCGCCTCTGTTTTGGCAAGCTGTGCCAATCCACCGCCGGAGCAAAATCCCTCAAGCGAACCGTTTTTACCGTATCCCGCCGCACCAAACGGCATCATACGCCAATGTCCAAGTTCTCCGGCATTTCCGCTTTTTCCGGCATATAATCTGCCATTCAGAATCAGTCCCGCGCCAAGCCCGGTTCCAAATGTCAGAAACGCAAGGTGCTTTACGCCCCGGCCGGCACCAAATTTCCATTCTGCCAGTGCGCCGGCATTGGCGTCGTTACACAAATATGCCGGAATGCCAAACGCATTTTGAATTGCCGCAACGATCTCCACTGCATCCCAACCGGGCAGATTCGGTGGAGAAAGAATCACGCCTTCTTTTTCACTCAGCGGTCCACCGCAGGAAATTCCCGCGACTTCAAACGGCAAATTCCATCCCTTTGCCGTTTGAAAAAGTTGCGGAAGCATCTGCATGGGGGGCTGCGTCGCATAAACTTCCCGATGCAAGATCCGTCCTGCCGCATCCGCGGCTAATACTGCGCATTTGGTACCGCCAATGTCTAGTCCGAGATAATACATTTGTTTCATTCTCCGATCTCATTCTGCATGATTTGCATCCAATGGCAATAAGTCTGAAAATCAAATGCGGGGTAGCCTGCCAAGTAGTGATTGAATCCGACACCGTTTTCGGTTTCAAAACGGATCAACAGCATAGTCTTTTCCGAATACAACATCCGAAAACGCGTAATTCGCTTGGTGCGGTTCGGCTCTATTGTAAAGTCTCCCTGCGCAAGGATCGTGCCATCGGAGAGATCTGTTACACAGTAATGACCGTTGTAGGTCTGCAAGGTATCATTTGCCGCGTAAAGCGGATAGTGCCAGTCTGCAAGTTCTCCGATCATCATGGTAAACGGCGCCTGTGCGCGTTTGATATAGGAGAATGCCAGTTTCTTTTCAAAGAAATAATCCACCACGGCATCCGACATTTGCGGCCAACCATCCAGCAGATTCCACCAAATCACGCCCCCGGTTTTCGGGCGGCGGATGCGGATGCGTTCAATGAAATATTTCATGGCTTCGGCTTGGGAAATCTGCGAAGCAAGTGAAAAATCCGCAAGATTCTCCGGCGTGAACGCAAACAGCTGTCGGATCTGATCTTCCATCAAACGCACCCGATAGTCGTTCCCGCGCTGGTCGGAAGAATGCAAAGTCCACTGGGCGTTGTGAATCGGAAATACAGCTTCCTCATCCACAATTTTAGCGACAGACTCCGGAGACGGGCATCCGTGATATCCTGTCTCACTGACAAAACATGCCTTGGAATTCCGATAAAAATCCGCCTTGAAATAATCTCTTGCCCCCCACAAATGATCTTCTGGTAAAATGGTTTCTCCCATCCGGTAAGGCGTCACCATTTCATCCGTCACATAGGGGGAGGACGGTAAATACGGACGCTGATAATCGTGCAGTTGCACCAACTGCGGCAAAAGTTTGTGCGTGATCAGATTAAAAGAGGGTTTCTGACCGATCATGGCAAACATCGTGTCGATTTCATTATCCCCTGCCCATAAAGCAATACAAGGGTGGTGGCGTAATGCTTTGATCACCGTCGTAAATTCTTCTGTGTATGCCCGCATAGACGCTTCATCCTGCGGATAGACCTTACACCCCATCATAAAATCCTGCCAAATCAGAATTCCGTGGCGGTCACAGTAATCGTAGAATGTCTCTGCTTCATAAACTCCGCCCCCCCAGACACGCAGGATATTGCATCCGATTTCCGTAGCGAGTGCCAACGCTTTCGGGTATCGTTCCCGATCCCGGCTGTGGTACGCATCAAGCGGCACCCAGTTGCTACCGCGACACATAATTTCGGTGCCATTGACAAGGAACCGAAAACGAGGATTTTCACAATCCAGCGAATCCGTCCGATCCAAGGTGAGTTCCCGGATGCCGACATTCATCTTATGCTCCGCAAGCACTTTTCCGCGTACAGAAAGCGTAATCACCGTATCATACACATTGGCTTCCCCATAACCATAGGGCCACCACAATTTTGGATGATCTACATGCACATTCAGAATACCGAATGTGCGTTTGGTCGCATGCCATTCACCAAAAAACGAAGAATCCCGGCATACACCGTGAACCGTCACACAAAAATCCTCTGTCAGCACTTGTGCTGTGGGGGCAGTAAAGCTGAAATAAAACTGCAGATCGGACAGCGACTGTGTTTTATATCCCACTTGCAATAACTGATAGGCATCCCGCACTTCCATACGCACACTGCGCCAAAGTCCCGCGCTGATTGCACGCGGAAAGATGTCCCATCCAAAGGAATGCGCCGGCTTGCGCAGTGCCGTTGCTTCCGGCAAAGTAGTCCAACAAACTGTTCGGTATTCATCCATGTCTTGATTGAGAACGGCAAGCAAGGAAGAATGCAGATGCACGGATACGCGGTTTTCCCCTTCGCAAAGATATTTTGTAATTTCAAACTCCTGCGGAATCAATGCATTCCGGGAAGTGTATACCAACACACCATTGACATAATAATCCGCCAGGCAATCTACCGCTTCAAAGCATAGCCACACCGTCTCCCCCTCTGCGCACACAGGCGCGTCAAAGGTTTTTGTATACCAAAAATCATACGGTTCGATCTGTTCCGACGCAACGGTTGCCATACCACGGAATAAGTCCTTCGGTAAAATCCCTGCGCGGGAAAGGTCAAGCTCCACATTTCCCGGCACCTCTGCCGCAATTATGGGAAGTTGTGCGTGGCGCATTTCTGCTTCTGATTCATATTGTATTTTGGTCGCATCATAATAGGAAAGTTGCCAGGTTCCGTCTAAAGAAAAACTGCGTTTCATAAATCATATCCCGCTTTCTGCGAATTTGCAAATCAATCTCTGATTTACTGCTTTGATGATACCGTAAACAGATGCAAATTACATCTCATTTTTTACGAATTTCCTATCACTTTTTCCGCTTTTCAGATTGCAATTCAGAAAAATCTGTGCTATACTGAAAAAACAGAAAAATTTCGCAGCGACAGAAGGACTTTCTATGAAAAAACATACTATAAAACCGCAACTTCTCTCTCACGCACAGTACGTCGGACAACCCGGTTTCTGTGTGACCAAACGGACGCTGGATACCTCGTTTCCTTTGCATGCGCACGAATTTTTTGAAATGGAACTGATCTTGTCCGGCGAAGGAGTGCAGATTTTAAACGGAACTTCCTATCCGCTGAAACCCGGAAGCATCACTTTTTTAACTCCCGCAGATTTTCACAGCGTCACCCCATCTTCTCCCCTGCAATACTATAATCTCATGTTCACCGAGCAATTTTGTCCGAATACGGACGGTGCGGATGCGCTTTTGTCGGAAAGTGGGGTTTGCATTTCCTTATCTGCGCAAGAATTGGCGACTTCCACCGGATTCTTCAACGCTTTAGCCTGCGAAAGCCTGCAAAAACCGGATCACTATACCGTATCCTATCAAAGCAGTCTGCTCCGTGCGATCCTGATTTTATTGTTTCGCTCTCTGCCGAAATCTTTTTCCAAAACCGCAACCCCATCCTCAATCCAAACCGTTTTGTATACCATGCACCGACATTTTCGGGAACCGCTTACTTTGACGGACGCGGCACAAATCGCGCATTTGAGTCCGCATTATTTCAGTACAGTATTCAAAGAGACAACCGGAATCGGTTTTTGGGATTATCTTACCCGCCTGCGGTTACGCTATGCCTATCGATGCCTTGCGACGCGTGAATATTCCATCACGGAAATCTGCTATCTGTGCGGATTCAGTGCGTTTTCCACCTTTGCCAGAGCTTTCAAAACCTATTTCGGAAAATCGCCTTCCGAAATTCAGTCCCTTTTCAAACAAACGCAAAAATTTGCCGATGCGATGAATCCGTAAGCATTTCCTCGCACCGACAGTTTTTTAGGAATGCGCCGTTTTTGCTTCTTGCGCCGCTTCATAATCTGCACGATCTTGTGTTCCCAACTGATCTGCAAACAAAACGATTCCGTTTTCATCTTTATCCAATGTATAGGTCACAGCGCCATGCCATCCGTGCGTCAGTCCGATCGCTTCGTAATGACGCATCAAACCATCTTCAACCGGAAAATACCCATCCCCTTTTCCGACATACTCCGTCAGTACAAAATCCGCCTGCGCAAATCCTGATTGCGCGCACGACCGAAACTGAACAATTCCGACATGAGGCGCAAACCAATACTCTTTTCTTCCACCACGATAACGGACATATCCCGGTAATTCTCCCTGTAACTGTACCGTAAGATGCATGCACCCCAAAAACGTTCCTGCCGGTACGGTAACATCCGCCTCGGTGCATTCTGCAATCAGTTGCATGGGAAATCCGCCGATCCTACACGTTGCTTCTGTACGGTAACCCGCTTTCCAACACGAGTCATACAAACATCCCATCGTTTCCTGCAAAAGATCATAAAATCCACTATGTAAAATCTGCGACTGTTCCCCCGAAACACCCTGCATATCTTTCCATTCTGCATGATACCGGGCATACTTGCTACCAAGCGATATATTTTCCTCGTTTTGTTTGATATTCCTGACAGAAAAGAAATCCCAATGCCCTTTTTGCGTATAATTCGGATTTGTCTCCGGATCTCCGCGGTAGATTCGTTCCAACACATCGGACAAAATTGCCGTATGTATCTTTTGCCGCTTTGTTTTGGCAAGTTGTGCCGCACGGGTAAGCGACGTTCTGACGTCAAAAAGGGTTTCGCGTCCATCCGCATGTCTATATGCGTATTCATTCCGCGCCTGTAAAACGGCGCCTTCCCAAACATCCGCTCGATATGTACGCACCTGTAAAAGGTGCGTATGCGAAAGAACGGCATTCTGCCCGTCGCAAAAGATGACTTCAAAGATGTTTTCAGACACCGCATACTCCACCTCCGGTACATCTATACACGCATACTCCCAGCGATTTCCCGCGGCAAACGGCAACGCCCCTTCCCCACCTTTCTTGGCATAAGAGCGCAATTCCCATGTCGTCTGTCTATCCGCATAAAGAATTCGTTGACGAACAATTCCCACCCCTTCGCAAAATGCAGTTTCCACCCGTTGCAGGCGATCCTCGGAAAACTCTATGCAATATAGGATGCAATCCGGGAACTCCCCTGCGGCGGTTTTCACGGTTTCCTTTTGCAGGGAACGCATAAGACGTACAGTTTGACCACTATCCGTCCGATTTTCTCCGGGAGCGAGGGAGGGATCATACAGTAATCCGTCGCAACGGGAAGCATTGTAAAACAAAGCTTCCATTTCCCGTTGTTCTAAATTGCCGCCGCCATACCCCGGTTGCTGATAAAAATACCATTTGCCATCTATACAGGTATATCGTTCACCGGTTGCAACATACTGAAACCGAGAAGTGGGAACTCCTGCTTTTTGCAGATCTTGTACCCGTTTTTCTATCTCGATCGCAGCCAAGGTATTCGCGTAGTATACATCTGTTGGTTGTAAATAACCCCGTGCCTTGGAAAACGCGGAAAATCCCTCTTGTGTTTTCCCGCTTGCCATACAGTCCTGTCCCTGCCAAAACCATGCAAATCCAAGCGTTTTTTCAAACTTATGTGCTTCCAGATACGGAATTTGCGTCTGCATGCGTTGCTCCATGCGCTTGCGTATCGGAAGTTGCTTCATTTCATTTGCAATCACATTCTGCATAACTTCTTCGTTATGCCCCGCCTCTGCCGCGGCTTTGATTTTCTCCAGATTCTCTTTGTTTGCCTGTCCGGGTAGCCACCAGTATCCGCGCATCCATACGTCCGCATACGCGGATTGTCTGCTTTTTTCATCCGGCAGTTTTTCTACTGCCGCAAGGCAACCATGGTAAGCTTCCTCAAATCCACGACGATCATTTCGCAAGCTGAAATACTTCAATACCTCCACCTGTCGCATCACACGGGCAACCAGCGTTTCTGTTTCTTCATAATGAAAATCTGTCATACCATACCCCTTCCGTAAACATCTTCTTCCCTCTGAAAGTCGCCATTTCACTGTTCCGACCGGTACGGAAAGCAATTTTGCGATCTCACAGACAGCATATCCCTCAAAATAATGCAGTCTGACCGTTTCCCGCAGTTTTGGCGATAGTTTTTCTACTGCTTCATGCAATTCTGCATGTTCTTCGGAAAATACAGCAGAAGATTCCGCCATACAGTCTGCAAGATCCTCAAAACAGACCTCTGTCATACAGGAGGCATATTTCCGCACAAGATCAAGTGCCTGCCGTTTTGCAATTGTGCATACCCATGCGCCAAAACGTGCCTTATCTTTTAAGGCAGAGAGATTCACCCACGCAGAAACAAATGCGTCCTGTGCCGCATCCTGCGCAAAGTACGGGCTATGAATTGCTGATCTTGCGGCATTCAGCACCATCTTTTCATATCGGTTGACCAATTCTGCATAGGCGTGCGCATCTCCCAGCAATGTCAGATCTACCAATGTGGCATCCTGTTTTTCGGAATATACGTTCATACGAAAATCCTTTCTTTTTGAGGGTTCATAAAAAAGACGCAATTTCAGGAAAAAAGGTTGGGTTACACGATAGATTTTTTCTGCTTGTCCGATCTTACTTCGCAAAACACGGGAAAACGCCATGCGCTTCCCCGTGTGCATTTACCTCATTACCGACGGTTACAACGGCAGGACGTGCCGAAAATGCACCGCAGAATCCGACAAATTCCACAGCCATTTTGTTGCGCCGGACGATTTTGGCATCCGCATCCTCCCGGACGCTGCGTGCCGGTTCCCTGCACCCCAGAAGGATCATTCCCCATCGGCGGGCGCGGAATCTGCGGCATCGTGTCCGGACGGTTGGCGGAATTTCCGCATCCACATCCGCCAGGACGCTGTGTCTGCGTTCCTTGCGTGCCTTGACATCCGCACGGACGTTGCGTTTGCGTGTTCTGCGTATTCCCGCACCCGCATGGACGCGCAGTGGAATTTCCCTGCGTGTTTCCGCTGCAACCGCATGGACGATTTCTATCATTACACATAGCCGATTCTTCCTTTCTTTTGCCGGCAATGCCGACCACTTGCGTTTTCACTTCAAACGGACCGTTCAATGACAGTGTATGCGAAAAGAAACGGGATGTGCATTGCTTTGCTGTGGTCAAGCGTTTGTTTTGGAAAGTGGTAACGATGCAAGCGGTTCCGTATCCATATACATCGCGTGAAAACGCTTGCCGATGGCAAGATCGGTATGCCAATGTCCGAAGTACCAATGAGAAAACTGAACATTTTCCATCAGCCAATCAAAAAATCCGGTCAATTCCGCATCATGCGGATCCGGTATTTTGCGTAGATATTGCAGGATGATCTGACGTGGTGCGGTATGTGTAAAAATATAATCTACCCTGTTTTGCACTTCTTTCAGATTGGCAGTAGCCTCGCGATACTCACTGTTATCCGGTAATTCTTCTTCCCAGTACGATTGATTTTTTACACGCATAAATCGATCACGGCTGTATGCACCCCCCATCGTAAAAAGCGTTTTCCCGTCAATCGTATAAACCTGACCGCGCATCAGATGCAAGATATTCGGGCGTAAAAGATGAATTCTGCCGCCGTTCCACATTTTTGTGGGAAAAGCATTCAGCGTGTGAAAATTTTCATGATTCCCGTCTATAAACAAAATCGTATATGGCTTTTGCGAAAGAAGATCCAGTTCT
>DLLB01000027.1:346-1882 GCA_002477905.1 Clostridiales bacterium UBA7573 | reverse complement strand
CTGTTCCCTCCGGATAAAACACAAAACCGAAATCTCCGCATACCAGCACATAATCGGTTGCACCAAGTGTAGACTCCAACGGAAATGCCACATCACAAAAACGGGAGAACTCTCCATGCGTATCCCCGGTAACATAAATCATACCACGATTCCATCCCTTTCGTTTCGATCAAAATTATTTCCTTTCTTGCCTATCGGCACCAATCCCACTACGATTCTATACTTTCATTGTAGCAAAAAAATGGGATTCTGTCAAGGTGGGAAAGCGTTTGCGCGGCTTTCCGACAAGAACACACTCACAAAAATTCCGACTTGACAAACCGCGCAAAAAGTGCTATAATGAAGAAAGAAAAAGATGCAACCATGTGGCTACACTGCGGTGCGTCTTTTTCTTTGGACTTTTTTGCCCAAATATAAAAAAAGGAGGATTCTGCAATGTTAGACGAACTGAAGCAACTTATGGAAACAAAGGACTATGGCCGATTACGACAACAGATTACCTCCTATAATGAAGCAGACATTGCTTCCATTTTAGAAGAAATGGAGGATGCGGCGGACCGCATCCGCATTTTTCGTCTGCTTCCCAAAGATCTTGCCGCTGATGTCTTTTCTTATCTCCCTTCTGATGTACAGGAAGCCATCATATCCGCCATGTCAGAAAAAGAAGGCGCGGAACTGATCAGTATGATGTACGCGGACGACGCGGCTGACTTTATGGAAGAACTTCCAGCAAATGTAGTAAAACGCCTGCTTGCCGCAACCAAACCAGACACCCGGCGTGAAATCAATCAGTTGCTCCATTATCCGGAAAATTCTGCCGGAAGTATCATGACGACAGAATTTATTGATTTTCGCGCAAGCAGTACGGTAGCAGACGCCATCGCAAAAGTGCGGCGGGACGCGATGGATAAAGAAACCATCGTCAACGGATATGTCTTAGATGAAAGGCGGCGGCTGATCGGCATGGTATCCATGCGACAGCTTTTGGTTGCCCAAGGTACCGACGTTTTGGGCGACATCATGCAGGAGAATGTCATTACCGCAAACACATTGGACGATCAGGAAACGGTCGCGCAGATCATTCAGAAATACGACTTCTCCGCTTTGCCGATCGTAGACAGCGAAAACCGGCTGGTCGGCATCGTTACCGTAGATGATGTCGTGGACGTTTTGCAGGAAGAAGCAACGGAAGATATTGAAAAAATGGCGGCAATTCTGCCGACCGACAAACCCTATTTACGCACAGGCGTTTTGGAAACATGGAAAAAACGGATACCCTGGTTGTTATTGCTCATGGTATCTGCCACCTTTACCAGTGCGATCCTTACGCATTTTGAGAATGCGCTCGCTGCGCAGTCCGCGCTGATTGCATTCATTCCGATGTTGATGGATACCGGTGGAAACGCAGGTGGACAATCTTCTGTCACCATTATCCGTGGTCTGTCCTTGCAGGAAATTGAACTAAAAGATATTTTCGCTGTCATTTGGAAAGAAATTCGCGTCGCAATGCTCTGCGGCATCGCATTGGCAACGGCG
>DLLB01000027.1:0-318 GCA_002477905.1 Clostridiales bacterium UBA7573 | reverse complement strand
AACGGCGAATTTTGCCAAGCTGATGCTGATCGACCGTCTGCTGAATCCGGATATTACGGTGCGAATTGCCCTGGTGGTCTGCATCACACTTGTGATTGCCGTATTGTTTGCCAAAATCATTGGCTGTACCTTGCCGATTTTGGCAAAGCGGATCGGTTTTGATCCGGCGGTTATGGCAAGCCCATTCATCACCACCATTGTAGACGCGGTTTCCCTACTGGTCTACTTTTTGATTGCATCCATTCTGCTCCCCATGTAAAATATGTAAAATATATAGAAAAAGGACTTGCGGCAATATGCACTGCCCCAAATTGTACG
>DLLB01000075.1:3642-3777 GCA_002477905.1 Clostridiales bacterium UBA7573 | reverse complement strand
ATATCCGTTTGCTCTGCGAAAAAACATTCTGCATCCGGACGCAGAATAACTTCAAAAAAAGAAAGGTCGTCATCTACCATGAAAAAATTATTGTTTCTCTTGACACTTTGCGGACTTCTTGCCTTGCTTTTGACT
>DLLB01000075.1:0-3599 GCA_002477905.1 Clostridiales bacterium UBA7573 | reverse complement strand
AGACTTCCTGCGGAGACGGTTCCACCGGCTCCACCACACCGTCCGCTTCCTCCACGCCTACGCAAAGTACCGCTGCTCCCGCCTCCTCCGATCAGCAAACCACCCCCGGCACCTCCGAGCCGGAACCACCCGCGCCACATACGCACAAATTCGGGGATTGGACAATTGTAAAAGCGGCAACCAAAAAGGAAGCCGGTTTGAAACGCCGCGTCTGCGAATGCGGGGAAAAAGAGGAAGTCTCGATTCCCTACACGCCCAAGCAATATACCGTCACCTTTTATACAAACGGCGGTTCCGCAGTCGCTGCTCTTACCCGACAGGAGGACAGTCTCATCGAAGCACCGCAGACTCCGTCCAGAGACGGGTATCGCTTTGTCTGCTGGTGTACGGATGCTGCACTCACCACTGCCGCGGAGTTTCCTCTGACGCTGACGCAGGACATTTCCCTTTATGCAAAATGGAATACGCAAACCGATATTATGGCTTACTTAAAGACGCTCTTAAGTGAATATCAGCGCAATCCCTACAGCTATCTTCCCGAAACTATGCGTCCGGGCGGTGTGAATGTTTCGGACAGCGCATTGCGTTTAGACTATACCACATCCGTTCCGGTCGCTTCCATGCCGCACCGCGGATATGGCGAACAGTGGCACATGATCTTAGATAATCTGCAACAATCCATGCAATTCTTCACAGTGTTGCAAGCCATAGACAGCATTTCTTCTTCCTCCGTGGCGATCTTTCAGAATTATATTGACAAGAATCCGTCCGATACCGCACATCACACTTTCTTAAACGGCATCTATCAGGTCACCATAGATTTTGATGGAAGCGTCATCCGTTATGTCTTGGATTTTACCGCAAACTTCCCTGTGTTCGGAGAGCAAACCGCACAAATCGCACTTTCCATGCAAATCGCCACACAAGAAAAAACCGTCCGGATCCAGCTTGGAGACGCCAATGCGCTGACCTATACCATGACGGAAAATTCCTATACCTTTGCCATTCGGTATCTCGGTGTACGCACCGCCTATTTCACGATCCACCGTGCGCAGGACGGCACTGTGACAGGGCAAATCAACGAGCATTTGACTTATCAAGGAAAAGGGATCCACAGCAGCGCCGACTTCTACATCGGAGAACGATATGTATCCGCCGTTGGCAACAAGGCGAGCGGACTGATCGGCTTTAAGGGCTATATCAATGAAGTTTACGATGTCAAGACCGGTCAACTCTGCGGATATGAGGTGCGGGAAACCACGACTGTCATCGGAAAGACGTTCACCTTCCACACCTTATGGTTTGATCTTTCGGATGTTGCGGGAATTTCCTCCGTAACCTACCAACCGTCAACCAATGGTGCGGATGCCTGCTTCTATATCAATGGCTCCGCCACTGCATGGCAAGTCAAAAAAGTCAGTACACTCAATCCCTCCCGTCGGTTTGATATAGAAATGCGCACACAGTATTACTATGTTTACGATGCGCAGAGCAAGCAATATCAGGAGGTTGCTGTACAGGTTCCGATGTTGTTCGTGCAGGCAGAGTATCTGCAAAGTTTGACGAAAGATGTCGCTTCGGTAAACAAAAACGTCAATGTTTCCATTACCATGCAAGCAGAAGATCTTGCCAAAATCCAAGCAGATTATGCTACCTTGATTGACCTGTTTATTTCGCACAAGGATGCAATCACGGAAGATTTTATCCGGGATTTCATCGGCACCGCCCTCTCCTTTCCGGATATCTCGGCGGACTAAAAACCGAACAGGATTACGTTTTTCACGCAATCCTGTTTTTTCTTGCAAGCGAAACGCTTATCTGCTATAATAAAAGTGGATTCTTTGAGATCTCTTTCGGTTTTTCAAATATTTTTCCTGTTTTTTGCAATCAGATCCGCATTTGCGACACTATAGGGATGAAAGGAGGCGAAGCCATGGAACCAAACGATCTGCGTGCGGTCTTCGTCAAAGACTATTTAGGAACCATGTTTTACTTTTATTTAAAGAAAACCGGTAACAGTCATGACGCGGAGGATCTGACGCAAGAGGCGGCTTTTCACATTCTTCACGCGCTGGCGCACGGCACGGTACCGACGTGCTTCTCCGCATGGGTTTGGCAAATCGCCCGCAACCGATACCGTATTTGGGCAACGCGAAAAAATCGGGATGCCCAAACCAAAGCGGCACTAGACATTGCAGACTATGAAATTCCGGACGCGGAACTTCAACCGGCAACTGTCATCGAAAAAACAGAACAGCTGGCACTGCTCCGCCGGGAGCTGGCGTTTATCCGCTCCGATTACCGGCAGATTCTGCTTGCTTATTACAGTGAGCGAAAAAAAGTCGGAGAAATCGCCCATGCGCTTTCCCTTCCTCCCGGCACGGTGATGTCAAAGTTATATCGTGCCAGAAACACATTGAAAGAAGGTTTGGATATGGCAAGAGAATTCGGCAAACGAAGTTACCATCCGGAGCAACTGCGTTTCTGTGCTTCCGGCAATCAACCGTCCGGACTGCCGTGGTGCGCGGTGGAACGGAAAATTCCCGTAAATATTCTGGCAGAAGCCAACAACAATCCCTGCACCATTGAAGAATTGGCGCTTTCCCTCGGCATTGCCGTTCCGTACATGGAGGAGGAAGTCGCGCTTTTGGTGCGGGCGGAATTGCTCAAAAAAACAGACGCGGATCGGTATCTCACCAATTTCTTCATTTCCCCGGTGGAATGCCAGAACGAAGTCAATGCGCTTTGCTGTGATTTTGCGGAGAAACACGCAGACGAAATCTTTGCACTTGGAAATTTATTTAGAACAAAAACCCAAAATGCCGGCGCCATAACGACGGCATATCCGGAAAATGATGTGGAAATGTTCTTCGCATTCCGCGCCGAGCAGGCGCTGGAGCTCAGCGTTTTGCCACGGGGAATCTATTTCAAACCCAAACGAGCGGACGGTGGCAACTGGGGATTTTTCGGCATGGAAAGCGGAAGCGTCTGCCGTCTGCCCCGCTCCTTTTTCAGCAACAACGGAATGGGAGACGGCAAACGGAATTGGATCGGTTACCAGTGCGAGGATGCAAAAACGACCGAGGGCTTTTCCATATGCCGTTATGCAACGCACGTCCCATCTTGTCATCTGCTCCCCACCCTGCAAAAAATTGCACAAGGAACAGATCCGCAACGACTGAACGAAACCGAGCCGGATGCGGTTGCGGCTTTGATCTCCCAAAAATTCTGTCTTACCCGTGCGGACGGCACACTGTATGTCAATGCCATCCTGTGCCCCGGTCAGATCGACGAAGAAGCATTGACCGAGCAGTTGTCGGGCGCTCCCGCTTTTCAGGCGTTGCATGCGGAAATGGCTGCGCTTGTCCGGCAAGTACGTTCCATAATCGAAACTTACAGTAATCCGTATTTAAAATCGGAATTCGATTATGCGGTGGCAATGTCGCTTGATCTTCGTGCTCTCTGCGCACGTCTGTGGAAAGACCGCGGATTATACCGCGGAAACATGCGGGAATTCTGCGAATTTTGCTATTGAAGTTTCATTTTTCCCATGGTGGAAAAAGACCGCACGGCTTTCTGAACTGCCCCAAATTGTACGG
>DLLB01000092.1:13231-24587 GCA_002477905.1 Clostridiales bacterium UBA7573 | reverse complement strand
GTGTTGCGCTCTATTTTGCCGAATCTTTCTCTCATCGGGCATTTTCATGCCGCGGGAAACCCGGGACGGCATGAACTTTCGGAGGGGGAACTATCCTATAATTATATTTGGAAGCAAATTCAGAACGCGGGATGTTCTCACGCGTTCGGTTTGGAATACCGCCCGATTTTCCCATGGGAGACAGGGGTGCGGGACGCGTTGACCATGGCGCAGACTTATTAAGGCGCCGGATGCGTTCCGAAAGAGAAAAAAGAGGAAAGAAAAAGGGATGGCAACGATGAATACGGAAAAATTATACGAATCGGACGGACATTGCAGGGAATTTGACGCGGTCGTGCAAAGCTGTACTGCCACAGAAAACGGACGCTATGCGGTACAGCTGGATCGCACCGCGTTCTTTCCGGAAGGCGGCGGACAAGCCGCGGATACCGGAATGCTTGGCGATGCGAAGGTACTGGATGTACAGGAGAAACACGGTAAGATTTTGCACATGACGGACGCACCGCTTGCGGTCGGGACATCTGTGCGGGGCGTTTTGGATTGGGAAACGCGGTTTTCCCGCATGCAGAATCATACGGGAGAGCACATTGTTTCCGGACTGTTGTATCGGCATTACGGGTATCACAATGTCGGCTTTCACATGGGAAGCGAGGATATCACTTTGGATGTGGACGGAGAACTGACGCGCGCGCAGCTGACGGAAATCGAAAACCTTGCCAACTGCGCGGTGTACGAAAATCTTCCGGTTCGCTGTTTTTATCCCGCGCCTGAAGAATTGGCGACGCTGGATTACCGGAGCAAACTCGCGCTCACAGAGGGCGTGCGGCTGGTGGAAATCCCCGGATACGATCTTTGTGCCTGCTGTGCGCCGCATGTGGCGCGCACCGGAGAAATCGGGATCATCAAATTGCTGGATTTTCTGCATTATAAGGGCGGAACCCGCATCCATATGCTTTGCGGCGCCCGTGCGCTTGCAGATTATCGGACGAAGTACGAAAATCTGCTTTCGGCATCCGTCACTCTCTCCGCGCCGCAACATGAAGTTGCGCAGGCGGTGACGAGGCTGTCGGAAACGCTGTTGGAAACCAAACGGGCGCTGGGGGAAGCCAAACGGGAAATTTTACGTTTACGCGGCGCACAAATGCCGCATACGACGGGCAACCTCTGCTATTTTGAAACAGAGACAGACGCTCAGTACTTACGGGAGCTTGCCAATCTCGGCGCCGCGCACTGCGACGGCGTTTGCGCGGTATTTTCCGGCAAAGACGGCGCGTACCGGTATCTCATTACCTCCAAAACGGTGGATTTGAAACCGAAGGCAAAGGAGATCAACGCATTTTTG
This sequence comes from Clostridiales bacterium UBA7573, assembly GCA_002477905.1. Classification (GTDB taxonomy): domain Bacteria; phylum Bacillota; class Clostridia; order Oscillospirales; family CAG-272; genus UBA7573. The sequence goes on along the minus strand of DLLB01000092.1, from coordinate 23,245 downwards.
TGCGGACGCGGCGGCGGTTCCTCCGAGATGTTGCAGGGAAGCGCTTCCACAGAGCGCGCGGTGATCGAAAGCTATTTTGCACAAACTGATTTTAAGGTTTGACGGAGTAAAACGGAGAATCCAAGTTATGCATACAAAATTTCGGGGCAATGTTTGCCTGCTTCTGACGGCGATCATCTGGGGAACGGCGTTTGTCGCGCAAAAGGTCGGAATGGACCATATCGGACCGTTTACGGTGCAGATGATGCGCTCTTATCTCGGCGCGCTTGCGCTTTTGCCGGTGATCTTTCTGTTGGATCATCAGAAAAAGAAAAACGGGACTGCGAAATCTGTCACCCGCGCACAGCGAAAGACGCTGTGGATCGGCGGCGTCTGCTGCGGAATTTGCCTTACCGTGGCAAGCTGTCTGCAACAATTCGGGTTACAGGAAGCCGATCCCGGCAAGGCTGGATTTTTTACTGCCATGTATCTGCTGTTTGTGCCGGTGTGCGGTCTGTTTTTCCGAAAAAAACCGCCGAAACGCATCTGGTTCTGCATTGCAGTTGCGGTGGTCGGCATGTATCTGCTTTGCTGTGGGACCGGACGGTTTACCGTGACCGCGTCGGATATTCTGTTGCTTCTGTGCGCGCTTGCCTTCACCGGACATATCTTGGTCATTGATTTCTTTTCCCCAAAAACGGACGGGGTGAAAATGTCCTGCATTCAGTTCTTTCTCAGCGGTGTTCTTTCCACGATTCCGGCGCTGGTTCTGGAAACACCGACGGCAGGCGCTGTACTGTCCGCGTGGATTCCGCTGTGTTATCTCGGTTTTTTGTCCTCCGGCGTGGGATATACGTTGCAGATCGTGGGGCAGAAGTATACCGAGCCGGCATTGGCGTCATTGCTGATGAGCTTTGAATCGGTGTTTTCCATGGTGGCGGGGGCGTTGTATTATCGGAAATTGCCAACGTTACCGGAAACCATCGGCTGTGCGCTTTTGTTTGCGGCGATTCTTGTGTCGCAGTTTCCTGTGCGCACACGGGAAGAACCGATACAGACAGCGCCTCCGTCTGCATGATTTTTACCTGAATAAAAAAGAGAAAAAGGAGCTTGTAAAATGGGTACTCGCTATCTGATCCTCAGTTTTGACGACGGTACGGTGTATGACCGCCGTTTAGCCGATCTTGTCCGGCATTATCGTATGAGAGCAACGTGGAATCTCAATTCCGCCCGCTTTGGACTTGTAATCCCGTATTTGCAAAACGGAATTCCGAGCGACCGCAGTCAAATCGGTGCGCAGGAGCTTTTGGAGGTCTACGCGGGGCAGGAACTTGCCGCGCACGGGCTGGATCACCGCAATCTGACGCTTTTGGACGATGACCGTGTGTTTGTGGAAATGGAAGAAGATCGCCGCAATCTCATCCGCAAAAGCGGGATGTCGGTGATCGGGTGCGCTTATCCGGACGGCGCATTTGACGCGCGGGTGCAAAAGGTGTTGCAAACCCGTACCGGCATTTGCTATGCCCGCACCGCCAACTGTACCTATGAATTCGACCTTCCCACTGATTTTTATGCTTGGAATCCGACGGTCTGCGCGGATGATGCCGGATTGTTTTTGCTTGCGGAGCGGTTCCTTGCGGAAGAAACAGAGGAGGACAGTCTGTTCTTTGTCTACGGACAATCTTATCGGTTTGAGCAGCTGCGCACTTGGGATCGCTTTGAAATGTTTTTGCGGATGATGGCATACCGAAAAGATCTGTGTGTGCTCACCTGCGGAGAATACTACGCGTTACAGCATCCTGCCGGAGATTCCGCTGTGAAAACCGAAGAAAGCGGGCAGGAATATGAAAAATAAATATCTGCTTTTCAGTTTGGACGGCGGAAGCGTGTATGACCGGAAACTGGTACAGCTTTTCCGCCGTTACGGCATGACCGGCACCTTTCATCTTTCCTCCGGATTACTCGGACAACCGCAAAGCATGGCGGCACAGGGGCTGACATGCACGGCAGACGGGATCTCTGCCAAGCAAGTGGCGTCTCTTTATGCCGGACAGGAACTTGCGGCGCGCGGACAGGATTTTTGCCCGCTTTGCACGCTCTCCGATGCGGAGATCCGCACGCAGACAGAGGAAGACCGTCGGGTGTTAAGACGGCTTGCACAAAAAAGCGTCATCGGATTTTCTTATCCGTGCGGGGCATGGGATGCCCGTGTGAAACAAATTGTAAAAGAAGAAACCGGCATCTGCTATGCCCGCACGATGCACGCAACGCATACCTTCGCGCCGCCCACCGATTTTTACACATGGGATCCGACAGCATTTTTGATAGATGACGCGGTGTTTTCGCTTGCGGAAGATTTTTGCCGCACCGAAGAAGAAGCGGTTTTTCTCCTTTGCGGCAGTGCCCTAGAAACGGAATTGTTTCATGGTTGGGATCGTCTGGATGCCCTTTTGCGCACGCTTGCGTTCCGTCCGGAAATCGCGTCTGTCGGATGCGGCACATATTGCGCCCTGCAACTTGCAAAGCAAAGAACCGGCGTTTCTGCTACACAGAATTCCTGAGCTTAGAAAAAAACGGATAACACCGGAAAGAAAGGATGATTTTCTATGGCAACCAAATATTTCACGCTGAGTTTTGACGATGGCACCGTACATGACCGCCGGATGATCGCGATGCTGGATCATTTCGGGATCAAATGTACCTTCAACCTGAATTCCGATCGGTTGGGGACGGTGCATACGTTCCGGCAGGGCGGACTTGTATGCGACCACAGCGAGGTGACAGCGGAGGAAGTGGCGTCGCTGTACCGCGATCATGAGGTTGCGGCGCATGGACTGGATCATCGCACATTTACCAAATTAGACGATGCGGCGCTGATTTCGGAGGCGGAGGACGACCGGAAGCGACTTGCGGAACTTTCCAGACAGCATGTGATCGGATGCGCCTATCCGAACGGACCGTTTGACGAGCATGTAAAGCGTATTCTGAAGGAGCGCACCGGAATTCGTTATGCCCGCACCGTAAATTCCACCTATGAGTTTGATCTGCCGACAGATTGGTATGAGTGGAACCCGACGGTTTGTCTGGACGATGATAGTGTATTTTTGATTGCGGAACGGTTTTTGACCGAGCCCTCCGACGCCGATCAACTGTTTTATGTCTGGGGACATTCCTATAATTTTGACCGCCTGCATACTTGGGATCGGTTGGAGTCCTTCTTGCGCATGATGGCGTACCGCACCAATCTTGCCTATGTGACCAACCGGGAATTCTACGAAAAAATGCAGCAACGCTGAAAAGCGATTTTTCCATACAAAGGAGCAAAAGAATGGGAAAGAAAATTCTGCTTGCGGGGGATTCTCCCCGCTACAAGGCAAATCTGCACTGCCATACCAATCATTCTGACGGAAAAAGGGGAGGGAGATTTTGATGAACGGAAAATGGATTACCTGCGACGCTTCCGTCGAAACGCCGCTGTTTGAAAAGCAGTTTACCGTCCGAAATGGGGAACAGGTAAAAATTTCTATCTGCGGACTTGGGTATTTTACTTTGCTGTGCAACGGGAAGCCGGTGACGGACGATTTGTTTGTTCCTGCGCAGACCAATTATACAACACGGGATCTTACGGTGTTCGGCTACCCGATCTATGACACTATTTCTACCCGCACGCTGTATGTATCGTATGATCTGACCGCATTTGTCCATGCCGGTGAGAATACGCTGTCGGTCATTTTGGGCAATGGTTGGTACCGGCAGAACGAGCGACTGGGAGAAACGCATGGATGGTATGGCGATTCCCTTTTGTGCTGTTTTGATCTTTATCTGACCGATCCGAACGGTACGACGCGGATCATCTGCTCGGACGGCACGGAAAACGGGTACGTTTATCCGATTCTGCACTGCGGGATCTTTTCGGGGGAACTGTGGGATACGCGCATGTTTGCCAAGCCGCTTCCGAAAACCGAGGTCAAAGTGTGCGAGTATCACACGGATCGGCTGGAGTTGCAAACCTGCCCGCGGGATCGCGTGATCCGGACGATCTGCCCCAAGGAGATCGCGCCCAGCGTCTATGACGCGGGGGAGAATATCACCGGTCGGGTGGTGCTGAAGGTCAAAGGGGAGAGCGGTGCGAAAATCACCCTGCAATACGCAGAGGAACAGGAGAACGGCGTACTGGATTTCATAAGTACAGGCGGCGGTTGGCGCGGGCTGACGGGGGATCGGTATCAGATTCAGGAAGACGCGTTCCTTTTGGATGGAAGTGCGCAAACACTTACCACGATGTTCGTATTCCATTGCTTCCGGTATTTTTCCGTTGCGGGAGAAGCAACGATCGAAAATGTGCGGGTGGAAGTGATCCATACCGACATTGAGCGTACCTCCACCTTTACCAGTGACAATGCGGCGTTGAACTGGCTGTATGACGCATATTGCCGCACGCAACTGGACAACCTGCACGGCTGTGTACCGTCAGATTGTCCGCACCGGGAGCGGCTCGGCTATACCGGCGACGGGCAGATCTGCGCGCCTGCCGTGATGCTGTGCTTTGACGCCAAAGAGGTCTATCGGAAGTGGATTGCGGATATTCTGGATTGTCAGGATCAGAAAGGCGGACATGTTCAGCACACCGCGCCGTTTATGGGCGGTGGAGGCGGTCCCGGCGGCTGGGGCGGCGCAATCGTGCTGGTGCCGTGGGACTTCTATTGCCGTTACGGCGACAAAGAGATGCTTGCCGACACCTATTTTGCCATGCAGCGGTATTTGGAATATCTGTTTGCGCATTCGGACAATCATCTCGTGATGCGGGAAGAAAAAGGCGGCTGGTGCCTTGGCGATTGGGCGACGCCCGGCGGCAAACATCTGCCGGAGCCGTTTGTGAATACTTGTTATCTGATTGTATGCCTGGAGATCGTTGCCAAGGTTACGCAGATTCTCGGCTATGGAGACGGTGCGGCGTATCTTGCGGTGGCAGACGCTTCCCGCAAAGCGGTCGAGCAGACATATTACGACGGAACACAATATATCGGCGGTGATTTTGGTGCGGACGCTTTTGCGGCTTTTGCAAAGCTGCCGCATGCGGAGGAAGCACTGGCGCGGACAGCGGAGAAGTATCGGAAGCTTGGTTATATGGATACCGGATTTTTGGCAACGGCGATTTTACCGGAAATGCTGTTTACGCATGGATATGCCGCAGACGCGGTGGCATTGATGGCGTCGGAAGACACCACAACGCTTTTTGGAGCCATGCGCAAAGCCGGCGCAACGACCATTTGGGAATACAGCCGCAATCCGAAAGTCAGCCAATGTCATCCGATGTACGGCGCATGCACTGCGCAGTTGTTTACGGGATTGCTTGGAATCCGGCAACGGGAAAATACCGCCGGTTATACAGACCTTGTGATCTCTCCGACGCTGGATAGCCTTGTAAAGCATGCGGCGGGAAGCATTTACACCGCACATGGCAGGGTATCCGTGGAATTTACCGTCTCCGAAACGGGGAGCACAGAATTGATCGTGGAAATTCCGGAGGGGGTACAGGCGGAGCTTCGCGTTAAGGACATGACGCTACCCTTGATCTGCGGCAAACAATTTTTGCTGGTCTAATGCAGAAAAACGAAAACGCACGTCTTGATTTTAAGACGTGCGTTTTCTTGTGCAACCTGAATCAGGACTTTTCCGGTGCTGTTAAAAACAATGGACGCATCTGATGCGCGCACAGCGCAAGGCGCAGCGCTTGCGGCAGCATCGTGAATTCCGCCACCAAGGAATCCGGTTTTGCTACCGGATCATCCTGTACCATCGGTACGAAATAGACATGCTTGCGGCAGAGCATCTTTGCAAGATTGCCGAGATTTGCCGACATGGCGTCGTTGGAGGCGAGCGCGAGCAAGAGCGGTCTGCCGCTTCGCAAGTGTGCTTTTGCCGCCATCGTAACGGGGGTGTCGGTGATGCCGTTTGCAATTTTGGCAATCGTGTTGCCGGTGCAGGGGGCAATCACCAATGCCTCCAATGCAATCTTGGGACCAAGCGGCTCTGTCTGCGCAATGGTAAGCAGCGCCGTTCGTCCGCAGATCTTTTCCAGCTCCTCCTGAAATGCCTCGGCACTGCCGAAGCGGGTGTCGGTGTGCTGAACATTTTCACTGAGGATCGGGAGTAATTCATACCCCTGCGCTGTCAGTTCTTTTGCGGCGGCAAGTGCGCGGCTGTGCGTACAATAAGAGCCGCAAACTGCAAATCCGATCATATCAGCCTCCCATTCCCGTCTGGATACCACGGGGATCTGTTAATTTTTGTGGGGAATTTTCCGCATCCGAAATGGCTTCTTTGGCATAAAGACATAACACGGATGCGAGAATTTCGCCGGCTTCTTTGGGGGCATATTGTCCCGGAATTCCCCGTGCGCATACAAGACGGATCTTCGGCTTTTCCGTATCTTCTTGCCAAAACCGCATGGCGTCGTCCGTCAAGGCTCCCGGCAGAGAGGCAAGCTCCAAAAACAGGGCGCCGCTTGGCAGGGAAGCCAAGGCTTCGCTGTCGAGAATGGGGGCAGGCACGGTATTGCAGACAACGGAACATCCGGAGAGTGCATTTGCTTGCAAGGGGAGCGGCAGCACGGCGCGGCAGTTCCCGTCTGCTTCCGCTTCCGCACGGGCAGAGGAACGACGAGCAAAAACCGTTACTTCCGCGCCGAGCGCGGTCAATTGTTTGGCAAGTGCTTTGGCAATGCGACCGTAACCGAGAATCGCAACGGATTTTCCGGTCAGGGAAGCGCCGGTCAGCGTTAAAATCTGTGCGACGGCGCCCTCCGCCGTCAGCACCGCATTTGGAATTAAAAATTCCTCCCGTTCTGCATAATTTTTGACATAAGCAACGCCGGAAGGCGTTGCTTTCTTTGCGCCGCCGTGAAACAGGCGCGTTTTTTCAAAAAGATTGGAAAATAACGCGTCTATGGCATAGATGCCCTCCCAAAGCGGCGTGTATAAACTGTTCTGATCCCGGCAAAAACCGAGCGGCAGAACCCAAGTTCCAAAATCGCAAAGATCTTTCGGGCGTTCCACGCGCGGAAGCGCATCGGCGGCTTCTTTGGAAAATCCGAATACACTGACCGGAATTCCCAAAGACGCAAGCGCTTTCGCCGCGTAGATCTGTCGGCGATCTCCGCCTAAAAAAACGATATTCTGAAAAAAGGAATGAAATGCCGGGGGCGCGTTCGCATCCCCCGTTTCCAACCACGACCTCACGGGATCCTCCTCCTTTACCGATGAAATCGGTTCCCATTTGCAGTGTATGCAAATGCGGGAGAGCGGGTGCGACGCAAAAAAAGATTAAAATTTCGAAAAAAGCATTGACTTCGCGGAAAAAAGTGGCTACACTGAATCTGCAAGGGCGTTTTCCGCCCTGAAATTACCCGAAAAGGAGAGAAAACAAAATGGAAACACAAAATAAAAAAGGCGGGATCTCGGTAGAAACCGAGCATATTTTCCCGATCATCAAAAAATGGCTGTATTCGGAAAAAGAGATCTTTCTGCGGGAGCTTGTGTCCAATGCCTGCGACGCGATTACAAAACTCAAACGTCTGGCTTCGCTTGGAAAGATCGAGGGATTTGACGAACAGGATTTCCGGATCACCGTCAAAGCCGATCCGGTCAACGGTACGCTGACTGTCTCGGATAACGGAATCGGAATGACGGAAGAAGAAGTGGAGAAGTACATCTGTCAGATCGCCCTTTCCGGCGCGCTGGACTTCATTCAGAAATATGAAGGCGCGGACACCGCACAAAACGGGATTATCGGTCATTTCGGGCTGGGCTTCTATTCCGCATTTATGGTCAGCGATACAGTGGAGATCCGTACCAAATCCTATACGGATGCGCCCGCTGTTCACTGGAGTTGCAATGAAGCAGGCGAATATACCATCGGCGCGGAAGAAAAAACAACGCGCGGAACCGACATCATTCTGCATATTACCGAGGACGAAAAAGAATTTTTAACCGAGGGCAAGCTCCGCACGGTGCTGACGCAATACTGCTCATTTATGCCGGTGGAGATCTACCTGGAATCCACAGAGCAGAAGCCGCAGGGTGATACCAAAAAAGAGGAGACAGAGGCGGAAAAAGAAGCGCCGAAGCCCATCAATGATACGCATCCGCTGTGGCAGAAGTCTGCATCTGAATGCACCGAAGAAGAATATAACCAGTTCTATCAGAAGGTATTTCATGATTACCGTGAGCCGCTGTTCCACATTCACATCAACGCGGATTATCCGTTGAATTTCAAAGGCATCCTGTATTTCCCGCGTTTGAATCATGAGTATGACAATCTGGAAGGACAGGTCAAGCTGTACTATAATCAGGTATTTGTTGCGGATAATATCAAGGAAGTGATTCCGGAGTATATGCTGATGCTCAAAGGTGTGCTGGATTGTCCGGAATTGCCGCTGAATGTCTCCCGCAGTTATTTGCAGAACAGTGGATACGTCGCAAAAGTACAGGCGCATATCGTCAAGAAAGTGGCGGATAAGTTAAACAGCATGTTCACGACCGATCGGGCACAATACGAAAAATTGTGGAATGATCTGAAACTGTTTGTGGAATACGGCGCACTGCGGGATCGCAAGTTTTATGACCGCGTGAAAGAAATCCTGCTTCTGCCGCTGACAGACGGAAGAAACGTGACGGTAGAGGAGTATCTGGAAAAAGCCAAGGAGCAGCATGAGAACACCGTGTATTATACGACGGACGTCGTGGCACAGGCACAGTATATTTCCATGTTCGGAGAGCAGGGGATTGAGATTGCGGTGCTGGATAAGCTCATTGACGCGCAGTTTATGCAGATGCTGGAGCAGGAGAAGAAGATCAAATTCCTGCGTATCGACGCAGATGTGGCAGGCGCACTGAAGGGGGATGGCGAAACCTATGAAAATCCGGAATTGACCGCGCTGTTCCAAAAGGTCAGCGGAAACGAGAAACTGACCGTGCAGTATGAAAATCTGAAAGATACCCGTGTGCCGGCAGTGCTGAATGTTTCCGAGCAGTCCCGCCGGATGGAAGATATGATGAAGATGTATCGGCTTTCTCAGGGCGAGGATGGCGGCGAGTCGTTGTTCCCGACGGAAGCAACCCTTGTGGTCAATGCGAACAGCGGTTTGATTCAAAAGCTCGGAACCTGCGCAAAAGAAAAGGACGAGAAAGCGGAATTGATCGCGAAGCAGGTTTATACGCTTGCCCTTTTGGCACAGCGTCAGCTTTCCGCAAAGGAACTGCAGACTTTCTTGACGGACAGCTTCACGTTATTGGAAAACGGGTTTGCCAAATGAATTCCACATTCGGAAAAAATCTGCGCGTTTCCGTGTTCGGAGAATCGCACGGGGAAGCCGTAGGGGCTGTGATTGACGGATTTCCGCACGGCGTGCGGGTGGATTTTGTCAAGATCGGCGAATGGCTTGCCCGCCGCGCACCGGGCGGTGCGCTTGCAAGTGAACGTATGGAGCGGGATCAACCGCATGTCATCAGCGGTATGCGCGATGGCGTGACGACCGGCGCGCCGCTCTGCGTGCTGTTTGCCAATCAGGACGCCCATAGCGACGACTATGCGGCATTTTCGGAGATTCCGCGCCCCTCACATGCGGATTATCCCGCGCGTGTGAAGTACGATGGATGCGCGGATTTACGCGGCGGCGGGCACTTTTCCGGCAGGCTTACCTTGCCGTTGACCTTCGCAGGCGCGTTATGCATGCAGGTTTTGGAGGCAGAGGGGGTACAGATTGACGCCCATCTGACCGAGCCGACCGTGGAGAAAATCCAACAGGCAAAGGAAAACGGCGATTCGGTCGGCGGGATCATTGCCTGTACCGTTACGGGATTGCCGGTAGGTCTTGGGGACGCCATGTTTCGCGGAGTGGAGGGAACGCTTGCCGCGGCACTGTACGCCATTCCGGCAGTGAAAGGTGTGGAATTCGGACTGGGATTTGCCTATGCAGATGTCACCGGTTCCGAAGCCAATGACGCATATTGTGTGGAAAACGACAAAGTCGTG
>DLLB01000092.1:0-13172 GCA_002477905.1 Clostridiales bacterium UBA7573 | reverse complement strand
CCAATCATTGCGGCGGGGTGGTCGGTGGAATGACGACCGGTATGCCGGTATATTTTCAGGTCGCCTGCAAACCGACTCCCTCCATTGCGCGTCCGCAAAAAACGCTGAATCTTGCGACCGGCGAGCAAACTGCGCTTTCCGTCACGGGCAGACACGATCCATGCCTTGCTTTCCGCGCCGTGCCGGTTGTTGCCTGCGTTTCGGCGCTGGCATTGTTGGATTTGTGGATGGATGCATCCCCCGCATTTGCGGCGCAGACGGAAAAAAAGCCGCTTCGGATTTTTGGAAAGGAGTAGCGTATGGAGCAGACACAGGATGCGATCCATGTAATTTTGGATAATCTGCTGACCGTGGATGAACAGATCGCGCGGCTGTATGAATGTCGCCTTGCGCATATCCGGGAGGAAGCGACGCACGCAGCGGCAGGGTATCCGAAGGAAGAAGACGTATTTTTCCTGCGCGATGCATTCCGCGGCGATTATGCGGAATTGATGGCACACCCGCGTGCTGCGGGCGGTGCGGATACCCCGCTGGAAAGTCAGGCGGATCTTTCGCGCTTATGTGCCAGAATGCGCAACGCGGAAGCGATCTATTTTTGCCGTACTTTGCTCGCGCATTTTCGGGCTTCGCACGGGAAACGCCTGCAGGCGGAGGATTTTTGCCCCTATGAGGAGCCGCAGGATCTGGAAATGCATACGGAACGGATTGCATATCTGAAAAATCCGCATTCCGATCTTGCCTATCGGCAATTTTGTCGGATCCTGCCGCAAGCCACCGTTTCCTATTGCGACGATTTTCAGCAGGTGTGCGAGGCGGTGAGCAATGGACGCGCACGTTACGGCATTTTGCCGTTTGCCAGCTCTGCGGACGGACGGTTGAAACCGTTCCGGAATCTGCTCAACCGGTTTGATCTGAAAATTGTGCTGACTTGCGAAGTGCAGGGGAGCGACGGCAATTTCACGGTGTTTGCGCTGTTTGGCAGGCGGATCATTACGCTGGATTGCGGACGTTATCGCGCGGCATCCTATTTTGAATGCAGTATTTCCACAGATGCCGCACAGGAACTGCCGGCGATTTTAGAGGCTGCGGCATATTTCGGATTACGGTTACAGCAAATGGATACCGTGATGACCGTGCAAGGAGCAGGGGCTTCTTTTGATATGGTTTTTGCACAGGATAGTGCCGATTTGTGCGCATTTTTGTGCTATCTTTCCTTGGAACATCCCCGTTATCTTCCCCTTGGGGTTTATACCTGTCTGCGCAAAGAATAAACAGAAAGCCAAGTCGTTAGACTTGGCTTTCTGCTATCCGAAAAAATGTTCGGTTTTTTCGATAAAGGGGTTGTAAATAAAAAATGGGTATGGTATAATATCATATTGACCGTAAAAATGACCGCATGATTCTCTATGCATCAGCGGAAAGCGGGGAGGAAAAGATGGATACCTTCAAATTACACAGTCCGTATCAGCCAACCGGCGACCAGCCGGAGGCGATTGCAAAACTGGTAAGCGGCATTGAAAGCGGCGACCGTATGCAGACATTGCTCGGCGTGACCGGTTCCGGCAAGACCTTTACTATGGCAAATGTGATTGCACAGGTCAACAAGCCGACTTTGATTTTGGCGCACAACAAGACGCTTGCTGCGCAGCTTTGTTCGGAATTCCGGGAGTTTTTTCCGGAGAATGCGGTGGAATATTTCGTTTCTTATTATGATTACTATCAACCGGAGGCATATATCCCCGGAAAAGATGTGTATATCGAAAAAGATTCCATGATTAATGATGAGATCGACCAGCTCCGGCACAGCGCGACCTCCGCGCTTTTTGAACGGCGGGATGTCATCATCGTCTCCAGTGTTTCCTGCATTTATACCTTGGGGGATCCGAGTGAGTATTCCAAGCAGATTCTCTCTCTACGTCCCGGTATGCGGATGAGCCGGGAAGAATTGCTTGCGCATCTGGTGGAAATTCAATATGAAAGAAACGATCTGAATTTTGTGCGGGACAAGTTTCGCGTGCGCGGAGATACGGTGGATATTTATCCTGCTTCAAACAGCGGCAAATCCGTGCGGGTGGAATTTTTCGGGGACGAGATTGACCGCGTGACGGAGGTCAATCCACTGACCGGAGAAATTCTGCGGGAAATGTCTTATGTGCCGATTTTTCCGGCAACGCACTATGCGGTTTCCGCGGAACGACGGGAAGCGGCGCTTTCGGAAATCGAATCGGAAATGCTGGATCGGGTGCGTTTTTTCAAAGAGCAGGATAAACTGTTGGAAGCGCAACGGATCGAGGAACGAACCCGTTACGATCTGGAAATGTTGCGGGAAGTGGGATTCTGTTCCGGCATCGAAAACTATTCCCGTGTACTTTCCGGACGCGCTCCCGGTTCTACGCCGTATACGTTGTTGGATTTCTTTCCGAAAGATTATCTGATGTTTATCGACGAATCTCATGTGACACTGCCGCAGGTGCGCGGTATGAGTGGCGGCGACCGCGCACGCAAAGAAAATCTGATCAATTACGGGTTCCGGCTGCCGTCCGCTTACGATAACCGCCCGCTGTTTTTCAAAGAATTTGAGGAAAAACTGAACCAAGTCGTATTTGTCAGCGCAACGCCGGCAGAATATGAAAAGGAACATGCGACGCAAACGGTGGAACAGCTCATTCGCCCCACGGGACTTTTGGATCCGGTGACGGAGGTGCGCCCCATTGCGGGACAGGTGGACGATCTGATGGGTGAGATCCGCGCCTGCGCGCAGAACGGCGAACGGGTACTGGTCACAACGCTCACGACCAAAATGGCGGAAGATTTGACGGAGTATCTGCAAATGAATCTGATCAAGGTCAAATACATTCACCATGAAGTGGATACGATGGAGCGGATGGAAATCATCCGGGATCTGCGGCTTGGCGTATTTGACGTGTTGGTGGGCATCAACCTGTTGCGGGAGGGCATCGACCTGCCGGAGGTGTCGCTTGTCGCAATCTTGGATGCCGATAAAGAAGGATTACTGCGCTCGGAAACTGCCTTGATCCAGACCATCGGCCGCGCCGCACGGAACGCGAACGGAAAAGTGATTCTGTACGCCGATACTATCACCCGTTCTATGGAGGCGGCAATTGCGGAGACGGCACGCCGCCGTTCCATTCAGAATGCGTATAATATTGCGCACGGCATCACGCCGAAAACGATTGTCAAACCGATCCGTGATCTGATCGAGATCGGAACAAAACCGGAGAAAAAAGAGAGCGGAAAACAGAAACGCATGAGTCCGGCACAGGCGCAGAAGCAGATCACGGCGCTGACTGCGGAAATGAAAGAAGCCGCAAAACTGCTGGATTTTGAGCGGGCAGCCTTCTTGCGTGACCGGATTGCGGCATTACAGGCGAATCTGCAAAAACACGCGCCGGCGTTACCGAAAAAGCCGTCCGCACAGGCAGAAGGGGCGGGCGAAACGGCATTTCCCAAAAAATCTCCGCGCAAGCCGCGCGGATAATACCAAAGCCAAACAGGAGAAACGCACATGGCAACCAAATATATTACGTTAAAAGGTGTTCGGGTGAATAACCTGAAAAATATTGACGTGTCGATCCCGCGGGATCAATTTGTGGTATTTACGGGGCTTTCCGGTTCCGGTAAATCTTCGCTTGCGTTCGACACCATTTACGCGGAAGGGCACAGAAGATTTGTGGAATCCCTTTCCTCTTATGCCCGTATGTTTCTGGGACAAATGGATAAGCCGGATTTGGATTTGATCGAGGGCTTGTCTCCCGCGATTTCCATAGATCAGAAAACGACTTCCAAGAATCCGCGTTCCACCGTGGCGACCGTGACGGAAATCTATGACTATCTGCGGCTGTTATATGCCCGCATCGGCATTCCGCATTGTCCGGTTTGCGGAAAGGAGATCCGGCAGCAATCTACCGATCAGATTATCGATCGGGTGATGGCGCTTCCTGCTGGAACCCGTTTCTTGGTGCTTGCCCCAGTGGTCAGAGCCAAAAAAGGAACGCATGAAAAAGTATTTGAGGACGCCAAAAAAGGCGGGTATGTCCGTGCTCGTGTGGACGGTAGTCTGTATGATTTAAGCGAAGAAATTGCCCTGGACAAAAACCGGAAGCACACGGTGGAGATCGTCATCGACCGTTTGGTATTGCGGGAAGATATTCGCAGTCGGCTCGGAGATTCTGTGGAAACCGCGCTCAATCTCGGTAAGGGAAACGTCGGGATCGCAGTGGTGGATTCGCCGAAGGACGCATCCGAAAAAGAAACGGAATTTTCTTTTTCACAGAATTATGCCTGTGAGGAGCATGGGATCAGCATCGGGGAATTGTCTCCCCGTATGTTCTCTTTCAATAATCCGCTCGGTGCTTGTCCGGCGTGTCTTGGATTGGGAGAAACACAGACTTTTTCGATGGATAAACTGATTCCGGATCGTAGCTTGTCTTTGCGGCAGGGCGCAATCCAGTGCAACGGATTCAAGACCTTGGATGAGGATACCTGGATGGGACCGCTGTTTATGGCAGTCGGCAAACGCGTCGGATTTACCTTGGATATGCCGATCAGCGCGTACAGCGCGCAGGCATTTGATGCACTGGCGCATGGCACAGGTGATGTGAAATATGAGATTTCCCGCCAGTATGACGGAGTCTGGCATCATCAGAATGTGACGTTTGACGGAATTCTGAAGATCATCGACCTGCGGTGGCGGCAGATGAAAAGCGATTACTACGAACAATTTTTGGAGGAACAGGTCTGTCCGGTCTGCCATGGCGCCAGACTCAAACCGGAAATGCTTGCGGTGACGGTGGGCAAGTATAATATTGACCAGTTTTGTCAGTTGCCGATTACAGATGCACTTGCGGCAATCAATGCTCTGACGCTGACGCCGGTGGAAGAACAGATCGCACGGGAAATTTTCAAAGAGATCCGTGCCCGGCTCGGATTTTTGAACAGCGTCGGATTGGAATATCTCACGCTGGCGCGTCGTAGCGGCACGCTTTCCGGCGGCGAAGCCCAGCGCATCCGGCTTGCGACGCAGATCGGTTCCTCGTTGATGGGGGTTTTGTACATTCTGGATGAGCCGAGCATCGGCTTACATCAGCGGGATAACGGGAAGCTGATCGCGACGCTCAAACGTCTGCGCGATGTTGGAAACAGCCTGATCGTCGTGGAGCATGATGAAGAAACCATGGCAGAAAGCGATTATATCGTAGATATCGGTCCGGGTGCCGGCATACACGGTGG
The DNA here is from genome assembly GCA_002477905.1 of Clostridiales bacterium UBA7573. GTDB lineage: Bacteria > Bacillota > Clostridia > Oscillospirales > CAG-272 > UBA7573. Next base: position 7,922 of record DLLB01000092.1, on the reverse strand, counting down.
AGAAGTTGTGGCACAGGGGACGCCTGCGGAGATCATGGCAAATCCACGGTCGTTGACCGGCGCGTATCTGTCCGGCAGACGGCAGATCCCCGTTCCCGCTATCCGTCGTGCCGGAAACGGAAATTTTCTGACGGTACGCGGCGCAAGAGAACACAATCTGAAAAATCTGACGGTTCGTTTCCCGCTCGGCACGTTTACCTGCGTGACCGGTGTCTCCGGTTCCGGCAAATCCTCTTTGGTCAATTCGATTTTATATCGTGTACTTGCCAAGGAGCTCAACGGTGCCATCACCTATCCCGGTCAGCACGACGCGGTGGAAGGAATGGAAGCGCTGGATAAGGTCATTTGTATCGACCAGAGTCCGATCGGACGCACACCGCGCTCCAATCCCGCCACCTATACCGGTCTGTTTGCCGATATCCGGGAGTTGTTTGCCTCCACGCCGGATGCCAAAAAACGCGGCTATACGTCCGGACGGTTTTCGTTCAATGTCAAAGGCGGACGGTGCGAGGCATGTGAAGGCGACGGCGTCAAACGTATCGAGATGCATTTTTTGCCGGATGTATATGTGACTTGCGATATTTGTAAAGGAAAGCGTTATAATCACGATACGCTTGACGTAAAATATAAAGGAAAGAATATTTTCGACGTTTTGGATATGACAGTGGAAGAAGGGGTATCCTTTTTCTCGGAGATCCCGCGATTGGCGAGACGGTTGCAAACGCTGTATGATGTGGGACTTGGGTATATCAAGATCGGGCAATCCTCCACGACGATGTCCGGCGGCGAAGCGCAGCGTGTGAAGCTTGCGACCGAGCTTTCCAAACGGAGCACCGGAAAGACCGTGTATATTTTGGACGAACCGACCACGGGATTGCATACTGCCGATGTGGAACAATTGGTACGGATTTTACAGCGGTTGGTGGACGCGGGGAATACCGTGATCGTGATCGAGCACAATCTGGAACTGATTAAGACCGCCGATTATGTCATAGATCTGGGACCGGAAGGCGGAAGCGGCGGCGGTACGTTGGTCGCAGCCGGTACACCCGAACAGGTTGCGGATTGTGCCGCCTCTTATACCGGAAAATATCTGAAGATGGCACTGGAACGGTGGAGATCCCAAAAAGACGCACAGTCTGCAACCCCCATATCCTGACAAAGCACGTTCCATTTGGCACTCGGAGAACGGGTGTGTCAAAAATTCGACAAAATCCCGTTTTTGAAAAGGGCTGAGCAAAGCACTCAGCCCTTTTCCACACTTTCTTCGAAAAATGGTGGAAAAACTATAAGAGAAATTCTTCAATGTTCACATAATGTTAACAATAAATATGCAAAATCTTCTTTTATTTTTGGCTCCGTCGTGATACAATAAACACAGAAATTAGCACTCAGATAAATTGAGTGCTAAAATCAAAAATAAAAGGAGGCGGTATCATGGAATCCGGAGCGGAACTCAGCGAACGCAAAAAACGCATCTTAAAAGCGGTTGTCGAAGCCCATATCGATCAGGGCGAACCGATCGGTTCCAAGTATCTGATGCAGAATCAGCAGATCCCGCTTTCTTCCGCCACCATCCGCAATGAAATGGCGGAGCTTGAGGAAATGGGGTATCTGGAACAGCCGCACACCTCTGCGGGGCGTATTCCGTCAGAAGCAGGGTACCGCTTTTATGTGGACAGTTTGATGCAAAGTTACGACCTCACCTCCGGCGAGCTTCGGGAATTGAACAATTTGGTGAAAGCCAAAACCGCGGAACTGGATAAAATTTTGGATCGTGCAGGACAGTTGGTGTCCACGCTGACCAATTATACCTCTCTTGCGGTGCGCCCGCGGTTCCAGAGCGACAGCGTGGCACAGTTCCGCACGATGTATTTTGACGCACACAGTTTTCTGCTTGTGATCGTGATTACACCGGATCATGTGAAAACGCGGTATCTGCACACCGATCTGGAGTTGACGCCGCAGTTGGTCAAGCAATTAGAGGAAGCGCTGAATCAATATTTAACGAATATCCCGTTCGCAACAGTCACGTTGCCGCGGATGATGGAATTAGAAAGACGGCTTGGCAGTATCGGGGTGCTGGTCGGCAGCATTGTCAAGTGTGTGTATGAGGTGCTCGGAGAGTTTGGCGGCGATTTAAAGCTGGACGGCGTGGAGCATCTGCTTGCATATCCCGAATGCGCGGACATCACGCAACTGCGCGGGATGCTCGGCGCAATCGAAAATAAGGAGGACATTGTGGAGTTGGTATCGTCTGCGAAAACGGACGGCGTCAACGTGTTGATCGGATCGGAGAATCCATTGGACGCGTCGCACAATTCCACGTTGATTTTCAAAACCATTGAATCGGAAGGACATACGGTCGGCGCCATTGGTGTCATCGGTCCCCGCCGGATGGATTATTCCAAGGTGATTACCACCGTAGAATATCTGTCAGGGCAGATCGCATCGATGCTCGGCAATCCGACGCTCCCGCCGAAACAAGAGGAAGAAGGAGGCACAACTTAGCCGTGAAGGAAGAAACCGTACAAGATGAAGTGACAACCGAACAGCCGGAGGCGTCCGGTGCGGAGCAACAGCCGCAGGAAGATCAGCCGAAGGAGGAAGAAATTCCAGCCACCGACGCAACCGATACCATTCCCGCGCTCAAAGCGGAAAATGCGAAACTGCAAAAGCAGATCACGGAGGCGAGTGATAAATATCTACGGATGATTGCGGAATATGACAATTACCGTAAGCGTGCGCAGAAGGAACGCGATGGAATTTACGCGGACGCGTTTTCCGATGTTTTGGTGCAGATTTTGCCGATCGTTGATAATTTGGAGCGCGCGGCGCAGTTTTCCGCACAGGCGGAAGTTGCGGAAGGGGTGCAAATGACCTTAAAGCAGTGCCGGGAGGTCTTAGAAAAGCTCGGCGTGACGGAAATCGAAACCAAAACATTTGATCCCAATCTTCACAACGCCGTGATGCATATTGAAGATGCGTCCTACGGGGAAAGCGAGATTGTGGAGGTATTCCAGAAAGGATACCGCCGGCAGGATAAGATCCTGCGGTATGCGATGGTAAAAGTCGCAAACTGAATTGTAAACAATACACCTATTATGAATGAGAGAAAAGAAATTTTGGAGGATTTGAATTATGGGAAAAATTATTGGGATTGACCTTGGTACTACAAACTCTTGCGTTGCCGTCTATGAAGGCGGCGAACCGGTGGTGATTCCGAACCCCGAAGGGGCAAGAACTACGCCGTCTGTCGTGGCTTTTTCCAAAACCGGCGAACGTATGGTCGGTCAGGTGGCAAAACGGCAGAGCATCACGAACCCCGACCGCACCGTGATGTCCATCAAACGGGAAATGGGTACCGATTATAAAGTAGAAATCGATGGAAAGAAGTATACGCCGCAGGAAATCTCCGCGATGATTTTGCAAAAGCTGAAAGCAGATGCGGAGGCTTATCTCGGCAGTCCTGTTACACAGGCGGTCATCACCGTTCCTGCTTACTTCACCGACGCACAGCGTCAGGCAACCAAAGACGCAGGTAAGATTGCCGGATTGGAAGTCCTGAGAATTATCAACGAGCCGACCGCAGCCGCTTTGGCTTACGGTATGGATAAAGAAAATTCGCAGAAGATCATGGTGTTCGACCTTGGCGGCGGTACGTTCGATGTGTCGCTTCTGGAGATCAGCGACGGCGTGTTCGAAGTGCTTGCAACTGCCGGTAACAACCGTCTCGGCGGCGACGACTTCGATCAGCGGATCATTGACTGGATTGCAGATACCTTTGCGAAAGAAAACGGCGGCATCGACCTGCGGAAAGACAGAATGGCTTTGCAGAGACTGAAAGAAGCGGCAGAGAAAGCGAAGATCGAGCTTTCCGGCATGACTTCTACCAATATCAATCTGCCGTTTATCACCGCGGATGCAACCGGACCGAAGCATTTCGACGCAACGCTTACCCGCGCGGAATTCAACCGTCTGACCGCGGATCTTGTAGAAGCTACGATGGGACCGACCAAACGGGTACTGGCAGATGCAGGTTTGACCGCGGCACAGGTAGATAAAGTGCTGTTGGTTGGCGGTTCTACCAGAATTCCTGCCGTGCAGGATGCGGTGAAGAATTTCATCGGCAAGGATCCGTTCAAGGGTATCAACCCGGATGAATGCGTCGCCATCGGCGCCGCTGTACAGGCAGGTGTGCTTGGCGGTGAAGTGAAAGATCTGCTTTTGTTGGATGTCACGCCGTTGTCGCTCGGTATTGAAACCCTCGGCGGCGTGTTCAACAAGATCATTGATCGTAACACCACCATTCCGGTGAAAAAGAGCCAGATTTATTCCACTGCGGCGGATAATCAGACCTCCGTGGAAATTCATGTGCTGCAAGGCGAACGGGAAATGGCAAGCGGCAATACGACGCTTGGCAGATTCAGCTTGGATGGTATCGCGCCTGCACGCCGCGGCGTTCCGCAGATTGAAGTGACCTTTGATATTGACGCAAACGGTATCGTCAATGTAACGGCGCAGGATAAGGGCACCGGTAAGGAACAGCATATCACGATCACTTCTTCCACGAATATGTCGAAAGAAGATATTGACCGTGCTGTGAAAGATGCGGAGAAATTCGCAGATGAAGACAAAAAGATGAAAGAAGCGGTAGAGATCCGCAATCAGGCAGACAGCTTGATCTTCCAGAGCGAAAAAACGCTGGAGGACATCGGAGATAAGATGCCGGAATCCGAGAAGACCGATGTGAAAGCCGCGGTCGAAAAACTGAAGGAAACCCTGAAGGGAACCGACACGGACGCGATCAAAGCCGATACGGAAGCGTTGCAGAAGAAATTCTACGACTTGTCCGCGAAACTGTATCAGCAGCAGGGCGAGGCACAGGGTGCTGGCGCAGATGCACAGCAACAGGGACCGCAGCAGGATGCGGACGGTAATATCTATTCCAACGATTTTGAAGATAAGACCGGCAACAATCACTGATTACAAACCGTACAGCCAAGGCGGGGAAATACTCTCCGCCTTGGTCTGTGTTCGATAAGGAGAATGCCACATGGCAGAAACAAAACGAGATTATTATGAGGTCTTAGGACTGAGCAAGGGTGCCGGTGAGGACGAGATCAAAAAAGCCTATCGGACATTGGCAAAGAAATATCATCCCGATCTGCATCCGGGGGATAAGGATGCGGAAGAACACTTCAAGGAGATCAATGAAGCCTATGCCGTGCTCTCCGATGCGGACAAAAAAGCACGCTATGACCAATATGGACACGCCGGCGTCGATCCGAATATGGGAGGCTTTGGCGGCGGTGGTTTCGGCGGCTTCGGCGGCGGGTTTTCCACCGAGGATTTTGATCTTGGCGATATTTTCGGCAGCTTCTTCGGCGGCGGAAGCCGCGGCAGTGCAAGACGCAATCCGGAATCGGTGGAGGGGGACGACCTTGCTGCGAGTGTGACGCTGACGTTTGAGGAAGCGGCATTCGGATGCAAAAAGACCGTCAGCTATGGACGTGTCGAAAAGTGTGCAACGTGCAAAGGAACCGGCGATGCGACCGGTGCGGCTCCTGAAATCTGCAAGAACTGTAACGGTACCGGACAGGTGCGCGTCAATCGGCAAACCCCGTTCGGCTATATGCAAAGCACAACCACATGCAGTGCCTGCCGCGGACGCGGAAAAATTCCAAAGACGCCCTGCAAGGAATGCAATGGAAAAGGCTATGTCAAGATCACGAAAAAACTGGAGGTCACGATCCCGGCAGGAATCGACGACGGACAGCGGGTGGTTTTGCGCGGACAAGGCAACGAAGGCAGAGGCGGCGCCGCGAACGGCGATCTGATCTTACAGGTACGGGTGCGCCCGCACGCGGTCTTTACCAGAGACGGCTATGATTTGTGTTGCGAAATTCCGATTTCCTTTACCGATGCGGCTTTGGGCGGTGAAATTGAAGTTCCGACCTTGGAGGGAAAAGTCAAATATACGCTTCCGGAGGGCACACAGAACGGCACCGGATTTGTCCTGCGCGGCAAAGGCATTGCCAATGTCAATGGCAGAGGCAAGGGCGATCTGCGCTTTACCGTTTCTGTGGAAGTGCCGCGCAATCTGAACAGCGAACAAAAGAAACTGCTTAAATCGTTCGCGGATGCCTGCGGGGATACGGTGTATAACAAGAAAAAGAGCTTCGCGGAAAAAATCAAATCGTTTATGAATAAAAATTCGTAATACAAAATACAAACGGGAAAGGACAGGAAACCGGATGCACACCGACTCCGTGCAATGCGGTTGCCTGCGGGATGGCAATATGAAGTGGACGCAGTTGAAGGTACATTGCGCGACTAAGGATCTGGATGCAGTTTGCGCGGTAATGGGGATGCTGGATAACGGTTTGCAGATTGAAGATTATTCTGACATTGACGAAAATCTGAAAACCGTTTACGGGGAATTGATCGACGAAACCATTTTAAACAGTGATAAGACGCACGGCGCAGTCAGCATTTATATTCCGGAAGAACGCGATCCGGGCGAATATCTTGCCTATCTGCGGGAGCGGTTCGCGGCGCTCGGTTTGGAAACGAGAACAGAGCTTTGCGGTGTTGCGGAAGAAGATTGGGCGGAGTCTTGGAAACAGTATTATCATCCGGTGAAGATCGGTACGCATATCGTCATTGTCCCGGCTTGGCAGACTTATGCCGCGGAACCGGATGAAGTTGTTATCCGTATGGATCCCGGCATGGCGTTTGGCTCCGGCACACATGAGACGACGCGCTTGTGCGCGGCGCTTGCGGAACGGTATGTCCGCGCCGGTCAAAAAGTGTTGGATGTGGGAACGGGAAGCGGTATTTTAGCGATTTTGGCTTCCAAACTCGGCGCGGCATCCGTAGATGCCTATGACATTGATCCGGTCGCGGTCAGAGTGGCAAAGGAAAATACGGAAGTCAATCATACTCCCAACGTGGCAACCGGGGTATCCGATCTGCTTTCCGCTGTCAGCGGAAGCTATGATCTGGTTCTTGCCAATATCGTGGCGGATATTATTGTGCGCATGGCGCCGGATGTCGGTGCGCATATGAAACCGGGCGCACATTTGATTACCTCCGGTATCATTGAGCCACAGACGGAACGCGTAAAGAATGCGCTGATCGCCGGGGGACTGCGTGTGGTAGATCACCTCAGTGAAAATGACTGGCATGCGTTTGTATTTGAAAAGTAAAACCAAAGGAGAACGCCGATGAGCAGATTCTTTTTGCAGGCGTCGCAGATCGCGGGAGATACTGTCACGATTACGGGAAGTGACGCGGGACATATCTCTCGCGTTTTGCGTATGATGCCGGGAGCGCAGATCACGGTTTGCGATATGCAGAAACAGGAATACCTTTGCGAGCTGGTGCAGGTGGATGCCACACGGGTGGAAGCGAAGATTCTGTCGGTGCGGCAGGGCAATACCGAGCCGCCGTTTACCGCTTTCTTGTATCAGGCACTTCCCAAAGGGGATAAAATGGAAAGTGTGATTCAGAAATCGGTGGAAAGCGGCGTATATGCGGTGGTGCCGATGGAAACGGAGCGGTGCGTGGTCCGACTGGATGAGAAGGGGCGTGCGCATAAACAACAACGCTGGCAAAAAATTGCGGAGAGCGCGGCAAAACAATGCGGGCGGGGCAGGATTCCTTCGGTGGCAGAGCCGGTTTCGTTTGTAACTGCATTGACACAGGCAAGTCAAGCGGATTGTAAGCTGTTTTGCTATGAGGGAGACGGTACGTTGCCGCTTGGGAAGCAGTTGCCGGAAGTGCCCGGTACAATCGCTATCCTCATTGGACCGGAGGGCGGCTTTTCTCAAGCCGAGGTGCGGCAGGCGCAGGACGCGGGATTTGTTCCTGTGGGACTTGGCAACCGGATCTTGCGAACGGAGACGGCGGCACCGTTT
>DLLB01000064.1:18682-54044 GCA_002477905.1 Clostridiales bacterium UBA7573 | reverse complement strand
TTTCAGCTATTGCAATTCCAAATGGGCTTCGCTATAATAACAACAGATAGCGTACTTCGCAAAACATCTTTTATCCATTTTCTACAAATCATGAAACGAATTTTAAAAAATACCTCGGATTTCTCGTTTTATTTCATGCGGTAAGAATGGATGCCAAGATGCGGTTGCGACAGCTCCACGCATCTCAATACAACGATTTGGAATTTCGATCTCCTGCCAAATCGTTCCCTAAAAAGGAGGAAACCCATGAAACGCTTGCACCAAACTCGCATCCTCGCATTTCTGCTGGCACTGGTCACGGTAGGACTCCTGTTGCCCTTTGGCACACTGGCTCTCACGTTGACCTCCGGCGAAACCACAGAAGCGCAATATCTGGAATCGCTTGCGGAAGATGACATTACCGTAGGCGGCACCCTCTATGCGCCCGACCTGTCTAAGGGCATCCCCGCGAATTGGGACTCGTCCAACGACGAATACTCTAAGTTATGGAATGCCAAAGCCGGCTCTCAGTCCATCACGGCGGAAGACGGCGGCATTCGCTACAAGACTTCCGGCAAAGCCGACACCATCCTGTTTCCGGCGATCGGCGCAGAGAATTATGTATACTCTGCAAAATTTACCGCGAAAGGGCTGAAAGGTTCCTTCGGTCTTGTGGCAGAATGTCAGAGCGGCACCAGTATCAAGTTATTTTATGTGTACCCGACCGATCCGGATGAAATGGGACTTCAGCATCACGGCGTAGGCGGTGCGAAGTATTACCAGGGCATCCGTCCGGCGATCGAACTGGATACCACGGTCACGCTGACGACTTATCATCTGAACGGTGAATCGCACTTCTTTGTCGATGGCGTCTATGTTGCCACCCTTGCCGACTCAGAGCTGACACCCGGCAAACTCGGTCTGTACAACTGCGGCGGCGACGCGCTGGTCACGGACATCTCCGTGAAAGCCTTGCAAGACGGCGATACGCCGACGCCCAAACCGCCTTTCACGTTTACCTCCGGGGAAACGACTGAATCGCAATACTTAGAATCGCTTGCAGAAGACAAAAACCTGATTGCCGGCGAAATTCTCTACGCACCCACTCTTTCCGAGAACGTTCCTGCCGATTGGGACACCTCCAATAACGAATGCACTTATTTGTGGAATGCCAAAGCCGGTTCCCAGACCATCACGGCAGAAGACGGCGGCATTCACTACAAGACTTCCGGCAAAGCCGACATCATCCTGTTCCCTGCGCTGCGTGCGGAAAACTATGTATATTCTGCAAAATTCACCGCGAAGGGACTGAAGGGCTCCTTCGGTCTTGCGGTCGAATGCCAAAGCGGAAGCGGCAAAACATTCTTCATATATCCAAATGATCCGGATGAAATGGGGATACAGTATGCCGGTGCCGGTAGCGCAAAATATTACAAGGGCATCCGCAAGGCGATCGAAGTCGGTACCACGGTCACAATGACGGCTTATCATCTGAACGGAGAATCCCACTTTTTCATTGACGGCGTTTATGTTGCCTCTCTCGCTGACAAGGAAGCAACCACCGGCAAGATCGGTCTGTATAACTGCGGCGGCGATGCGCTGGTCACGGACATTACCGTAAAAGCCTTGGAGGAGATCGACACGACGTACACCCCGAAATTCACCAACGTCCGCGAGGAAGTTTCGCTTGGAAAAATGCTGTACGGCATCAGCTTCTCCGAAACTGCGGATAACGTGCTTCCGAGCGGTTGGGATAAGGACTATAAGAAGTATGACAACTTCCGTTGGAAGAGCGGCAATGAAAAGCTGTATGCGGCTGCGACCAAAGACGGCGCGTTCCGCTTCTCCAGTGGTAACGGCGACATCTACATCACCTTGCCGCAACCGGCAACGGAAAACTACGTCTTTACCGCCGAGGTTTCCATGGTAGAAACCAAGGGTGCATTCGGTCTTGTCACCGATTTAAGTAAAGGCGGCGCCGTAGAAAACAAGATGTACGGCGCAGACGGTACGGTTTGTGCGCGCCGTCACGGCGCGGATAATCCGGACGGCACGGACAAAGGCTTCCAGTTTGCCTCCGGTGAAACTTTCCGTATGACGGTATATCACTATAACGACACCTCTTATTTCTACATCAATGAAATTTTCATCACCGCTGCCGCCGATATGGGAAGCGAACCCGGCACGATCGGACTCTACTCCTGCAACGGCAACGTGGCGTTTGAAAATGTAGAGATCCATGCGCTGGCAGGCATCCGCCCGAACAGCCAAGTACCGAATTATCTGCTTACAGATTCTCTGTACGACAGCAACTTCAATGCTCTTGCAGACGGCGGAATTCCGGAAGGATGGAATTGCGCGCCGAATGTAACCTTTGGTTGGAACTACGGCAATGCCGAAACCAAATATGATCTTGCAAAGATGGAAAACGGCGAATTCCGGTACAAAGTCGGCGGCTTGGATTCCTACACCATGCTTCCGGACGTCAAAACGGACAGCTATGCCATCAGCGTGACTTTGCGCTTCCTTTCCACCAACGGCACCTTCGGCATCATGACAGATTTCCATGATAAGACCATGGGCACGGATACCGGCTATGCACAGCAGTTCTGCATCAGCAGAAACGGCTCCACTTATATGCGTTCTCAAACGCCGGGTGGGAATTCCGTGGATACCGATCCGATCACGCTGGCAGAAGACGCTTACTTTACCATGACGATCTATCACTGCAAAGATATTACGGACGGCAAAGACTATGCTTACTATTTCGTCAACGGAATCTGTCTTGGCAAAATGGCGGACTACGGCGAAACGGACGGACGGATCGGCTTATTCCTTTGCTCCGGTGAAGTGGCGATCTCCTCCGTCAACATTTACAAAATGGAATTTGAAACCGATCCTGCGATCTTAGGGAAAGGCGCCCTTTCCATGCTCGGCGCACAGTTGCGCTATGCGGATGACAACGGCGTTGCAAACGGCTGGAAATCCTCCGGCATTCGTTTCGGTGCTTCCTTTGATAAGACCTCTATGCTGTATGCATTCTATCATGGCGCAGGGGAATATGTTTATTCCAAAGACGCAAAACTGAAATTTGGTATGTTGCTCATCCCGACCGACCGGTTGGGAAGCGACGCGGAGCTGACCACCGAAACCGCAGACGCATTGAACGTGGTCGCGACCAAAATCAAAGAGCAGACGGACGGTTCTCTTTCCTACATTGTGACATTGCGGGAAATTCCGACCGCTGCGCTGTCCCGTTCGTACACCGCACGGGCGTATGTGGAATTGACCACTGAAAAAGGAGTGAGCTACTTGTATTCCGATCCGATTCAACGCACCCCTGTGCAAGTCGCGAACACTTGCTATAAAAAGCAGGCGAAAAATGTGCAACAGGCACTGGATGTGATCTTCCATGGTGCAGAAGGATACACCGGTAAAAACACGAAATCCGTGACCTTCACCCTGTTCTCCGATTTGCATTATAAAAAGGGTATGTATGTAGCAAACGTCTCTGACATGAATACGATTCTGGATCGTGCGAATGCCGCAGGCGTGGACTTTATCCTGCACGCCGGCGACTTCTGCAACGACTTTATCGGTTCCAAAGAACTGACGGACGCATACTTGAAAAACAAGTACAATCTGCCGGCATACGGAATCTACGGCAACCATGAGCTGGAAGCCTCCGGCAACAGCATGGGTAGAGTTACGCCGATGATGACCAACCGCGCGGACGATGTGGTTTGGGGCACTGCTGACGGCAAGATCGGCGACGGCACCATCGCTTATTACTACTATGAAGTCAACGGCATCCGGATCGTCTGCACCGATACCAACTATTCGCTGTATAACGGCGAATGGGTACACAACACCACCAACAGCTACGGACCGCCAAGCGGCGCAACCAACATCAACGCGCTTGGTCCGACACAGCTTGCATGGTTGGAAAGCGTGTTGACAGAAGCCGCAAATGCCGGCACCAAGTGCATTGTGGTCAGCCATGCAGATTTCTCCGGGAAACTGGTCGGCGACGGACCTTCCGCGGATGCGGCAGCAGTACGCGAGATCTATAAAAAGGTCAACGCCATTCAAAAGGGAACGGTTCTGCTCTCCATCAACGGACATAACCATACGGATCGAATCGGCTTGTATGACGATGTGGTTTACATGGACTGCAACACCGTGTTCAACGGTTGGTGGGCAGTGGTCACCGGACAGCACTACACAGCAGGTCAGACCTTTGCATTTGAAAATTATGATTCCAACGGAAAGTTTATCGGTACTTCCGACAGAAATCTGAATTCGCTCTCTCAGGCAACGAATACCTGGTTCTTTGAAGATCCGCTGAGCTGCACCATCACTGTCACGGACGGCGGTGTGGTCAGCATTGAAGGCATGACCACCACATGGAGATATGATGTGATTCCGGAAACCGCGCACGAAGGAGTACACCCGTGGATCTCCAGTGCATACTACGAACTGTGGAACTAAGGAGGAAACTATGAAACAGAAACTTTATATCACCCCGGAGTTGACGGTGTTCCGCTTTTCTGACGCGGAGGATGTCACTTTGAACACAAGCGGCGTCGGCGACCTCACTACCACCGGCGGCGGGGATCCTGCCGATCCCGCACCGAGCATTGTTACCGGTCTTGACACCGGCGACTATGCAAACGACAACGACACCAAATATCCGGATAAGTGGAATCCGTAAACAAAACAAAAACGAGACTCTTGTAAGAGTCTCGTTTTTTATCTGCCATTTTGTACGTTCAGAGTATCGATCAGCATTGCAACGCATCGCTTGTCTTAAACAGATAATTCATGCGTCCGCGCGGGGCAGCATCCCCGTTTTGATAAAAGTCCATGACATCCAGTGCCTGCATATGATCTGACCATTTGAATTCCAACGTAACCGAGTCGCCGCACAGTCCAAGCAAGCGACGTTCCACCGCAAGCATCATTTCATGGCCTTCCACGCGGATTTGTGCATGGCCAATTGTCTCCCAACTATATTCCCCGTCCCGATTTGCACGTTCTACCAACGCGCTTTGTCCGTCCGGCGCAATTCGATTGATCGCGAATTGATACCCTTCCCAGTTTGGCTTCGCCTCCTCGGAGCATTTCAAATACAAACTCATCCAATTTTCCTTAGAAGGTGCGGTGATGGGAGCCGTACACGCAACATAAAAATACACTTTTTCCCGATCGACTGCAACTTTCAGCGTTTGAAACTCATTCCGTCCGGTATGATTTTCATAACGCCCTACTCCATCGTAACCCCGGAAGCTCCGCGGTGCAATATCCCCTGTCATCTCCAAATAAGTCGGCTGCACTTCCGCCCATTGCTCAAAATCGCCGTTTGGATCAATCGCATACATCCGGGTTGCCAATGCCGGTGCTTCCAATCCTTTAAACCGACGAATAAAGGATACCATTTGTAAATAATAAGCGTCTTTGTAGCCACCTTTCATCGGTTCTATGTCACGGCTATATTCCTCATTGAATTCATCCTGCAGGTGGATCGGATGATCGCCCATAGAATAAAGCGTATTGGTTTGCTTCGTGAGAAACGGCACCAGCCACTCATTCCACTGGCAAAGAAATGCAACCGGAGGATCTTCCCGAAGTGCCGTCTGAATCTGTTCTTCAAATAAAAAGCCATACTGCGACGCATTTTCACGGGTATCTTTGTGTCCATCGTGCCAAGAGCGCCCCATCACCGGAACACCATAAGCCGCAGAACCCATTCCAACCGTCAGTCCCTGCTTATCGTATTTCGGATCACAATCCACCCGACACACGTTCACCGCAATTTCTTCCGGTACACCGTTTTCATCTACCGCCACTTTCTGCGGATTGCCTTCCCATGCCCATGTATTCGGCTCTGCCGGCGCACACCAAGTTGGCGCGCGCCAAGTGAAAAAGTCCCGAATCGAATCCGGCAAAGAGCGAATGGAATGACAAATAATCAATGGCTTCCCTTGCCAATAAAAATAGAGATCGGAATACAGCATCGGCTCATAAAGCGTTTCCCAAAGCTCCATCAGATTGCCGGTTCCGCACCCACGAATTGCCGGTGCGGTATAAAAACACACTTTCGGCGCAGCAAATCCTTTTGCGCGATATTCCCGCAAGATTTCAAACAGCGTTAAATAAGATTTCCGGTAAGTAAACCCGTTTGTGACGTCAAAAAACAATACGTCTACGCCTGCGTTGATAAACAATTCCACATGACGTCTGAGCACCCATGGATCCGTAGACAGATAATAACCAAACATCGGTTCTCCCCAATGTAAAAGCGGGGTGTGCTCCTTGGGCGGCCATGCCGGACTGTCCGCGTTCTGCATCGCATCCGGATCCTGCTCTAAAATCTTGGTAATATCATACGGACCTTGTGTTCCATGATAACCGTGCCACAAATAGTAGAACAATCCTACGATCTTCCCCTGCCGCGGAGCAGGCACTTCTGTATAATCGGGTAATTTACGATGCAAATGATCGACAGCAGTCAAATTTCCTTTGGTTGCATAAATCGGATCCATGAAAAATTCTCCTTTGATTCTTCCTGTTCTCTATAGTTTATTTATAGCGGTAAAAAGCAAGCATACTTTCCGGTTCGCCGCATCGGTTCAAAAACTTCAGCAATCTGTTTGTTTCCACCATACGCTTTAACTTCGTTCCGAATGCAAAAAGGTAAAACACGGTGAAATACAGATAAATGAATGCAGACAACAGCAGCATCGCGACCAGATTGTTTTGCGATTTCGGCGTTTGCGTTCTGGAACCATCGCTGTAATAGGTAACCAACGTGTAAGTGCGCGCAGAATACAGCGGGGTGATTTTATAAAGCACGTAAACAAAAATATTGCAGTTCACACACGCCAAAAGCACCAAAACCGTAAAAATGTAATCATGGTTCCCCGAAATTACAAAGTTCCGGAAATCCAGATGAATCGCTATTGCAATCAGCACCAATGCCATCGCAAGCCAATAGATCATTTTCACCAATCCGGTAATCAGATTCCCTGCTTTCCGCAAAAATGCCGATCCCTTTTCCTCTGTTGCGAAAAGATACGGTCCTTTTGCGAACAGCGGGGCAAAATACTGTTTAAAAAAAGTAAGTAGTCCGATGTGATCCTGCATATATTCATAATTGGCATTTATGACTTCATCCCGTTTGGAATAGATGCAGAAATCCAAAAGCTCCAAGAAATTCGCGCCTAAGATCACCGCAATCAGAATATCGTCATAGTCGCACAGAAACTTCCCGAAAATCTCATACCATTCCATGAGAAGTGCGGTGGGTTTCTGTACACAGATAAGATATACCAGAATGCCCAAAACCGCCAGCAACAAAAGATTGATGAAGAGCTTAGGGAAAGGTCTTGCATGGTTGTATTTGATTTTCATAATAGAAGATCTCCGTCGTTTAAATTTTGATTTTTTGCAAAGTCCAGGCGGGGGGAATTCTACGTCTTACCAAAAAGAAACCGTTGCATCGAACATTTCTTTTTCGTTTATTATAGCATGCCAAGGAAAAAATGTCAAGGTGGAAATCGGGAGGCACCAATGGGATGGAGGACAAATTTTTGACTTGGGTAATCAAATTCCTCCATCAGCTCATCTGCAATAAAACCGAATTTTTCATACAATGCTCTTGGTGCAATTCCTTTTTCATCATCAGCCCGAAAGGTCGAAACAGAGATTTCCTTCGTTCTGTCCAAATTGGCAAGTGCTTCCGTCATCAACATAGAGGCGACACCATGACGACGGTATGCAGGCGCAACAGCGAGACAGCAGATCATGTTGTGTCCTCGTGAAAACAACATAACGCCTGCAATTTCGTTTCCCTCTTTTACGCAGATCGCTTGCCGCTTATCCATGAATTTGAGGACGGTGGCTTGATACGCATGGAGCTTTTCTTGTGTTTCCAGCCCCGGAAAGTTCCATCGGACCTGTGTTACAAGGCGCATCCATTTTTCCATATCTTCGGGCACACAATTATAGAGTTGCACAGCATCTCGCCTCCATTCGTCGTTCGGCTTATCTACAAAACAATTTTCCCTATTATGATATATCATGATGGCACAAAAAGAATAAACCCGAACCGTCTTTGACTATAAGAGAGTTCGGATTCTTTTAAATTTGGTACGGGTGACAGGACTCGAACCTGCACTTCTTGCGAAACTGGATCCTAAATCCAGCGCGTCAACCAATTCCGCCACACCCGCATGAAATTTTTAACCGCACCTTTTCGGCGTGCAACCGCTTAACGCGTTTTATTGTAGCATAAAACTATGTTTTCGTCAAGTATTTTTTGCATTTTTCCTTTCCCAACTTGACAAACCTCCTCCGATGCCCTATAATAAAAGGGATATGGAAATCAAGGAAAGAAAGGGCTTTTTCATGGTAGAACTCAGTTGCGATCATGTAAGTTTTGCGTTTGGCACCGATGTCATTTTGCAGGATGTCACGTTCAGTATCAATGAAGGGGACAAACTTGGAATTGTCGGCGTCAACGGCGCCGGAAAAAGCACCTTGCTAAAGCTCATCACCGGCGAATATGATACGCAAAGCGGAAATATTTTTTATTCACGACAAAAATCGCTCGGTTGGCTTGCCCAGCATGTGGAATTTGAAAGCGAAGCCACCGTTTATGACGAAATGCTCCATGCTTACGACGCGCTTCTGACAATGGAAAAAGAACTTGCCGCACTGCGCACGCAAATGGAAAACCATCCTTCCGAAGAATTGGCGCACCGATTCAGCCTTTTACACGACAAATTCACAGCGGACGGCGGATATGAATTCCGCAGTCGATGTCGGGGAATTTTATTGCATCTCGGCTTTGACGATCGCTTTTTACAACTTCCGGTATCCGCTTTATCCGGCGGACAGAAAACCAAACTCGCGCTGGCGCGGCTCCTCATGCAGGCGCCGGATATTCTGATTCTGGATGAACCAACCAACCATTTGGATCTGGACGCGGTGACATGGCTGGAAGACTTTCTTGCCACCTACCACAAAACCATTCTTTTGATTTCTCATGACCGATATTTTTTAGACCGCATCACCAATAAGATTCTGGAAATTGAAAATACGCGCGCACGGCTTTACAACGGAAATTACAGCGCCTATGTGGAAAAGAAGCGCACTGACCGCGAAATTCAGCAGCGGCACTATGAGAATCAGCAACGGGAAATTGCCCGCATCGAAGCCTATATTGCGCAACAGCGCCGTTGGAATCGGGAACGGAACATCATTGCGGCAGAAAGCCGACAGAAGCAACTGGACAAGATGGAACGCATCGAACGCCCGGAAGCACTGCCGGAGGACATCCGCCTGCAATTCCGAAGCGGTGTGGAAAGCGGCAATGAGGTATTGGATGTACGCGGGCTGGGAAAATCTTACCCCGGTAAAAAATTATTTGAAGCGCTGTCCTTCACCCTGCGCAAGCACGACCGCTTGTTTATCACAGGGGAAAACGGATGCGGAAAGTCCACTCTGCTTCAGATCCTTGCGGGGAAAACGGATGCGGACGCCGGCATTTTTGATTATGGCTATCATGTACAATTGGGTTATTACGATCAGGAGAATCAGAATCTGCATCCGGAAAAAAACGTTTTAGACGAACTTTGGGACGCTTTTCCCACGCTCTCCCAAACCGAGATCCGCAATCAGCTTGCACTCTTACTGTTTCGCGGGGATGATATTCAAAAGAAAGTGGCGTCACTTTCCGGCGGCGAGAAAGCCCGGCTGACTTTTGCCAAGCTGATGCTGACCGAGACGAATCTGCTGATCTTGGACGAACCGACCAACCACTTGGATCTTGCATCGAAAGAGCTGTTGGAACAAGCGTTGCTTGCCTATCCGGGTACGCTGATTGCCGTTTCCCATGACCGGTATTTTGTAAAAAAACTCGCGACGCGGATTTTGGATTTTCACGGAAAAGAGCGGTATCGGTGTTTCGACTATGCAGGCGGCTATGAATCCTACCTTGCCTATCGGAAAACCCTCGCAGCACAGCCAAGCAAAGAACCGGAAATCTCCGAATCGGCAAGCGGCGGAAAAGATCAGTATTTAGAAGCCAAACGAAAAAATGCGGAACAGAAAAAACGGGAACGCCGGTTGCAGTTTCTGGAATCCGAAATTGAAAAAGCAGAACAACTGTTAGTGAATCTGGAACGGGAAATGGAAGAACAGGCTTCGGATTATGAAGCTGTGGCAAAGTGCTTTGCACAAAAGCAGCAAACCGAACAACAACTGGACGCATGGTACGCAGAATTAGATACCTTGGACACCTGAACAAAATACCGGAGCGCATGCCAATCGGCATGCGCTCCGGTATTTTTTAAGATCTGAAAAAATTAAGAAAGAGCGCTTCTCTTTTTCGGTGTCAGTTCTGTCCGGGCAAGCACGGCAAACAACAGCACCATGTAAAATTCATAGGGGAACGGGCAAAAAAATCCGGGATTGACCATCGACATTGCAAATAAGTTCAGCTGGCTGAGGAGCACTGTAAATCCAAAGACCGTACGGTGTTCCCAAAACGTTTTTCCACGGGTAAACCACAAAAAGCCATAACCGAGGATCCCAAAAATGCCCAAGCTCCCGAAAATCTGAAACGGCGCGGAATGATACCAGTTCATCGCAAACTTTTTCGGATTGTAGATGTCCTGTCTGCCGGTTGCGCCAAGCCCGCTTCCAAAGAATGGATTTTGCTTGAATTCCGTCCAGGAGCGCAGTGCCATCTGATACCGCGTTTCCGATTCAATGTTATCAAAATGCAACATCGCGCTTTCAAAAAACGTCATAAACTGCGTCCGGAATGCCACAAACATACCGCCAAGCACACAGATCACCAACAGATACCAATACCAATGACGGCGGTCGAGAATAAAAAAGACTGCCGTACAAAGCACATACTCCACCACGCCCAAAATCAATGCCGCGCGGGAACCGGTGAGCATCATGGCAGCGAGCATGCAAACCGTCACCGGCAGGTGCCAGATGTGCTTTTTACAAGCATAAAAAGCAAACGGTAACGCAATCATCAAAAAAGTCGCGATATTGTTGCTCCACTGCAGATCCAGCAGTTTGCCTGCGGCTTTGACTTCATCCAGCCGCGTGAGGTATTCCTCGAATACCATAAATGTCGCATAAATTCCGGTAGCGTAAAACACTGACGCAACATAATCGGACACCACAAAGCGTTTTCGGTCATGATACTTCGCAGACACCATTTCATGCATCAGCACCATCACGATCCCAAGTCCGCAGATATAGTACAGACTCGCCGGCGTGAAATATTCCTCTGCGGAAATAGAGCCGACACCGCCCAAAGTGATTGCCGCTGCCACGGCAATCACGCCGTACAGCAAAAAGCTGTGCTTCGGATGCTCACGATAGACAAGGAAATGGAACAGTAAGGCGATGACAAGCGGAATCGCAAGCCACCACAGTTTCACAAAACGGTCAAAACTGTCGTATTCCTTCAAAACAAACATACAAAAAAGGGAAAACGGCAACAGTGTGACCGCCGTATTCTCCGATACAATCAACAACACACAAATCAGACATACAAACGCCACTGTCCCTTCCAGCGGCTTTGCAAATACGGTAATCAGAACCGCTTCCAACAGAGGAAGCAGAAAAAAATACTTGGATTGCAGAATTTCACGAACTGTCTGTAACATCGTTCTTCTACCTCATTCCGTTCCAAAAGCTACGGAGCGCGGAAAAACGCAATCTTCCGCCTGTTTCGCAATCATACTCCGGTAAAATCAAAAATAAGAACCCACGTCTTCGCGATGTGCCAAACTGCCATACAGGCACCTTGTTCAGTATAGCATACTTTTCAAAAAAGTGCAACCCCTTTTCCGAAAAAACAGAACAGGGGTTGCGTCTTTCGCTTAGTCAAAGAAATGCAGACTCAGCGCTTCGTTCATCACAAACGCCACCACGCCGCTCCATGCCTGTAACATAGAACCGTCCGGCTGTACAGAAGAAAAGAACTCAATGGGGGTATAATTGCCGCGTCTGACATTGTAATCAAACCAGCTTTCCAACGCATACCGGTATTCCATCCCGTATTTGCGCTTCGCATAGGCATACATGGCGGAAAGATACGGCCAGTTTGCGCCGTTGTGATAGTAATACGGCTGTGTGGACTTCCAATATGCGCCGTCGATCTGTCTGTAAAACGGATAGACGCTCATCACACCGTAATCCCCCGCCATCTGCTGAGAATTGTGCCTTGTCTCCAGTATCTGTTCCATCGCCGACAGCATCCGTTTGGCGCGTTCCGGCGGCGCGATCTCAAAAATCGCGGCAAACACGGTGTCTACCGACAGGTTCGCTTCTGTCTCGTCTGCCGTTTTGAAATTGACGTAATACCCGCGGGATTCATCCCACAACAGTTCATTGATGGCATCTTTCACGCGCGTATAGCGCGCCGCATACGCCGCGCTCTGCGCTTCCTCTGAAATCCATGCAAACAATTTTGCCATGCACTGCAACGCACGCGCAAACAAAATTTCATCATAGGTAACATATCCGCTACGGTTGACTTCATCTGCCCAGTCCCGTTTGTTGTATTTTCCCGGCTTATACAAAAGCCCCGTTTCATCCGTAAACGTCGCCAGATTTTCTAAGGCGCGCTGTGCATCCGCAAGCACGGTTTGCCCTTCATAGGTTTCGTGCAGGATGGAAAGATCTTTCGTAAAATGCACATAATCATACAGCATCATGGTAAGAAACGACGGAGAATCAAAATGATTGCCCCACCATTCTCCATATCCGTACGTCACAGCGGAAGGACAGGTGCCGTCCGCCTTGATCCCACGGGCAAGCGTGAGAATCTGCGCACGCACTTTTTCAAGGTTGCCGCTGTACATCGGCAACACCGTATAATAGGAATCCCGATAATAAGTCCGCATGGGAAGCAGATAGTTACATCCTGCCATGAATCCCCGATATCCGTCCTTCTCTTTATAGTTTTCCAGCGCGCAGAAATAGCAGCTGTCATACAAAGCAGTCTGCCTTGCGTCCAGACCTTCCGGAACCTGTACCGCCGCGATCTCCGCAAGACACGCGGCGCGATAATCCTCAAACCGATCGCAGGCGGCGCGGGCTTCTTCCGCACTGCCGCCACAGGACAAAAACAGCTGCATCGTCGGCTGGGAAGCGGTACAGGAAAAATAGATGCTTCGGTTGGGACCAGCCCACACAAAGGAACGGCTTGCGGCAATCGCAAATTGCGAATCGGCAAGCAAATCTCCCGGCGCACGGAAGATCGCCTCTTTTTCCGGCACGGCATTGGAGGCGATCCCGACGGAAAGCACATCTTCTTCCCGATTCGGCGTAAAAGTATAACGAAAGAACACGCCGTTGACTGCATGATCCAAAAACAATTCTACCACAAGTGCCCCCACCGGCGTGGCGATTGTCACCGTCTGGCGTCTGCCGCACATACAAACCTGCTTCTCTACACACACATCCACCGGTTCGTCATTTGCCCGCAAAAACAGATACCCGCGGTCGATAAACGCTTTTGCATTGGCAAGCGCATAGGAAACCACGGAACCTTTTCCGTCAAACACCGCGCTGAGTTGCGCATTGGACACATGATAAGTTGCCGGTTCATACCATTTGCCGGAAAGGCAAATGGCGCCATCCTGATAAGTTGCTTCCATAACAGAAATCCTTTCTTTTTCTCCGGTTCGGAAAAGTACCGCTGTTTTACACAGCGGTACTTTTTGATTTCAATAACGTTTTTCCCGTCTGTAACGACGTACTTTCCAGAACACACCAAAACCGATCATCACAGCAAAAATCACGGCAGTTGCAATATAAATACCGGTATCGCCGCCACTGCTCTCGATCTTTAAGGAATCCCACAGCCGGTTCATCAAGCTCTGTGTTTCATCCGGCAGGTTGTGGAAGATGTCCATGTAATAACCGTCCGGCATCCCGTACAATACGGTATACGAATCCGGATCGTTTTCCTCGGAATATGCATATTCCGGATCGTTAGCCACCGTGGTCAAAGGCGAAGCATAGGAAATATACTCTGCGTTTGCGCGGGCAATTTCCGGACTTTGCATGAAATTGATAAAGACGTTCGCAAGCTCTTGACGAGTGGAGGTTTTCGGAATGCACATATAATCAATAAAGAAGTTGGTGCCCTCCTCCGGATAGACAAACGCAAGGTCGGGATTATTGGAAGCCATGGTCAGATAGTCGCCGGCATAATACGGTGCCATCGCGGCTTCTCCGTTCTCCATTTTATTGAAGATCTCATCCATGACATAGCTTTGGATGATCTTTTTCTGCTCCCGCAGTGCCTGATATGCCGCCTGCCATTTGGCTTCATCCGTGGTATTCAGATCCGTTTCGTTCCCGGAAAGTTTGAACAGTGCGATCATGAAAGCGTCCCGCGGGTTATTGAAAGTCAGCACCTTCCCCGCATAGGCAGGATCCCACATGGCACTCCAGGAAGTCGGCGCTTCTTTTACCATCTTGGTGTTATAAATCAAGCCCACGGTTCCGACGGTATACGGCGTCGCATAATCGTGCGCATAGGCAAGATCATACCGTTCATCCACATCTTTTGCGTTCGGAATCAGCGTATAGTCTAACTTTGCCAGCATATCCTCCTGCATCATCCGTTCCATCATGTATTCCGACGGGAAGATGACATCATAACCGGACGCGCCGCTTTTGAGTTTGGCGTACAAGTCCTCGTTGGACGCATAGGTGGAATAATTGACCGTCACCTTGCGGTGATACGTTTGATAATACCAATCTTCAAATTCTGCAATCACATCCAGCGAATCCTCTGAACCGTCGGAAATGTACTCGCCCCAGTTATAGACATTGAGTACCAACGCATCCGGATCGTAGGAAATCACCTTAAAGGAAATGCCGCCGAGCAGTACCGCGCCGAGTACGATGGCGGAAACCACTTTGATCTTCCGGTCCCGTTTCGCGCGGCTGACAGAAGCTTTGCGTACTTTCGTTTCATCACGCTTTGCAAAATTGGAGATCAGAAGCAAAGCGAGAATCAGCAGAAAGATCAGCGTAGAAAGCGCGTACATATCCGGTTTTACGCGTTTTTTCGTCATGGAAAAGATGCGAATCGGCAGCGTTTCAAATCCGCTCCCCGCCGTGAAATAGCTGATTACAAAGTCGTCAAGCGACAAGGTCAGCGCCATCACCATGCCGGAAAATACCCCCGGCAGGATCGCGGGAAGTTCCACTTTGAAAAACGCACGAACCGGCGTGCATCCCAAATCCTGCGCCGCTTCCGGTAAAAAACGATCCAGCTGCTGCACTTTTGGGATAACGGAAAGAATGACATACGGCAGACAAAACGTGATATGTGCGATCAAAAGCGTCCAGAAATTCAGTTTATCCACCGCACTGACCAAGGTACCGACAAATACAAACAGAAGCATCATCGAGATCGCGGTCACAATCTCCGGATTCATCATCGGAATATTGGTCACGGTCTGCAATGCCGCTTTCATGCGCTTATTGCGCATCCGGCAAATGCCGACTGCCGCCGCGGTTCCGATCAGCGTGGAAATCAGCGCCGCGCAAACCGCGATAATCAAGCTGTTTCCAAGAGCGCCCAGCGTCTCACTGTCGGAGAACAATTCCCGATACCATTTCAGCGACGGGAAATCCGCCAGTACAGCGGTACTGTCCGAACCGTTGAACGAATATACGATCATCACCGCAATCGGAAAATACAGCAGGATGAACGCAAGAATCATATATACTCTGGAGGCGTGTTTCATACCAGCACCTCCTCGTTGTCCTCATCGGAAAAGCGTTTCATGACCGCCATGCTGATCACAATCAGGATCATCAGCACAAACGACATCGCCGCACCGACATGATAGTTATAGTCCATCAAAAACTGCCGCTCGATCGCATCGCCCACAAGGTCAAAGTTTCCGCCGCCGAGCTTTTGCGAAATATAGAACGTACTGACAGAGGGAACAAACACCATCGTCACGCCGGAAACAATACCGGAAATGCTGAGCGGGAACGTGACGCGAAGCGCGGTTTTCACCGGATTACAGCCAAGGTCCGCCGCCGCCTCCAAGAGTCTGACATCCATTTTGGACATGACGGTGTAGATCGGCAGGATCATATACGGCAGAAAATCATAAACCATGCCGAAGATCACCGCGCCGGCGGTATTGATCATCGGAATCGGTCCCAACCCGATTTTGGAGAGCAGGGTGTTTAAGACGCCGTTATCCTCCAAAATATTCATCAGCGAATAGGTGCGGATCAGAAAGTTTGTCCACATGGGGAGCATGATGAGCATGATAAGAATTTTCTGAGTCTTCGGTGCGGTGCGGGCAATCAGATATGCCAGCGGGTACGCGATCACAAGGCAGATCATCGTTGCAATCAACGCAAACAGGATACTGCGGACAAATACGCCGCTGTACTGGGAAAGCTCCCCGAAATTTGAAAATGTAAAAGAACCGTCCGCATCGGTAAACGCATACGCAACCACAAAAATCATCGGCGCAATGATAAACAGCACCGACCATACGGCGTGCGGAGCCGCCGCCATCCGTTGCAGCAGAGAACGTTGTTTCATCAGTTCTCCGCCTCCTCGTCCGTATCTTCCTCATCCGGCAACGCATTCGGATCGGAAATGGTGTCCATTTCGTCACTGAATGTACTATAATCGCCGAATGTGCCGGAATACTTGGACTTTTTCATAATATGGATCGCATCCGGTTCGATATAAAGACCAATGGTCGCACCGGGCGCCACATAATCTGTGGTCTGGATCATCCATTTGAAGCCGTTGATGTCCACAATAATCTCATAGTGGACGCCCTTGAAAGTGACGGTAGACGCCACGCCGCACAGCATCCCCTGCTCCGGCTTCACCACATCCACGTCCTCCGGACGGATGACTACATCCACCGGTTCGTTTTTCGCAAATCCCTTGTCCACACAGACAAAAGATTTTCCGGAGAAGGTGACGCGGCAATCTTCATTCATGATCCCGTCCACAATGTTACTTTCTCCGATAAAGTCGGCAACAAACGCGTTAACCGGCTCGTTATAAATATCCGTCGGGGAACCGATCTGCTGAATTACGCCTTCATTCATCACCACAATCCGGTCGGACATGGAGAGCGCTTCTTCCTGATCGTGCGTGACATAAATAAAGGTAATCCCCGTCTGGTGTTGAATATTTTTCAGTTCATTCTGCATATCTTTACGCAGTTTCAGATCCAGTGCGCCAAGCGGCTCATCCAAAAGCAACACTTCCGGATGATTGACCAATGCACGTGCAATCGCCACACGCTGTTGCTGTCCGCCGGAAAGCTGATCGACCGCACGATGCTCAAATCCTGCGAGGTTCACCGTTTTGAGCATGGCTTTCACCTGCTCCACAATCTGTTCTTCCGGCATTTTTTTCACGCGCAAGCCGAACGCGACATTTTCAAATACATTCAGATGCGGGAACAACGCATATTTTTGGAACACGGTATTGACATTGCGTCGGTACGGCGGTACATCGTTGATCCGTTTCCCGTCGAACATCACATCTCCCTCATCCGGGGTTAAAAAGCCCGCGATGATCCGGAGGGTGGTGGTTTTCCCGCAACCGGAGGGACCGAGCAATGTGACAAATTCGTTGCTGTGAATGTCCAGACTGATCTTGCGTAAAATCGGCTCGCCGTCGAACTGTTTGGAAATCTCCTTCAGCTCTACGATCTTTTTGTTTTTTGTTTCGTTCATTTTTTGTCTCCTTCAGAATGGTCTGCGGAAGCCGCAGTACAAATTGATTGTTCCGAACCGGGAGACTTTCGCACGAAAACCGGAATTACCAATACATTTTACCGGATGCGTGACCGAAAGCCGCCGGACACGGATAAAACGAATTCGTAATTTTATTTGCGTGCCGTCGGCCTGCGGCGTCTGCCGCGGCAAATACACGAAAAAAAAACGCTCCTCCTCGTTTCATCCACAGAAAGAGTAAAACAAAATTCCGTGCGTCTGCTGTTGCCCTACGGGTTTTCCAAAGGGATCTGAAAGCATTTTTTGGTGCGCGGCAGAGGCGATATACCGCACCCATGGAAATGCTTTTTACCTCGTTTCCATAAAATACGGTGCTATTGTAGCAGATTCCATCTGAAAATGCAATAGTTTTTTCAAATTTTTTTGAAAAATCCGCAATTTTTTTGCATTTTCCCGAATTTTCCGTCAGGATTCCGACGAAATCATAAAAAATCACGGATTTTCTCCGGTTTTCTCCGTTATCCTCGGTAATCCTGTGAGGAATAAGGACGCAAAAACATACAGGCAAACAGGTAAACCGCCATTGCAAACAGAGAAAAATTGTATCCGGAACAAAGGAAGAAATACGTTGCCACAATCCACAGAATCACAACCGCACAAAAAGAGATCCGCCGCATATGCCGTTGCGCAGTATCCGGTGCAAAGTGCAGCAACAGCAGAATATACAAGGCTTCTCCGCCATCCAATAGCTGAATCGGAAACAGATTCACAAAAAACAACAGCAGATTCGCACCTGCAAACAGCGCCACCTTCGGATGAGAAAGATGCGGCAGACAAAACAAAAACGCAAGCAGATTGACCGCAACGCCCGCAAGCGCGACCGCAAGATCATCATAGTAACCGGTGTTGCCGTTTTCCGCATGGATATCCACACCAAACGGATAGATCCGGATGGCATCCACCCGTCGCTTGACCAAAAGCATCACGCACAAGTGCCCGCCTTCGTGCAAAGCCGCCGCAAGGAGCGGCAGAAAGGTGTATGCGCTTGGCTCAAAGATCAGAAGTGCCACATAAAAACATACCGTCGCAACGGAAATCCGCACGCGGATTTTAGCTTGATGTTTCAATGATTTTCCCCCGTTTCACTGTAAAACGCGCCGATTTTCCCTCAAGCGTCCGCAAAAGCCGCCATTTTCTTACATTCTCCGCAAAACAACGCAATTTCCTATTGACAAGGCGCGGTTTTTATCATATAATATAACGTATCATTTCATTTTTCTTTGACAGAAAGGGGACCGCTTTGACCGCAAAGCGCAAAAGCAGTCCAAAGGAGCGAACATGGCAAACGATAGGATTAAGGTTGTAAAGTTCGGCGGCAGTTCTCTTGCAAGTGCCGAGCAATTCCGAAAAGTCGCCGCAATTATCAAAGCGGATGCAAGCCGCCGTTATGTAGTTCCCAGCGCACCGGGAAAACGGTTTGCGGATGACACCAAAGTCACGGATATGCTTTACAGCTGCTATGATCTTGCCGCCAAGGGCAACGATATTCAAGCGGCTTTCTCCCACATTGCCGACCGCTTCCGTCAAATTATTGAGGAGTTGGGCTTACAGTTTTCGCTGGAAGCGGATTTTCAGGAAATCCAGAACGCCTTCATTCACCGCGCAGGGCGCGACTACGCCGCCAGCCGCGGGGAGTTTCTCAACGGAAAGATCCTTGCCGCTTATCTGAATTACCCGTTTATCGACGCAAGTGAAGTCGTCTTTTTCAAAGACGACGGTACGCTTGACGCGGAACGCACCAATCAGGTGATGTCCGAACGGCTCTTTCACCTGTCCCACGCTGTAATCCCCGGCTTTTACGGCACCATGCCGAATGACACGATCAAAACATTCTCCCGCGGCGGATCGGACATTACCGGCGCCATCGTCGCACGCGCCGTTGCCGCTGATCTGTACGAAAACTGGACGGATGTATCCGGTTTTATGATGGCAGATCCCCGCATCATCGACCAGCCGCGCACCATCGAAACCATCACCTACCGGGAATTGCGCGAACTTTCCTACATGGGGGCAACTGTGCTGCATGAAGAAGCCATTTTTCCGGTGCGGCTTGCCGGCATCCCGATCAACATCCGCAACACAAACGATCCCGATGCGAAAGGCACCATGATCGTTTCCCACGCCAGTGAAAAAGAGGATGCGTCCGGCAACATCATCACCGGTATCGCAGGCAAGCGCAATTTCAGCGTAATCACCATTGAAAAAGATATGATGAACGCAGAGCTTGGCTTTGGGCGCAGGGTACTGGAAGTTTTTGAAAAAGAAAAAATTTCCTTTGAACATCTGCCGTCCGGCATTGATACCATGAGCGTGATCGTGGCAAGTGATGTGCTCCAAGAGCACCGGGACCGTGTCATCCATCAGATCTGCACCTCCGTCAACCCCGACAGCATCTATATTGAGGACGGACTTGCGCTGATTGCCGTCGTGGGACGCAACATGATCCGGAACAAAGGAACCGCCGCCCGCATTTTCACCGCGATTGCGGAAAGCAATGTCAATATCCGTATGATCGATCAGGGTTCTTCGGAGTTAAACATCATCATCGGAGTAGACCAAAAGGACTATCTTGCCGCAATTCAATCCATTTATCATGCTTTCGTCTGATATTCTATGCATTTTACCGGCATGCTTAGAACCACACAAGGCGCAAAAAGATACGCACACATGTTTGAAAAGAAACGTGTGTGCGTATCTTTTTTGAAATCAGATTCCGCGGTATCGCCCCAAAAATATGTTTTTCCTCATTTCGCTTCGGTGGCAAGCAGATTGATTTCCCACGCAGGAAGGCAAGGGGTGCGGCGTAAATACAGCCGATACGACGGATGCATGGCATGAAGCAACAGAGGCAAATCAAACAGATCTTCGTTGCGATGATAACAGGAAACGCACAGATCCGGCGCAAAATCATGGATCGTCTGCGCGGTGCCGCAGAGCGCGCGCCGTTCGGCGCCCTCCACATCATATTTAATATAGTCCACCTTTTCGCCGCAAAACAGCGCGTCCGGTGGCATCGCGCGCACCTCCCGCACTTTTTTCCCTGCGTGTATACCGGCGTTGCGGTTGCCGCTTGCATCAAAGGGAACCGTTTCCGTCCGATCCCACGCGGCGGCTTGCACCAACGTTGCACTTTGCGAAAGTCCCAATTCTTGTACGGTAAGCTCCAGCTTTTTGAAATTTCTTGCATCCGGCTCCATCGCAAAAATGCGCGTGGGAGCGGCATATTGAAAAATCTCCCGCAGGGTATCCCCGTTGTAGGCGCCGAGATCGGCATATGTTTGCCAACCGTGCGGATTTCCGAATGAAAACATCTGTGCACGCGGTTGCTGCGCGGCGAACAAATCGGAAAGTTCGCCGGACAGCTTATAGTGCAAAAGCAAGTCAAACAATCTGCGGCTCTCGTCATCCGCAAATAATGTACGGGAAGCGGCAAACGCCGCGCGATGCTCCTCGAAAAAATCCTCGTCAAAAGCCGTTTCTCCGCACACCGGCACATCCGGCACATACAGCGTCTGTTCCCGTGCAATTTGCGCGATTTGCGCCATCACATCCGGCAAATGTGTTGCAAACGCAAGTAACACTGTAAAATGTGCAAATTGCGCGACCGCTTCCCGATAGGTCAACACGCGCATACCGTGAAAGCTGTGCCCGCGTACAAACGCATCCGATGCAAATACACCGGCAATCGGGATCTGCTTTTGTGCGCACACCCGCAGGATCTTATCTGCGCCGTTTCCCATCCCATACAACAAAATCGGCTTTTCTTCCGTTTGTAGTTTCTGCCATACGTCCATCGTTTTCTCCCTTTTTCAAACCGCCAAAAGCGGCTGTCCCGCACCGGCAAGGACAGCCGCTTTCTATGTTTCGACACAATTTTTTGATTGCAACAAGACATGCGGACAGTCAAAACCGTCCGCTTCTATCTTCATCAATAAAAATAAATCCGTTCGTAAATCAGGACAGCTCGCCCCAAATCCATGCAGAATCATTATCTTTTGCATCTGCATTGTTAATTGCTCCGGATTCAAAATTATCCATCCGAATGTCCTCTTTTGCGAAAAGGACTGTATCAAACTGAGGTGCCTCGTAAGACTTTTTCATTGCGGAAAACCTCCATACCGAA
The DNA here is from genome assembly GCA_002477905.1 of Clostridiales bacterium UBA7573. Taxonomy (GTDB): domain Bacteria; phylum Bacillota; class Clostridia; order Oscillospirales; family CAG-272; genus UBA7573. The sequence continues at coordinate 32,095 of DLLB01000064.1, read as the reverse complement.
TTACGCTCATTGCATTTTATGCGGTAACACCACAAATATGCAATCTTTACAATGCTATTATAGCATATTGCCTATGAAAATGCAACTGTTTTTTCATTTTTCACGTTTGCTTTGCGAAAAATCAGCAGATTGCACATTTTTTTGCGACAAAATTAGACAAAACGCAAAAAGAAACCGGAAAGAAATCTTGTGACAATTTCTAAAACTGCCACAAGATTTCCTGATTTTCAAAATTACGCCTCGTCTGCTTTCGTTTCTTCTGCTTCTGCGGGTGCTTCTGCCGCTTTGGCATCTTCCAAAACCTGACGGATAGAGAGACTGATTCTGTGGTTCGCTTCATCCACATCAATGATCTTCGCATCCACAACATCGCCGACTTTCAGCACTTCACTTGCGTCTGCGACACGATGATCGGACAACTGGGAAAGATGGATCAAGCCGTCCGTCCCCGGTACGATCTCAGCAAATGCGCCGAATGTGGTCAGGCTGACGATCTTCACCGGAACGACATCCCCGACTTTGTATTGGTTTCTGAAAATGGTCCACGGATTGCTTTCTTCCGTCTTATAACCAAGAGAAATACGCTTTGCTTCCTTATCGAAGCTCTTGATAAATACGGTGACGGTATCGCCTACGTTTACCACTTCAGACGGATGCTTGATACGCTTCCAGGAAAGTTCGGATACATGGATCATACCGTCAATGCCGCCAAGATCGACAAACGCGCCGAACGAAGTCAGGCTCTTGACCTTACCGGTGTACTGCTTGCCTTCTTCCACAGTATCCCAGAAAGCCGCCTGCTGCGCCTTGCGTTCTTCCCGCTGTACCACTTTGATGGAAGCGACTGCACGGTGCTTTCTCTGGTCGATTTCAATGATCTTTGCTTTCTGGGTGGTGCCGACCAAAGTCGCAAGATCCGCATCTTTCGGCAGACCGCACAGGGAAGCGGGCACAAACAGCTCGGTGCCGAGATATTCCATCAGAACGCCGCCTTTTACCGCTTTGGTAACCGGCGCTTCGATAACCGTTTCCTTTTCTTTTGCTTCTTCAATGAACTTCCAGTTCTTATTATCGTCCACGCTCTTTTTGGAAAGCGTTGCTTCTCCGAATGCGTCGCTGTACTTGATGACCTTTGCTTCGATCTCGTCGCCGACATGGAATTGATCGGTCAGTTTGCCGCTTCCGGATACTTCTGTTGCGGGGATCACACCGTCAACCGGTGCGCCAGCCAAGGTTACGCGGATTTCACTGTCGGAAACAGATGCGATCTTACCAACTACGATGTCGCCTATATGTAGCATCACGCCGGGATCCTGTCCATACAGTTCCTCAAAGTTCTCCTCCCCACGGATCTCGGTGTTCTTTTGCAGTTCGCTCATTTTGTTTTTTACCTCCTCAATAGTGCCGCTTGGCGTCGATGCGCCTGCGGTCACGCCCACGCACATGCGCGGTTCCCAGACTCCGGACGGCAATTCCGAAGCGCGTTCAATGAAAAGGGTGTCCGGTTGCGTCGCGCGGGCAATTTCGTACAATTTCCGGGTATTGGAACTGTTTCTGCCGCCGATGACAATCATTCTGTCCACTTTTTTTGCCAGTGCTTCCGTTTCCTGCTGTCGCTGTTCTGTGATACTACATATTGTATCAAATATTTTTGAATTAGTAAAGAGGTTTTTTAAAAATTCTTGGCATTTTCTCCACTCTGACAGTTTCTGCGTAGTTTGTGCGACCATTACTATTCGTTTTTCACAAAAATGAACATGAGAAAGTTCCTCCATGTCCTTACAAACCGTCACTTTGCCGGACGCGTAACTGCAAATGCCCCGCACTTCTGGGTGAGACGCGTCTCCGAGGATAATCAGATGCGTATCGGCATCCGTATTTTCCGCTACCCGTTTATGGATGGCTTTCACATAAGGGCAGGTGCAATCCACATAGGAAAACCACGGATTCTGCGCCGCAATCTGCCGGATGGTTTCCTCTGTCTGTTTTTCCACACCATGCGCGCGTAAAATCAGCACGGCAGGGTGTTCGGCGGTCGCGTTTGCAGCAAAAACCGCTACCTGCTCCGGTTCGATCGTTTCCACGCCGCTTCGTGCAAAGGATTCCGTCATTTGCGGATTGTGAATGAGATTGCCCAAAGTGGCAATCTGCCATCCGTTTTTTTCACGCAAAAAGGCTTCCACGGTTTCCACGGCGCGCTTGACGCCAAAACAAAAACCGGCGCTGTTTGCCACGATAATCTTCATTCGTTGCCTCCGTTTTGCGACGCGAGTACGCGCAATTGTTCATAGATCTGCTCCGCGGCGCGGGCATATTCCTGTCTGCTGGACGCATCCGCTTCCAACGCCGTGCAGGAAATCGGCTCCCCGATGCGCACAACGGTTTTCCGGAACAGACGGATCCGGTTTCCCTTGGTTTGCAGGACCACGGGCAACACTGGGACTTGCGCGCGGCACGCGAGCATCCCCGCGCCGTATTTCGGTGGAAACGCCAGTGACTGCGCGCCAGGGCGGCGCGTTCCCTCCGGAAAGATCGCCACCACTTCCCCCTCTGCAAGCATCCGCAGAGCGGTTCGCACCATTTCCACATCATGCGCACCGCGCTTGACCGGAATGGCGCCAAGCGCCCGTACAAGGTGCCGCAAAAGCGGCACGGAAAACAGCTCCGCTTTCGCAATAAAATGCAACTGCCGCTTTAACGACGCACCGAGAATCTGCGCGTCATGCAAGGACAGATGATTACAGCAGAGCAAATAGGCGCCGCTTTGTATTTCATGCTCCGCGCCGACAATTTGCACCCGGAACATCCGTCGGATGATCCCCGCGGCAACCGCATGTGCAAAACGATAAAAACGCATGACAATCCCCTTTTACACGGACAGGACTTTTTGCTTTTCCGCAATGATCGCAAGCGCCGCCGCCGTGGCGCCCGGAATATCCAGCGCAGTCGTATCAAACAGGACGGCATCCGGCGCCGGCTTTAAGGGAGCGGTTGCACGGGTGGCGTCCGCATAATCGCGCTTGCGCTGATCCTCCAGCACTTCTTCATAGGTCGTGGATTTTCCCTGCGCCAAAAACTCCAGATAACGCCGCTTTGCGCATTCCTCCGGCGTCGTTGTCAAAAACAGCTTTACCTGCGCGTGCGGCAAAATCACTGTGCCAATGTCCCGTCCATCCATCACAACGTTGTGGCAGGACGCAAAATCCTGTTGGGTTTGCAGAAGATATGCGCGTACCGCGCCGATTGCGGACACCTTGGAAGCATACACGGAAATTTCTTTGGTGCGGATTTGCGCGCTGACTTCTTCCTCACCCAGATACATTTTCTGCACCCCATTTTCATAGCACATCTGCAAATGCATATCGGCAAGCGCGTTTGTCACCGCCACTTCATCTGTCGGATCGATCCCATGACGGAACATATACAGTCCCACCGTGCGGTAAAGCGCGCCGGTGTCTACATGAACGAATCCCAGCACTTTGGCAATCTCGTTTGCGAGGGTGCTTTTGCCGGAACCAGCCGGTCCGTCGATCGCAATCTGATAGGTCATAAAACTTCCTCCTCTTTCTGCGCGGTTGCTTCTGCACAAGCCTGTGCCGCGCCGCGTCCCGCCGCATAGGCGGTGGAAAATGCAATCTGTAAATTAAATCCGCCGGTATAGGCGTCCACGTCTAAAACTTCTCCGGCAAAAAACAGCCCGCGACAACACTTGGATTCCATGGTCTTGGGCGTGACTTCTTTCACACAAACGCCGCCTGCGGTAATAATCGCCTCTGCAATCGGGCGAAAGCCCTTGACGGAAATCCGGAAATCCTTGAGCTGTTGTAACAGCGCCTGCCGCTGTACACGGGTAATATCGTGTACTTTTGTTTCTTTGGCAATCCCGCTTTTTGCAATAACCACCGCAATCAGCCGTTTTGGAAGCAAGGCGTCCAGCGCATGTTCAAAATTCCGGTTACAGTTTTGCGCAAAATCTCTCAAGAGCCGTTCGTCCAGTTTTTGTGCATCCAGCGCCGGCTTCAGATCCAGTGAAATTTCATAACGATCCAACGGGCGCTTGGTACAATGCGCGGAAGCGGAAAGAATCATCGGTCCGGTCAACCCAAAATGCGTGAACATCAGTTCTCCGAAATCTTCGTAGACCAGTGCGCCACCGCACTGCATATCATACAGGCGAAGTCCGGTATTTTTTAAGGAAAGCCCCGTCAGCTGCCGGCAAAAAGCGTCTTTGGTTTCCAAGGGCACAAGCGACGGTGCAGGCGAGATCACCGTATGTCCTGCGGACGCGGCAAAGCGGTAGCCGTCGCCGGTGGAGCCGGTCAGAGGGTACGAAACGCCGCCGGTCGCGACGATAACTGCGTCAAAATCATAGGCTTTCCCCATCGCGTACAATCCGCATATTCTGCGGGGCGATTCCGCTTGTCCGGCAAATCGCAGTGCCTGCACCGGCGCATGCTTTACCACAACGCCTGTCTGCGTAAGATAAGTGCGAAGCGCATGAACAATCTCCGAAGCACGGTCGGAAACCGGAAACACCCGATTGCCGCGTTCGGTTTTCAGTTCCACGCCCAATCGTTCCATAAGCGCCATCGTATCTGCCGGCGAAAACGTATACAATGCCGACTGTAAAAAGCGCGGATTACGCGGAATATTGGCAAGGACGGTCTGCACATCGCAGTGATTGGTGACATTGCATCTGCCTTTGCCTGTGATGCCGAGTTTTCGGCCGAGTTTTTCATTTTTTTCAAACAGCGTCACCGCCGCGCCGTTTTCTGCCGCCACTGCCGCCGCAAGCATGCCTGCGGCACCGCCGCCGATCACCGCTACCCGTCCGTTTCCCATGTGCTTTGCCGCCTTTCTTCCGTCTTTGACAAAATTCTCATACCGTTTTATTATACGTCAAAGCCGAAGCGTTGTCAAGTCACAATTTCCGGCGGTAACCTCTGAAAAAACACCCGATTTCTGTAAGAACCGGGTGTTTCTTGACTTAGAAAAGAATTTCAGGTGCGCGGCAGATCGTCCGGCGGCGTCAAAGGCGCGCATCCGCACGTTCCGTCCGTTTCTCCGGCATGGCAAATATCCGCCGCGCCGACAAATGTTTCTCCCGTTTGATTCGCAAGCGTTTGCGCACCATCCAAAGATATGCCCTTTCCGCACCCGCATTTTTTCTGCGGGCAGGGGAGGAGTTTGCACTGCATGAGCATCGTCACAGTGCTTGCCGCGAGCGCAAGCCCTGCGCCGCAAAGTGCGAGCACGGCGAGTGTGGAATGGGATTTTGCCGTAAAACAACCTGCCATTTTTCTGATTGATCTGATACCATTCATGTGGATTTCTCCTTCTCCGGATTGAATCCGGCTGGGTTTGCCCCGCACACAGTATGCGCATTTTTCCCCATCGTCATTCTTGCCTATTCATCCTCATACACCGTATTTTCCTCCTCCGGTTCAGGCATTTCGTCCGGAGCGGGGGGAGCGGAGGGAGCAGGCGTCTCTAAAGCGTCGGGCAAAGGAAGCGGCGCGTCTAACCGCTCGTCATAATACAAAGTCTCGGCGGCGCGGTTGAACTGTCGCCCGCCGCGGGAGATCCCCGCAAAATGCCCCGGTTGCAGCAAACCGGCATAGTACGGCTGATTCTGGGCGAACTTTGGCGCTGTATTACCAAGCTCCCGCACCGTGTACTGTGCGTCCGTCACATAAATCTGACGTGGAAAATCCCGTTCCACCCGCAACAGTCCGTAGTAATAGGCATCCGCATGATGCGGACCGCACAGGACGCCGCCGTTTTTCGCTTCACACGCGGTCATCACATGACAATCACAGCATTCGGTCGGCAGTGTCTGCGGCGTAAAGTAACCGCATTCCAGTCGGCTTCCGCGCGGATCACACAGACAGGCGGACGTAATCAGTTTCCCCGAATCCCGACAATAGACCGCACGCACCACGCTGTCTGTTTCAAAACTTCCGAACTTTTCCGGCATCTTTTGGTATAATTCCCCCATTACGCCGTCAAATACGGCAAGCGCGGGACTTTTCGTTTCGGAAAAACCGGTCAGACTTTGCGGATACGCATACCCGAACCATACGCCGCATACCACCTTGGGTGAATAGCCGACAAACCAACGGTCACAATCTTCACCGGTCGTACCGGTTTTCCCTGCAATTTCCGTTTGTTTGGCAAGTCCAAGGCGGGAGGCAGTCCCGTTTGCGGTAACTTCTTTGAGCATCTGCGTCATGATCTGCGCGTTTCCGCGGCTGATCACCTGCGTGCCGGTTGTGTTCCGATGATAAAGCACATTTCCTGCGCCGTCCGTGATTTTCACCACCGTATGCGGCGTGTGGTAAATCCCGTTATCGGCAAGACAGGTATAGGCGCCGGTCAGTTCTTTCACGCTCACCCCGTAGGAAAGCTGCCCCAATGCAAGCGGCGCCGCCGCAAGATCCGTCAAAACCGCGCCGTTTTTCTGCACTTTCGCCGTCACAAGCGAGGAAATCCCCAATTGTTCCTGTAAAAAGCGGAACGATTCCGCTTCTCCCATCTCCGAAAGCACTTTTACCGCAACAGTATTGACCGATCTTGCCACCGCGTCATGCACCGGCGTCAATCCCCGATATACCGCAGGATAGTTGGCAGGCCAGCCGCGTGGATGCGCGTCATCAAACACCGCCGGCGTATCGTCGATCACGCTGGCATAAGTGATCTTGCCGAGCTCCAGCGCCGGTGCATATACAGAAAGCGGTTTAATAGCGGAACCGGGCGGACGGGTGGTGTCCGTTGCGAAACTCAATACCCGGCTTCCCGCTTTTTCTCTGCCTCCGATCAATCCCAAAATAGCGCCGCTTTGGGCATCCGTCAATACAAGCGCACACTCCGGTTGCACAAAATTGTCATCTACGGCGGGAAAATTCCGGCTGTCGGCAAAAAATTGTTCCAACAGATCCTGTATTTGCAGATCCACCGCCGTTTCAATCGTCAATCCTCCGGTATACAGGAGACGCTTTGCCTGCGACTGCGTCAATTTGGCGTTATCGCACAGCACACGGGTTGCTTCCGTAATCACCGCGTCGGTGTACCACGAAGTCATTTCCTGCGTCTGTTTCGTCGCGCCGACCGTCCGAAGCGGCGTTTGCAGAGCTGTTTCATAGGCGGCATCGTCAATCATGGAAAGCTCCCGCATCTTCTGCAATACCAATGCGCGGCGGGCGGCGTTTTCTTCCGGATGCCGGATGGGATCCATGCGGGAGGGTGCTTTTGGGATCGCCGCAAGCGCGGCGCATTCGGTCAGGTTCAGCTCCATACAGGATTTTCCGAAGTAGTATTGCGCCGCGGCTTCCACTCCATAACAGTGCGCTCCCAAAGGGATGGTATTGAGATAGCAGGTTAAAATGGTGTCTTTGTCATATTCCTGTTCCATGCGCCGTGCGCGCGCAATTTCCCGCAGTTTCCGGCGGTATGTGATCTCATTTTCTCCGCTCAGATTTTTGACAAGCTGCTGCGTGATCGTCGAACCGCCATAGCGCTGTCCGCCGCGCAGCTTTTGTAAGACTGCGCCGGCAGTTCGTCTGGCATCCACGCCGGGATGCGTATAAAATCGCTGATCTTCGATCGCAAGAAACGCGTTTTTCAAAAGAGCCGGCATGGCTTCCGACGGCACGGAGGAGCGGTTTTCTCCATCGTAAAGCGTGGCGTAGACCGTCCCGTTGCGGTCACAGAGCGCACTGGTCTGATTTTGAGAACGCATGGAAGCAAACAAGGCATCCTCCACAGGAAAATGTCGGATATAATAACCGATTCCAAATGCGGTAAACGCGCCGAACAGCAGAAAAAACAGCGCGGTAAACAGTCCCGCTCTGCAAAATCCTTTCCAAAAGGCAAAAAAACCGCCGTCTTTTCGGACGGCGGAATCGTGTGGTTTGGTTTTTGACATAACACTCGTCCTTTCTTCTCCGTTAGTATCGGAAAAAAGCAGACGTTTATCCGCAAAAATGACTTGCCAATGATTTGCAAAAAACAACGTATCAGCGCAAAATTACATTTTCTTCTCCGAGCAAAGCAGTATATTGCGCGAGCAGATAAGGAGAAAGACGGGTTTTATAGGCATAGCGCCGATAGGTTTTGGTATCCGTAAAATAGAAACAGACCTCCGTCTGCCCCTCAAAAATGCGGATCATCGCGCACAAGCGTAAAAAGCGGGGATCGTTTTCGGCTGGCAGGCGTAAAAACAACCGATTTGCCGCCTGCACTTCCGCCGGTGCCGTCGCATGGGATCCCGTCCCTCCGTTCGATACGGGAGGTGTGGGCGGTTCGGCAGGCACGGCAGTCGGAATCCGGCTTTGCGGTTCGGACTGTGCCAGCGGCGGAACCTGCGGTGAGACGGGACGATGCTTTGCAAATTCCACATTCGGCAATAGCGGCATCACCCGCTGTAATACCGCGCTGACATCCTCCTCCCGAAATTTGAGGTCACACAGCACGGCAACGGCATCCTGTTCGCAAAGCGTGGCACGATTTTGCGCGTATACTTTCGGAAACGCCACCAGTTCTATTTCTCCCAGCCGATCTTCCAACGTGAGAAACGCCATCGGTTCTCCGTTTTTCGTGGTCTGCGTCTTGCATCGGCTGATCACACCGGCAAGCGTCACGCGGCGATGTTCCCATTCCCCTTCCGCTGCGTCCTCCAAGGCTTGCTTGATCTGTTCCACAGGCGTCGCCTGCAAAAATGCAATCTGCTCGGAAAACTCGTCCAAGGGATGGAACGAAAAATAGAATCCGGTGCTCTCCCGCTCCAAATTTCCCTTTTCCTTTTCCGAAAACTCCGGCACATCGGGATAGTCATACGTATCGGACGCGGCGTCTGCCGCGTCATCCATCGTAAACAGATTCAGCTGTCCCTCTATATGATTGCGTCTGCCTGCCGCCGTTTGTTCAAGCAAAGTCGGCAAAGCGGCAAGGAGTCTTGCCCGATTCTCCCCAAGTGAGTCGAACATTCCCGCCTTGATCGCGCTTTCCAATGCGGTGCGGATGAGATTTGCGTCGGTAAGACGCGTCAGAAAGTCCATAAACGAACGGTAAGGACGTTTCTTCCGCTCCTCCACAACCTGCACAGCGAAATTCGTCCCAATATTGCGCACGCCAAGCATCCCGAAGCGAATGGTGGAATCCTCTGCGCCGACGGTATCGCGCACATCGCTTGCGTTGATGTCCGGCGGTAAGATGCGTATCCCCTCGTGCAATGCTTCCGCAAGGTACTGTGCGGTTTTGGTCTGACTGTCCAAAACCGAGGATAACAGCGCCGCAAAATATTCTGCCGGATAGTGCCGCTTTAAATAAGCCGTCCGATAGGAAATGATCGCGTAGGAAGCGGCGTGACTTTTATTGAACGCATAACTTGCAAAACTGCTCATATCGTCAAAGAGCGCATTTGCAACGGATTCGTCGATAAAGTTCTGTTTGGCACCGGCAAGAAAATTCTTGCGCTCGTTTTCCATCTGCGCTACTTTTTTCTTTGCCATGATCCGGCGCACCTTGTCCGCTTTTCCGAACGAATACCCCGCCACACTCCGGCAAATCTGCATCACCTGTTCCTGATAAACGATGCAACCATAAGTGGGGGACAAAATCGGTTCCAGTTTTTCAATCGGATAAGACAGGGCTTTCGGTTCCGCCCGGTTGGCAAGAAAGCGCGGGATGGAATCCATCGGTCCGGGACGATAAAGCGCAATGGCAACCATGATGTCCTCCATACAGGTGGGTTGCAGTTTCATCAAGGTCTGCTTCATCCCGCCGGATTCCAATTGAAACACCCCGTCTGTCTGTCCATGGGAAAGCATCGCGTATGTCGCCTCGTCGTCCGTTGGCAGGGTGGAAAGCGAAAACTTCGGATTTTTCTTTTGCACCATACGCTCCGTATCCGCGCACACCGTTAAATACCGCAGTCCCAGAAAATCAAATTTCAGCAACCCCAATTCCGCCACTGTATCCATATCATACTGGGTAACCACCGTATCCCCGCTGACCGCGAGCGGCAGATAATGGCTGACCGGCTTTGGAGTAATCACCACGCCGGCGGCATGCGTGGAAATATGCCGCGGCATCCCCTCCAATCGTTTTGCAAGATCCAGCAATTTTCCGATCTGCGGTTGCTGCGCCATTTCACGCAGTTTTTCACTCTGTTCCCACACTTGCGCAAGCGTAATCCCCGGCGTGCGGGGAATCAGCGCGCAAACGGCGTCCACCTCTGCATAGGGCAAGCGCATGACACGCCCAATGTCCCGAATCGCCGCGCGGGCGGCAAGGGTTCCGAAGGTGACAATCTGCGAAACATGATCCTGCCCGTACTTTTCGATCACATACCGGATCACTTCTCCACGCCGGTCATAGCAGAAATCCACATCAAAATCCGGCATGCTCACCCGCTCCGGATTGAGAAAGCGTTCAAACAAAAGCTGATATTTCAAGGAATCCACGTCCGTGATGCCGATGAAATATGCGACAAGCGAGCCTGCGCCGCTCCCTCTGCCCGGTCCGACCGGAATTCCATGCTCTTTCGCATAATGAATGAAATCCCACACGATCAGATAATACGTCGCATATCCCATGGAACCGATCACCAACAGTTCATATTCCATGCGCATTTTATAGTCTTCTTCGGTGCGGTCCTCCGTATACTGAATTTCTCCGCGCGCAACGCGCGCTTTCCATCCGTCTAATGCCAGGGTACGCAGGTATTTTTTTGCGTCCATGCCCTGCGGCAGAGTGAAAACCGGAAATTGCAGGGCATCGCCGCGCACCGAGTAATTACATTGCTCCGCGATCTGCACGGTGTTGGCAATGGCTTCGGCACAATCCGAAAACAGCGCTTCCATTTCTTCCGTGGATTTATAGTAAAACTCTTTGGTCGGAAAACCAACTTCCGCGCTTTCCGCAAGCGCACGGTTCATGCGGATACATAGCAGCGCCGTCTGCGCGTCCGCGTCCTCTTTGGTAAGGTAATGTACATCGTTGGTTGCCACCAACGGAATGGAAAGCTCCCGCGACAGTTCCAAAAGCGCGCGGTTGACCGTTTTTTGCGCCGCAATTCCATGATCTTGTAATTCCAAATAAAAATCTGTGCCGAAAAGCGTTTTTAAGCGCAGGGCGTATTCCTTTGCACCGTCCAAATCATCTGCCAGAATCGCCTTCGGAATCCCGCCGCTTAAGCACGCGGACAGCGCAATCAGTCCCGTGTGATATTCCGCCAGTAATGCAAAATCCACCCGCGGCTTGGAATAAAAACCCTCGGTAAAGGATTTTGACACCATGGCAATGAGATTGCGGTATCCCTCCTCATTTTTGACCAGCAGGATCAGATGCGCGTATTTGGCATCCGGCGTATGCTCTTTGGTAAACCGACTGTCCGGCACCACATACACCTCGCATCCGATGATCGGCTTCACGCCGTTTGCCTCACAGGCACGGCAGAAAGCCGCGGCGCCGTACATGACACCATGATCCGTTAACGCCACTGCGCGGTGCCCCGCCGCCGCCGCCGCGTGCGGAATCTCCCGGATGCGGCATGCACCGTCCAGCATGCTGTATTCGCTGTGCAAATGCAGATGTACAAACTCTCCCATGGATCCTTTCCTTTCTTTTCTTCCCGCCCGTTAAAAATCTGCCGGCTTGCCGTCAGAATACGTCTGCGCAAGCGCAAGAATCTTCTGCAAACGATGATACACGCCGGATTTGGTCATGGATACCGGATGCAATTTCGCAAGCTCCGGCAAAGATGCCTCCGGATACTGCAAGCGCAACCGGGCGGTCATCGCCAGTTCCTCCGGCAAAGAATCCAGCAGTCCCGCCTGTTCCAGCGCACGAATCGCACGCAGTTGCGGGGAAGCGGCAGTGGCACTTTTGGCAAGATTGGCGGCGTCACAGTTGGCAAGCCGATTGGCTTCGTTGCGCAGATCCCGACGAATGACGGTATTTGCCACCGCAAACACCTGTTGCTGTGCGCCGATACAGGTCAGCACATCCTGAATTTTGTCCCGGCTTTTATAATACAGCACGGTTTTCTGTCCGCGATGCGACACGCCCGGTTCAAAGGAAAGCTCACACAAAACCCCCTGAAGTTCCTGCGCTGCCTGTTTATCCTGCAAACAGAATTCCAAATGATAGGATCGCGCGGGATCGGTCATATGCCCGCATCGCAAAAATGCGCCGCGCACATACACGCCGGCGCATTCCTCACATGCAAATGCGGGAGGCTTTTGCTGTTCCAACGCAAGCGCGGTCGCTTCTTTTACCGCAGGATACCGGAACAACCGTTTGCACAGTCCGCTCAGTCCATCTTGTGCCGTTTCCGTGTGCAAAAGCGCATACCGGCAAAGCGCGTAGCAAAACGCCGTAGCACAACAGCTTGTCCGTACCGGAATTTTTGCAAGCGCTTCTTTCATCGCCGCGGTAAAGCTTTTTTCTTCCATGAAATTCTCCTCGGTCTGCCCCGTTATTTATCGACTGCCGATTTTTTGATAATATCCCTGTGCAGGGAAATGGCATTGTAGGCTTGTGTGCGCAAATACAGACAAAGTTCCTCGGTAATGGCAACGGAACGATGCTTTCCGCCGGTACAACCGATGCCGATGGTGAGTTGCGTTTTTCCTTCTTTCATGTACAGCGGCATCAATTCATCCAGCATTTGCTCCAGTTGCGTCAAAAACTTTTCGGTATGCGGATCGGAAAACACATAGGCGCGCACTTCTTCGTCCAATCCCGTTTTCTCGCGCAAAGCCGGTTCCCAATATGGATTTTTAAAGCAACGCACATCAAAGACCAGATCAGCGTCCTGCAAAATGCCGTATTTGAAGCCGAACGATACGCAACTGACCAGAAGGCTCCCCTCGGTTTTCCCAAGCAGAATGGCGTTGAGTTTCTCTTTCAACTGCCGGACGGTGAGATTGGTCGTGTCAATAAGGTAATCCTGCTGATCGTGTAACGTGGCAAGCAGTGCCCGTTCCTTTGCCAATGCCTCCGATACGGAAATTCCGTACTTTGCCGCAAGCGGATGCATCCGCCGACTTTCTCGATAACGGTTGGAGAGCACAACGTCCGCACAGTCCAAAAAAATCAACCGACAACTGTTTCCGTTTTCCCGTAAGCGCAAAATCGCACTTTTGAGCGTATCAAACTCCATTTCTCCACGGGTATCCACGACAAAGGCGACTTTGGTGAATTTTCCGGGCGACTGCGTATAAATATCCGCAAACGGCAAGATTAATGCGGCAGGCATATTATCAATGCAATAATACCCGATGTCCTCCAAAACATTTGCCGCCTGTGATTTTCCTGCGCCGCTCATGCCAGTCAAAAACAAAAACTCCATGTTCCGTCCTCCGCTTTTTTTCCGTCCGGTAAAAACCGGTATTCCGGTTGCGGCAGTAT
>DLLB01000064.1:0-18636 GCA_002477905.1 Clostridiales bacterium UBA7573 | reverse complement strand
TTGCGGCAGTATCCCGCACCGCGCTTCCACGGCTTTCGCCGCAAGCTGAATCAACTTTAGAATGTCCTGTGCCGACGCATGTCCCAAATTGACAATAAATCCGGCATGGACAGTGGAAATTGCCGCATCTCCGATACGATACCCTTTCATCCCGGCTTCCTCCAGCACTTTTCCGGCAGAAGTGCCGTCTGGCAATCGTAAAAAAGTACTTCCCGCGCTCGGAATGCCGAGCGGCTGCGTCTGCGCGCGTTTTTGCGAAAATTCCCGCATCCGCGCGGCAATCTGTACGCTGTCACCGGCAAAAAGCGTAAACGTCGCGGTCAGGAGTACCAGTTTTTCTTTTGCAAGGACACTGCTCCGGTAAGAAAGCCCAAGTTCCGGTGCGCATACAGTCCGGACAAGTCCGTTTTTACAATCGAATACCGTGCATACCGTCAAAATATCCCGCATACACGCGCCGTATGCCCCTGCGTTCATCGCCACCGCGCCGCCGACGCTCCCCGGAATCCCCGCGGCAAACGGCATACCGTCCAGCGCGTGATCTCGTGCAAAAGCGGCAAGATACGGAAGCGGCGTCCCGCAAAGCGCGGTCAATAGCTCCCCCTGCCGCTCTACCCCGCACAACTGTGCAGTGGAAATGACAACAAACGGGTACCCGTCGTCAGAAAGGATGGTATTACTGCCGTTTCCCAAGATTGCAAACGGTTCCTGCACCGCAGAAAGCCGTCGCATCAAGGTAACAAAGGCTTCTATGGTGCGTGGAAACAATACGCAGGCAAGCGTTCCACCACATCGCATGGTGGTAAATTTCCGTCCGTCCGCGTTCCATTTACATTCCACCGGCAGATCCGCGCAAAGCGCGGAAATCTTTGATTGTTCCATGCCGCTTCCCCCTAAAACACACAAGATTCCGATTCATTCTCTTGTATGCGGGAAAGCGGTCGTTCTGCACGGTTTGTCGAACGGATTTCCACTATGTTTACAAAAGCGCCGCCGGATTCTACCGACGGCGGTTTCGCACCGCTGTCTTACATTTGCTGAGACTGCAAAAGCAGTTCCCGCGCGCTGTCTTTCAGCGTTTTCGTTAGGTTCATGCCCCCCATGATCCGGGCAAGCTCTGCCACGCGTCCTTCTTCCTCCAATGCGCGTACCGTTGTCTCGCTTCTGCCGTCCTGTTCTCGTTTTTCAATCAAAAAATGCGTATGCGCAAGCGCGGCAATCTGCGCCGCGTGCGTCACGCACAGCACCTGAATCCCGTTCTGTGCGGTATGCCGGAGCTTTAACCCCACTTTTTGCGAAGTCTTACCGGAAATACCGATGTCGATCTCGTCGAAAATCAACGTCTGCACCGCGTCCGAACCGGCAAGTACGCTCTTTAGCGCCAACATCATGCGGGAAAGTTCTCCGCCGGACGCGATCTTTGCCAGCGGTCGAAGCGGTTCCCCGGGATTGGTCGCAATTAAAAACTCCACCTGTTCGGTGCCGTTTGATGTAAAATCGGTCGGCTGAATCTCCACGGAAAACCGCACCTTTCCCATATCCAAAAATGCAAGTTCCTCCATCACCCGCCGGGCAAGCTGTCGCGCAGCTTCCGTTCGCAAAGTGCGCAAACAATCAGCGGCGTGATGGGCGTTCTCGGTCTGTGCCTGCAACTGTGCTTCCAGTCGTTCGATTTCGGAATCCGCATTTTCCATGGTCTGCAGTTCCGCCTTTGCCTGCTCTCTTGCTTCCAGTACTGCTTCTACCGTCGCGCCGTATTTTCGCTCCAATCGCTGTAAAAATGCCAGCCGATTTTCAATTTTATCCAAGAGCTGCTCCGGATTTTCAAATCCGCTGTCGGCGCTGCTGTGTACCGTTTCCGCAATATCCAGCAGTTCACACCGATAACTCTCCAGTTTTTCCAAATATGTCTGTGCCTTTGGAAAGGATGGGAGCATCTGCTTCAATGCCTGCTGTGCAATCTCCAGAAGATCGCACACAGAGGCGCCTTTCTCATTCACCGCAAGCGCGGCGTAAACCGTATGCGCTTGCCGTCTGATCTTCTCGCTGTTCTGAATCTTCCGGCAGGTCGCGTCCAAAAGCGCTTCTTCCCCTGCCTTGAGTTTTGCCGCATCAATTTCCGCGATCCGAAAGCGCAACATTTCCGCGCGATCGCTTTTTTCCGAAGAAATACGGCGCAGTCGTTCCAATTCGGATTTTGTTTTTTTCATCGCGTCATACGCGTTCTGATAGGTCTGCAAGGCGTCGTCCGCTTTTGCATACGCGTCAAGAAATCCGAGATGTTTCTGCGGCTGTAACAGCGCATAGCTGTCGTGTTGTCCATGAATATTGATCAGCAGTGTCCCGATCTCTTTTTGCAATGAAGTCGGAATTAAGCGTCCGCACAGGCGCGTCTGCGCCTTTCCGTCCGTATGCAGAGTCCGTTCCAAAAAGAGATTGCCGTCCTCGTCCGGTTCCACGCCAAGCTGTGCAAGCGCCTGCACGGTACGCGCATCCAACTCGGAAAAAATCGCGCTGACATAGGCAAAATCCTCCCCTGTCCGGATACAGTCTTTGGAAACTTTTTCTCCGAGCAAAAGATGCACCGCGTCTAAGATCATGGATTTTCCCGCGCCGGTTTCTCCGGTCAGCACCGTAAAGCCGTCAGATAATTCCAAGTCCAGCTTTTTCACAACCGCTAAATTTTCAATATGCAGTACCGCAAGCACCTTGCTTTGCCCCCTCTTTTCCGTAACTTTGCCGTTAGATCCCTTCTGCGATCAGTTGCGCTGTGTCATTGCCATCAGTCTGCGGCAAAACTCGCGCGCATCCTCTTGGGTACGCATCAGCAAAAAAACGGTATCGTCGCCTGCGATGGTTCCTACGATCTCTTGCAATTTCAGATCGTCCACTGCCGCCGCCGCCGCATTTGCCATACCGGAATAGGTCCGCAGCGCGACAAAATTTCCCGCAAAATCCACATGAACCAAGGTTTCCCGCAAAATACTCTGGTATTTTGCACCTGGTTTTGCGTTTTCCTGCGTTTGCGTCGCATAACGATAATGTCCCTCCGAGGTGGGGACCTTGGTCAATTTTAATTCCCGAATGTCACGGGAAACCGTTGCTTGCGTAACGTGATAACCCGCTTCCTCCAACCGCGTCAGAAGTCCTTCCTGTGTATCGACAGCCTGATCCCGAATAATTTCAATAATTTTACTTTGTCTGTTTTCTTTCAAACTCATATCCGTTCCTCGCTTTTCTGCAATCCATTCGTTTCGACTCCCGCCGCAGTCCGCCTGCATGGGAGCGCTTTGCCTGACGGCTTTATCTTCAAACGGCAATGCCGTTGGATCTTCGGCTCACTCCGTATCCCGCCGACGTTTCTGCCGCAATACGTCGCAGAAGTTTTCCGGTTTTACACTGAGGAACCGTGCCTGAAGCTCCGCACGACAGACACGAACCGTCTCTCCCGGCAAAACCTGTCCCACCAACACCCCGTCTACTGTCAAACGCAACGGAAAATTCCCATCCGCCAGATTCTCAAACTCCAGTACGCTGTCTTTGGCAAACACGATCGGTCTTGCCAAAGAGGAGATCGGGCAGATCGGCGTAAAGCAGATGCAGGACAACGCGGGATCAATCACCGAACCGCCGGCAGACAAGGAATATGCCGTGGAGCCGGTCGGCGTCGCAAGGATCACCCCATCCGCAAAATAACTTCCGATCGGGCGACCATCACAACAGGCTCCGATCTTCACAATCCGCGTCACCGTATCGTTGGAAATGACCGCATCATTGATGGCATAATAGGTCTTATCATGTGCCCGCACCTTCAGCATCATGCGCTTTTCCACCGTATAATCTCCGGTAAACAAGCGCTCCAGAAGCAAGATGTCCGCAGGCTCCAACTGTGCTAAATAGCCGACGCGCCCGACATTGACGCCGATGACGGGAATTTTTTTCTGCGCCGCATATTTGGCAGTATGCATCAAGGTTCCGTCCCCACCGAGCGCAACGGCAAAATCCCCCGCAATCTCCGCGCAGGCGCACGGATAGTGCGTATAGGTAGCGCCGTGTGCCTCTAACAGGCGCATGAGCGCAAAAGTCGGCTTCACCGCCGCCTCCCGTTTCGGATCGCTGATCACCGCAAAATGCATCTGCACACTTCCTTTCCACTTGCTGATACCGGATTCTTTCAACCCAAGGATGCAATCAAATTGCCGTCTGTCAAAAATCCTGCGTTGTTTGTTTTAAGGAGTTTCCTCCCTCTGCGAGAAAAGATCCGCGCATACAGGCGAAGTCGGATCCGGCGCGAAAATCGCAAGATATTCCACATTGCCGTCCCCGCCCGTAATGGGAGAAACCATCGTGCCAAGGCACCGAAGCCCGGCAGTTTCCGCGGCTTGCTGTACCGTTTTCACAGCCTGTAACCGCGTTTTTTCTTCCCGCACCACGCCGGTCTTGGACAACGCCTTACGTCCCGCTTCAAACTGCGGTTTAATCAGGCAGATATATCTTCCGTCCGGCGATAAAATCCGGCAGACTGCCGGAAAAATTGCAGTCTGCGAGATAAAGGACAGGTCCGCCGTAACCAGCGGGCACCGCCCGCCGAGCATTGGTGCGGTCAGCGTGCGGGCATTGGTCTGCTCCATCACGCAGACGCGCGGATCGCTACGCAAAGACGGATGCAGTTGATCGGTTCCGCAATCCACCGCGTAAACGCGCGCGGCGCCCCGCTGTAACAGACAGTCGGTAAAACCGCCGGTAGAGGAACCGAGATCGCAGACACGAAGTCCCGCAACCGATACCGCAAACGTATCCAAAGCAGCCTCCAGCTTACATCCGCCCCGACTGACATATCGCACCGGATCTTTTTCCACCTCTAAAGTCGCTGCCTGCGCTTCTGTCAGTTCATACGCGCACTTGCGTACCCATTTTCCGTCGAGCTTCACGCATCCGGCTTCAATCATCCGCTGCGCCTTGGTGCGGCTGTCCGCATAGCCGTGTTCGGTCAGATAACGATCCAAACGCATGGTTATTTGTTTCGGTTCAGAAGTTCTTTGGCAAGCTCCGTCAAGAATTCCGAACCGGGATAGAATTCAATCGCACGGCAGGCGGTCCTCGTTTCGGCAGCGGCAAATGTGCGCGCCTCGCCCGGCGTCATATACCGCAAAAACGTTGTTTTGCCCGTATCCAGATGCGTTTGTTTTCCCATCGTTTTCTCATTGCCTTCCACATCCAGTACATCGTCAATCGCCTGGAATGCCACTCCCAGATGCTCCGCATACTCCGCGGCGGCATCCAGTTTTGCACGGTCGGACGAATACCCTGCCGCACAGCACCCCAGCTGACAGGAGGCTTTTAACAGCGCGCCGGTTTTCATCCGATCCATCTGTTTGATCGTTTCTAAATCATGAAGATTGCGTTCTCCGTTCAAATCCAACTGCTGACCGCCGATCATCCCCGCCATACCCGCGCATTTTGCAAGAATCGCAATGGCGGCAAGGGTATCGGATTTCGGCGCGATGGACTTTTCCGCAAGCAATTCAAATGCGAAAGTGAGCAGAGCGTCGCCTGCCAGAAGCGCCGTAGCCTCCCCATAAACTTTATGATTGGAAGGTTTTCCGCGCCGCAGATCGTCATCGTCCATGCAGGGAAGATCGTCGTGAATCAACGAATAGGTATGCACACATTCCACCGCGCATGCAAACGGGATTGCCATTGCGTCGCTTCCGCCGAACATCCGGCAGAATTCCATTACCAGTGCCGGACGAATGCGTTTACCGCCCGCATAAGTGCTGTATTTGACCGCCTCATACAAAGGGCTGACCACGGAGGTGCGTACATCCAGATAGCCATGCAGTGCCGCTTCTACGGTATTGGCATGCTCATTCAGTCTTTGTGAAATCTTGTTCACTGTAATTCCCGTCCTCTCCCGTTTCCAGAATCTTTACGCGCTGTTGTGCGCTGTCTAATTTCTGATTACACAGCTTGACAAGCCGCACCCCTTCTTCATACATGGCAAGGGAATCGTCCAGCGGTGCGTTTCCGCTCTCCAAAGACTGCAAAATCTGCTGTAACCGCGCGAGCGCTTCTTCAAACGTCAGTTCTTTTCCGGTCTGTTGTGTATTTTGTTCCATCTTCTACTCCTTTCGCGCCTGTATGCTGTCCACGGTCGCGTGTACGGTGCCATCGGACAACCGAAGCGACACTGCCTCTCCGGTTTTCACCTGCCGGATACTTTTCAATAAAGTTTGGGAAGCGTCAAACACAGCGGCGTAACCGCGGGAAATGACCGCCATGGGATTCAGCGCTTCCAATTTTGCCGTATAAGCGGCGAACACGGTCTGCTTTTCTCCGAGCCTTAAGCGCATGGTGTGGTCAAGCTGTCTTGCCAGTCCGAACACCTCGGTGCGTTTTTCGTCCAGATAGCGGGTGGGGGAAGCCAGCGCGGGACTTTTCGCACACTGCTCCACTCTTTGTCTTAAAATGGTGATCTGACTGTTTAAATATTGCAGAAACCGTGCGGTGATATTCAAAAATTTCTGTTCCAGTTCCGCAGTCTGCGGAACGGCGATCTCTGCCGCCGCAGAAGGCGTCGGCGCACGCCGATCCGCTACAAAATCACAAATGGTAAAATCCGTTTCATGACCGACCGCGGAAATGACCGGCACTCTGGACGCATAGACAGCGCGGGCAAGGGATTCTTCATTGAATGCCCACAAGTCTTCCATGGAACCGCCGCCGCGTCCGAGGATAATCACATCCACCGGCACTTTCGTATTGAAGCACCGCAGTCCCTCGATCAGTTGCGGCGCGGCGCCGTCCCCCTGCACCAACGCAGGATACAGGATCAACTCCGCATACGGGAACCGCCTGCCCGTGACATGAATCATATCTCTTATGGCGGCACCGGTCGGCGAGGTGATAATGCCGATACGGCGCGGAATTTTCGGAAGCGGTTTCTTGTGTGCCGGATCAAACAATCCCTCCGCCGCAAGCCGTTTCTTCAACTGTTCAAACGCGATATACAGCGCACCCACACCGTCCGGTTCCATTTCTTCGGCATAAAACTGGTACTGTCCTTCTTTCGGATAGCACGCGATTCTGCCGCGCGCGAGGATCTTCATTCCGTCCTCCGGCACAAACTTCAGCTTGGATGCGCTGGAGCGGAACATGATCGCACGGATCAAGCCGCCTTCGTCTTTCAAAGAAAAGTAAAAGTGTCCGGTGCGGTGATTGGTGAAATTGGAGATCTCTCCGCGCAAGTACACATTGGAAAGCGACGGCGCAGTTTCAATCAGCTTCTTCACCAGTTCATTCACCTGAGAAACCGTATAAATCTGTCGGTTTTCCGTATCCATTCCGTCGCTCCTTTCCCAATCTTTCTCCTCTGAAATTTCAAATCAGCCGTTTGCCTGTGCCGCCTCCCGGCAAAGCAAAGCAATCCCGGCGGCATTATCCGCAGAAAAAGCCGGTGCGGCAAAATAGGTATCCGGCATCTTGCGCAGATACGCCTGTATCAATCCGTTGCTCATCACGCCGCCTGCATATAACACCGGCAAATTGCCGTAGATAGCTCTTGCGTTTTTCGTCATGGTGGCAAGGGTATACATCAAAAAATGCAAGGTGTACCGCGCAACTACCGCATGCGGCACTCCCGTTGCAAGCAGTTTCTGCGCCTGATTTTCTAATCCCGACAAATGACAGTCGCAATCTTTGACGCAAATTTTGCAATACGGCACGCTTGCCGCATCTGCTTCCTTGGCAAGCGCCTCCAGCGCCATCCCGCACGGGAAGCGCAATCCGAGCAATTTCCCAATGCGATCCACTGCCTGTCCCGCATGCAGGTCCGCACTTTTGCCGATCTGCGTGACGGTTTGTTTGTCGCAAAGCAAAAGATCGGTCGTCCCGCCGGATACATGGAATGCCAGCATCGGTGCGGCAAGAAGCGGCAGACATCCGGCAGAATAAGCCGCCGCCATCAAGTGTCCGCGTTGATGGGAAAACCGGTATACCGGGATACCAAGCAATGCGCCGACGGCGCGTCCGACCATTTCTCCGGTCAAAAAGCAAGGCATATAAGAACCCTCGCTGTCGCGTGGCGCACCGGAATAGCCGAGCGCGCAGATGTTTCTTGCACCGAGTTTTTCAAAAATCAGCGGCAGATTTTTCACATGTGCAAATACCGCGTCGCTCTGCCGCAGTCCCACCGCATCCTCCGCAACCGCAAGCGGCAATTTGAGATTTTCCAAGATCCCGTTTTCGTCCGCCAGTGCAAGGGAGGTGGTGTAGTTACTGGTATCAATCCCAAGATAGAGACTCATGACGGCAAATGCAGATTTTCCGCACGGCCTGCGGCATTCAGCACGCCGTTGATAAAGGCGGGCGCTTTCTCGTCATCGTATTTCTTGGCAAGTTCGACCGCCTCGTTTACCGCAATGGCAAACGGTACATCGTCGCAGTACAGCATTTCATACATTGCCAGACGCATGATGGCAAGCGATACAGGCGGCATCCGCTTGAGCGTCCAGCCCTTCGCACTTGCCAGAATTTTCTCATCCAGTTCCGGCATCTTTTCGCAGGTACCGAAAAAGACGGTCCGTACATAGGGATCATCCTCAAATCCGAGCTCCCGCTGTGCGTTTGCGTATAAATCCATCAGCGGCTCGTCCATTTGAAACTGTGCGGCATAAATCAATCCGAACGCTGTCTCTCGCGCTTGTCTTCTGTGCATAATTTCCCCATTTCCGCGCCGCCTTCCGGCTTTTTGCCTGCCAAAATGCCAGCCGCGCATAAAAATACATATTCAAGATCTATTTCTTATTTATTATACATGAACCCCCCCCGAATTGTCAACTGCTTCGGGCATTCTTTTCCGCAGAAATACAACTTTTTTTCCAAAGAAACGCGACTTTGCCGTTTTTTACGGGCGGCGGTTATGATTTTTGAAAAAGCGGAGATACTAACACCGATTGATTGGAGAGGAAGTGCGGCAGTTTTGTGCGGATTTGCAGGATTTACCGGACAGATTATACGGCGGGAGGAGATTCTCTCTGCCATGCGGGACAAAATCAAATACCGGGGACCGGACAGCGTAGGTTCCTATTTTGACGAGCAGGTTGCGCTTGGGTTCCGGCGGCTCTCCATTGTAGATCTCTCGCAAAAAGGAGATCAGCCGATGCAGAATGAGGACGGCTCGGTCGTCTGTATGGCAAACGGAGAGATCTACAATCATCAGGCACTACGCGCAGCATTATGCCAAGCGGGACACCGGTTCCGCAGTCAGTGCGACACGGAGGTTCTGCTGCACGGGTATGAGGAATATGGAGCGGATCTGCCGCGCCGTCTGCGGGGCATGTTTGCCTTCTGTATCTGGGACAAGAAGCGCCAACAGCTTTTCTTTGCGCGTGATCCGTTTGGCATCAAGCCGCTTTTTTATACACAGCTTCCGGACGGTAATCTGTTATTTGCTTCGGAAATCAAATGCTTTTTTTCACATCCGCAATTTGAGAAAAAGCTGAATCCCGCGGCAATCCTGCCGTATCTGTCCCTGCAATATGCCGTACCGGAAGCGCCGTTCTTTGCACGGGTGCAGGAGCTTGCACCCGGTCACACGCTGACCTACCGCTACGGAATTTTGACAGATACCGCTTATCACACCTTCGCACCGTTTGCCAAACAGACAGGAAGCGACTGCCCCGATCTGCTCCATTGCATCGAAGATTCCGTACACTTGCACCGGCAAGCGGACGTTGCAGTGGGCGCGTTCCTCTCCGGCGGAGTGGATTCGGGCTTACTCTGTGCGCTTCTACGTCCGGAAAAGACCTTCTCTGTCGGTTTTTTGGACACAGAAAGCCATGGTCAGGCGCCGACCGGTAAATTCGATGAAACACCGCTTGCGCAGACGCTTGCCGACGCCTTTGGATTTTCCCACACTTCCCGCACGCTTGACACACAGGCATGCATGGATGCGCTCCCCAAAATTCAGTATCACATGGAAGAACCTTATGCCAATCCATCGGTTCTGCCACTGTGGTTCCTATGCCAAGAAGCCGCAAAGCAAGTTAAGGTCGTCTTATCGGGAGAGGGAGCGGATGAACTGTTCGGCGGATATGAAACTTATGCAGATTCTGTGGCTGTGCAAAGGTGGAAGCGTCTGCCCGCCTGGATGCGGCGGGGCGCCTCCGACCTTGTGTGCCATCTTCCCTATTTTCCCGGACACGACGGGATTCTACGCGCGGACGGACGTCCCGAACGGCATTTCTTGGGGCAGGCAGAGATTTTTTCCGCCAAAGAAGCGCGCGCATTTCTGCGTCCCGCCTACCGCGATTATCCGGATGCTTGGGAGTATACCGGCAAAGTGGCGCAGACCATCCCGGACGCCGATGAAGTTTCCTATAAACAGCAGCTAGATCTGCGGCGTTTTTTGCCGTTAGACATCCTGCGCAAAGCTGACCGTATGAGCATGGCGGCTTCCCTGGAACTGCGCGTGCCGTATCTGGATACGGAGGTACTTGCGCTCGCCCTGTCCTTACCTGTTTCCGAAAGAGTCCGCGGAACGTGTGGCAAAGTGGCTTTGCGCCGTGCCGCCGAAACCGTTTTGCCGCACGTTGTGGCAGAACGGAAGAAAAAAGGATTTCCTGTTCCCATCCGGTATTGGTTTTTACAACCGCAATTTGCCAAAATGTTACGCACGGCGTTTCAGACAGACGCGGCAGCGCAGTATTTTGATCCAGATCGCCTTTGTGCCCTGCTCGACGCACACACTGCGGGAAAAGGGAACTACGGGCGGAAGCTGTTTACCGTTTACACGTTTCTCGTCTGGCACCATTTGTTTTTGGAAGGAGACATCGCTTTATGACCTCCGTACTACCGCCGATCTTACTCGGCGCGGACTTAAACTGTTATCACATGGCGCGCGCTTTTTATGAAGCATACGGCGTTTGCGCCACCGTCATCGGGCAGCGTGCGCTTCCTATTACCGCCACCGCACATTGCCTGCACTTTCACGCGGTGCCGGATCTTGCGGACGAATCTTTCACCGTCTCGCTCTTACAGAAGATTGCAAACGCGCAGCCTCCCGCGCCGAAGCGTCTGGTCATTGGCTGTACGGACGCTTATGTGCAGACGCTTGCCCGCCACAGGGCGGAGCTTGCGCCGGATTATCTGCTTCCTTATGCGGATGCCAATCTGCTGGAACGTCTGACGGACAAAGCCTCGTTCGCCGCACTGTGCCGCGCCTATGATCTGCCGCATCCGCAGAGTCTCTTTTTTCACTTCGGGCAGCCGCTTCCCACGCCTCCTTTTCCTTATCCGCTGATTCTGAAACCCGCCGACAGCGCGGCTTATTTTGCGCACCCGTTTGCTGGCATGCGCAAGGTTTATCTCATCCGCTCGGAAGCGGCGCTCCGGCAGACGCTTGACCGGATCTTTGCCGCAGGTTATTCCAAATCCATGATCTTGCAACAGTATTTGCCCGGCGGAGACGATGCTTCCTATGTATTCACCACCTATTCCGACCGAACCGGAAAGGTTGCCGCCGCTTGTTTTGGGCAGGTGCTTTTGGAAGAACACACCCCGCGCGGCACAGGCAATCCCGTGGCGATTCTCACCCGTCCGACACCGCCGTTTCTGTACGACCGCGTCGTGACACTGCTCAACACCTATGGGTATCGGGGCTTTGCCAACTTTGATCTGCGCTATGACGCGCAAAAGAAAACGTATTATGTGCTGGAGCTTAATGCGCGGCAGGGACGAAGCAATTACTATTTGTGCGCCGCGGGCTTGAATCCTGCGCGGCTGCTGGCGGAAGATCTGATTTTTCTGCAAAAACTGCCGAAGCGATCTCCGAAGATCGGCGTATACTGGCGGTGCGTGCCGGATCGAGCGGTTTTTCGCCATCTGCCCAAAGCGACCGTCCGGCAGTTAAAATGTGCCAAACGCGCAGGACTTGCCGCAAATTCGTTCGACGCGCCGTATGATCTGCGGCATAATCTGCGGCGGCGGTTCTACCTGTTTTTGCACAAAGTCCGCTATCTGCAAAAATACCGCCGACACGCGGATACGGAGGTGGCGCGCTTTGCCGAACAGACTTAACATTCCGCGTCCCATTGTCGGGATCTTAGGCGGTTTAGGTCCTGCTGCCGGCATCCGGTTTGCCGCGCTGTTGACCGAACAGACCGACGCGACGCACGATCAGGCGCATCTCAATTTCTTACTTTCCAGCTTTGCCTGTACCCCCGACCGCAGTGCCTATCTCTGTCGCCTCGCAAAATCCGCCGTTTCCCCCGACGCAGATGATCCTTATCCGTACCTGTTACACGGCGCGCATGCCCTGCTCCGCGCCGGTGCGCGGCTTCTTGTCATCCCCTGCAACACCGCCCATGCGTTTTATCCCGCGCTCTGTCGGGATCTTCCGGTACCGATTTTACACATCGTACAGGAAAACGCCGCATTTTTACAGGCAAACGGCATCCGATCTGTCGGTGTCCTTGCGACACGCGGAACCGTCGCAAGCAAAAGCTATCAAACAACGCTCGCCGCGCTTGGCATCCGCTGTATACTCCCCAATCCCGCCGCACAGATCCAGGTGGACAAGCTGATCGCGGCGGCAAAAGCCGGCGTTTTCCCCTCCCGAAACGCGCTTGCCGCGTTGTGCGTTCCGCTGTGGCAAAAAGGTGCGCAAACGGTACTGCTTGCCTGCACGGAGCTTTCGCTTGGCGCGTCGCTTCCGGGAACGCTGGACACCATGCGTCCGCTTGCGCTCCGTACCATCCTTGCCGCAGGGAAACCCGTCAAAAACGACGCGTGGCGCAAGACCTTTTTGCATACCGTTCCATTCTGTGCAGAGGGGACGGATGGCTCCAAAGAAATCTCCTAAATTCATTCACAGGAAAGGAATCCGATCTCATGGTAGGTCTTCCCGCTCTTTTGGCGCGTTATCAACCGGCTTTGCCCTTGCCGGCACTGCCGGTAACGGACGTATGCCAAAATTCCGCTCAGGCAATGCCGGGCGTTGCGTTTTTTTGCCTGCGCGGCAGTCATACAGACGGGCATCGCTACGCCGCCGACGCCTATGCGCGCGGCGCACGTATCTTTTTTACGGAAGAACGTCTGCCGCTTCCCGCGGACGCATGGCAATGGGTGCTTCCCGACACCCGCCGCGCCTACGCGCTCGCCTGCGCCGCTTTTTTCGGCAATCCGGCAGACACGATGACGCTCATCGGCATTACGGGCACCAAGGGAAAAACCACAACTGCCGCATATCTGCACGCGATTTTGCAACAGGGCGGGATCTCCGCCGGTTTAATCGGTACGGCAGGCATGAAGATCGGGGATCTGGCACTGCCGCCCGCAGAAAATACCACGCCGGACAGCCGGATTCTGCACGCACACCTTGCCAAAATGCGCAAAGTCGGCATTTCTGTTGCGGTTTTAGAGGTTTCCTCCCAGGCAGTCTGGCAAAGCCGCGTAGCAGGGCTCCGCTTTGACCGTGCCATTTTTACCAATCTGTCCTACGATCATATCGGGGAACGGGAGCATCCGGACTTCGCGCATTACAAAGCATGCAAAAAATCCGTATTTTCCGTTTGCCGGCTCGGTTTTCTCAACCGTGCGGACGCCGCTGCAAAAGAATTTGCGGCGGTCTGCCCCGCCTACCGTACCTACGCGGTAGCGGAAGACGCGGATTATACGGCGGATCATCTGCGCCCATTCTCCGCGCCATCCTGTCTCGGCATCACCTTTACCGCGAAGGAGCGTGCGGGAGTCCGCGCACCGGGTAGCGCAGAAAGCACACAGGAAATCTTGCTGCAAAACGGCGGTGCACACAACGTACAGAATGCGCTTGCGGCAATTGCCTGTGCGCGGGATCTCGGCATCGGATGGGAGACAATTGCCCATGCGCTTGAAACGGTGACCGTTTGCGGACGCGGCGAGGTCACAGACGTAGACGGGGTACGGGTAATCATTGATTACGCACACAACGCGGCAGCTTTGGAAGCGATCCTGCACACCCTGCGCGCCTACCGCCCGCAACGGCTATTCTGCCTGTTCGGTTCGGTCGGAGAACGTACAAAATGCCGACGTTACGCCATGGGCGCAGTGGCGGCAATGGGCGCGGATTACTGCATTCTGACTTCCGACGATCCCGGTACGGAAGCCCCGGAGGAAATTCTGCGCGAAATTGCCTCCGCTTTTGAAGAACGTCCCAAAGCCTGTCCGTTTCAGATCATTCCGGACCGTGCGACTGCAATCCGCACGGTCATGGAAATGGCACGTCCGGGAGATTTTGTGTTGCTTGCCGGAAAAGGACATGAGAAAACCCAGCATATCGGAGAGCGACACATTCCGTTTTGCGAACGGGAACTGGTGCTATCCTTTGCGAAAAGCACCCCCTCTTGACTTTTCCCATGGAATTTGCTATAATGAACGCAAAGATCCCTTTCCGGGATCAGCCGATCGAACGGCAAGTTCGCAAAGTATCCGGAGGATTTCCCTATGAAAACCGTACTCATCACAGGCGCTTCGCGCGGCATCGGCGCGGCTTGCGCACGCGCTTTTTCCAAAGCAAACTATCGGGTGCTTTTGAATTATCTGCACAGTCGCGACGCGGCGTTTGCCCTGGCAGAGGAACTGAACCGCGCGGGCGGCGAAGCGATTCCCATGCACGGCGATGTTTCGGTAGCACAGGACGTGGAAGCGATGTTTTCAGCGGGATTTTCCCCGCAGGTTCTGGTCAATAACGCGGGAATTGCCTGGCAGGGAGATTTGCAGACCATGCCGGAAGAAGCGTTTGACAAGGTGATGGCGATCAATCTGAAATCCGCGTTTCTTTGCTCCCGTGCGGCACTGCGCACTATGCTTGCACGGCACGAAGGATGCATTCTCAACATTTCCTCGGTGTTCGGCGTTGTGGGCGGCGCACAGGAAGCCGCATATTCCGCCGCCAAAGCCGGCATGATCGGACTGACGCGCGCACTTGCGAAAGAAGTCGGTCCCAACGGCGTTCGCGTCAACTGCGTCGCGCCGGGTGTGATTGATACCGATATGAACGCCATGCATGACCAAACCACCCTGCAAACGCTTGCCGACCGCACACCGCTCGGCAGACTCGGCACACCGGAAGAAGTGGCAGACGCCGTTCTGTTTCTGGCACAGCATCCGTTCATCACCGGAGAAGTTCTGCACGTCGGCGGCGGATTTGCCTTATAAAAATTTATAAAAGAATTCAGATACCAAGGGGGTACGGCACGCCGTACCCCCTTGCATTGTTTGAAAAACGGAAGCGCACAAACTGCTTCGCTTTCCCCGCTCTGTACATGATTTTCCGAAAAAATGCATATACTACCGGAAAGGCGGTGAGCGAATGCGTTTTGTTCGGGAAGAAACCTACAAAAAAGTAGTGTGGTACACCCTATTTGGGCTTTGCATCCTCGGATGCGGATACTTATTCTGTAAAATCCTGTTCCGCATATTGCTCCCGTTTTTTCTTGCATGGATCACGGCTTTCTGCGTACAGCCGGCTGTTCGGCTGTTGCACCGGCGCACCCGACTTCCCAAAAAACTGCTCGGCTGCATCTTTGCCTTGGCAGTGTTGTTTGCACTCGGTACGGTCTGCGCATTGTGCATACGCCGCATCTGGTTGGAACTTTCCCAGCTCTGCGCCTATCTTGCCGTACACGGTATGGAATTTGCCAATACCGTTGCCCACCACATCCTGACATTGCAAAAGCATCTGCCGATTCTGAAATTTTTCGGTGAACCGGATGCGCAGGCGGTGCAGACTTTCTGTGAAGCGCGGCTGTCAGAATTTCTTTCCGCCGCCGTAAACCGTCTGCCGTCGCTTGTAACCTTTTTCGGCAAAATGATTCCCGAAGCGCTGTTGTTTACCGCAGTGCTCATCATGGCGGTTTTTTGTTTCTGCGCGGATTTTTCCAACTTCAATGCTTCCTTACTCCGCCATGTACCGGAAACGTTCCGTCTGAAACTGCACAAAATCAAACGGCATTTCGTACGATGCTTCTGTCATGTGGCAAAAGCCTATCTGATTTTATTCGTCATCACCTTCGCACAATTATGGATCGGCTTTCTGATCCTGCGCCTGCCCTACGCGCTCACCCTCGCGCTCGTCACCGCGTTTTTAGACATCTTACCCGTACTCGGCGTGGGAACCGTCTTAGTTCCGTTCGCACTCTGGATGCTGTTCACCGGACGCGTCGCGACCGCAATCGGACTCTTGATTCTGTATCTTGTCATTACCCTGCTCCGGCAGATCTTGGAACCGAAGATCGTAGGAAGCAGTATCGGGCTTTCTGCCATCGCCACCTTGATCGCCATGTACGCCGGGTATCGGGCAGTCGGCGTCGGCGGTATGATTTTAGCGCCGGTTCTGGTGATGCTTGCAAAGGAAGTGTTTGCCGCGCTCACAGATGTCGATTCCCCCTCCGAAGATTCTCCCAAATCACAACCACAGAATCCGCATTGAATGCTATGCACATATCCGGCGTTGCGGTTTACCGGCAAGGAAGGTGCAAAAAATTTGCACTTTGTTCATACCTTTTACCGAAAAATGCTATATAATAAATAGGAAATTTTTAACCGTAGCATGCGAAGGAAGGAGGAACGGTCCATGGCACTCAGTCGTCCGATTCAGGATTTCACCCGTTATCTGCAAATCATCCGCAACCGATCTATGCGCACCATTGAAGAATATGAACTGGATTTGATCTTGTTTTTCCGCTATCTGCTTGCCTTGAAAAACCAAATTCCTTTCCAGAGCGAAAATTTTGATAAGCAGGACATTTCTGCCGTGGATTACGATTATCTGCGCAATTCCGTCGGCACAAATGAAATTTACGGATTTCTTTCCTATGTTTCCACCGAACGGCACAACAAAGCACGTTCGCTTGCGCATAAACTCTCCGCACTCAAATCCTTTTACCGGTATCAAACCGTAACCGCCAAAAATCTGCCGGAAAATCCGGCGAAGGACATTGAAATGCCCTCTGTCCGTCCGGGATTGCCGAAGTTTTTGAGTTTGGACGAAAGTCTGCATTTACTGGACACCATCGACGCAGACGAAGAATCTCCCACGCGTACCCGCGATTACACCATCGTCACGCTGTTTTTAAACTGCGGCATGCGGTTAAATGAATTGGTCGGACTGAATCTGACCGATCTCGATCCGGCGCTACGCTCTATGCGGGTAGTCGGAAAAGGCAGCAAGGAACGCGTCATCTATCTTAACGACGCTTGCAAAAGCGTTTTGCAAGCCTACCTGCCGACGCGCGCGGATAATGGCACACCGATTGAACCGAACGCCCTGTTTTTAAGCAGTCGCCGTACCCGGATCAGCCCCAAAACCGTGCAGTGGATGGTAGGAAAATATCTGCGGTTGGCAGGCTTCGGAAACCGGCATCTCTCCACGCACAAGCTCCGGCATACAGCGGCAACCCTGATGTATCAGTCCGGCGAGGTGGACGTGCGGGTGCTCAAGGATATTTTGGGGCACGAACAGCTAAACACTACGCAGATCTACACGCATGTCAGCGATGAGGGAATGGAACGCGCCATGCAGAAAAATCCACTTGCCGCAAAACGCCGCGGCAAAGGCGTTCGCAAAGCAATCTCCCAAGCGGAACCGGATGAACCGGACGAGAACCCCCCGCCGATCAGACGGATCGGCGGCACCAAATCCCACGCTTGATTTTCCTTTTGCAAATCAAAGCGGAAGCAAAGAAAAAATTTTTCTTTGCTTCCGCTTTTTTCTTCGGGTATCTTCAGAAATTCTGCACACACTCAGGAGGAAAGGAGTGAATTTGCATTGCAAACTCTTACCATTTTATCGGGTTTTCACAAACCGTTACGCAATCTGCTGCTTTTGCTTCTCTGCGGACTGCTGCTCTGCTCTGTTCCCGCCACAGCTGCATCCCGTACTTCGCACGGATGGTACTGTATGCGAAACAAGGAACACAAACAGCCGGCTCTGGAGCCGCAATTCCGGTTTATTGAGCAATCCGGCGGCTATTATATCGATCATCGGGCAGACGACGCACATAAGGTGCTGTATCTGACCTTTGACGCGGGCTATGAAAACGGGAATGTGGAAAAAATTCTCGACACTTTAAAAGCGCATCGCGCGCCGGGCGCGTTTTTCATTTTGGACAATCTGATCCGGCAAAATACGGATCTTGTCAAGCGAATGGCAGCGGAAGGGCACACTGTCTGCAACCATACGGCAAAGCATAAGGATATGACAAAATTTACGGACAAAGCCGCTTTTGCCAAAGAACTGACCGCTTTGGAGGAAATCTACACGGAGTACACCGGCAATTCCATGGCGAAGTATTACCGCCCGCCGGAAGGAAAATTCAGCGAAGAAAACCTACAATTTGCAAACGAACTGGGGTACAAAACAATTTTCTGGAGCTTTGCTTACGCGGATTGGGACAACGATAAACAGCCGGATCCCGCCGCTTCTTTGGAAAAGCTGAAATTGCATCTGCATCCGGGTGAGGTTCTGCTTTTGCATCCGACCTCCGCCACAAATGCGGCAATTCTGGACGCGTTTCTGACCTATGCGGAGCAGGAGGGGTACCGATTCGGTACGCTTGCGGAATTATGCGCTTAAGATTCCGATGCGGCGAATCGGTA
>DLLB01000029.1:2089-9067 GCA_002477905.1 Clostridiales bacterium UBA7573 | reverse complement strand
CGGACGGACAAAAAGAAAGAAGAAATCTTATCCTTTGTAAGGGGAACCTTTTGCAAAAGGCTCCCCTTACCATCCCCGCGAAAACTTTGAAATAAAAAGTTCCCTCTGAGAAATCCGTACCCATAAAAAAGACACACCCTCCGGAAAACCGGAGCGTGTGTCTCTTTTCGTTTTGCGGGGAGCGGCTTATGCTTTCCGCATGGCATGCGCCGCGTCCTTGCCCTTTCGGTCGTGCGCTTTAAGCCGCTTCTTTCAAACGCCGGACGGCGTTTTCGATGGCGGCGTTTACGGCGTCGGAATCGACATGGAAGCCGCGCTTTTCCAAAAACGACAGAACGAACGCTTTCTTTTTCGCGCCGGAAGCGGAGCCATAGAGCTGTTCGGCAGCGTTTACCGCGACGCCTGCCCAGTCTTTGAGGCGGGCAAGCGAAGCGTCGGAAAGTTTCGCGCGTAACAGCGGAACCAGAAATGTGGTCACGACGACGGACGCAAGCGAAAGAATTGCGCAGAGCAGATCGGTCAGATTCATCAGATTCCCTCCTTTCTCAATCGGGATATTCGGTATGTTCCACGCGTGCGAGCCGATGGAAAAGCTCCGTGATCTTTTCCTCCAGAACCGGCAGGCGCATGGCGAATTGGTTGTGGACGGACACCTTATTCTCCAACTGCTGTAACCGGTAGTTGGTGAGCTTGGAGGAGACTAAAATGCCGCCGAGCGAGCCGAGCAGAGTACCCAGAACGGACAGGCATCCGACGAGCACTTCCGTCATGGTTTTGCCTCCGCTTCGGCGGCACTTTCCCCTGCCGCGGGGATTTCCCGCCAGGCGGAGACGTCGGCGGGATCAAGATTGACGATGACGGCGGAAGTTTCGCCGTTGGTCAAAAGATGATCTGCGTCCGCGCGTAACTGGATCTGATACGGCGTGTCCGTATCGTGAATGCGAAACGGCGTGACCATGATCCGGCGATTGCCGTCCGAATCGGTGACGGGATAGCGATAGATCGGTACAAGTTTCATAAAAAATCCTTTCCCGGAGCCGGAAGGCTCCGCGTTGTTTGGTAAATGACGCTTTCCGAAGAAACGTCAGGTCTGATAGGTGATGGTGCCGGTGTAGCCCCACGGTGCGCCGACGACGGCGTTTTCCGTAAAATCGCAGATCAGCGTGCTGTAATTTCCGGCGGTGGGATCGGACGGCAGAAACGCGTTTTCCCCGATGCACTTTGTATTGCTTAAATGAATGGAATTGGTTGCGGCGTCCGAACCCGCAAAGGCGTTTTTGCGGATGTAGATCGCACTTACCTGCGTGCCGTAGCCTCCGCAGAGCGCGGCATTCTGAAATGCCCCCTCCCCCACGTCCTCCGCCAGGATTTCCGTGTAGCAGTGCCCCATATCCGCGTCCCAGGTGATGGTTGCGGACAGATTTTTGCCGGAGAATTCCGCCCGCGGGATATAATCGCCGGCAATGTAAAGCTCATGGTTGTGCGCAGGACCGCCGTACAGGTTGTAGGTCTTTTTGCCGCCGCTTGTCTGGATCTGATCGACCTTCGGGATCAGCGCGGATAACGACTGCGCAGCCGTGGCGGAAACGCCGTAATCGTTGAGCGAAGCGGCGAGTCGCTGCCGCAGTGTGGTCAGCTTGGTCAGAATCTGCTGTGCCGTCATAGCGTTTCCTCCCCGACCGAAGCCGTAAGCGCGCCAAGAAAATTGCCGAGCAGCTTTTCCAGTTCCGCGCGGGTGGCAAGCGGATGATAGCCGGCGACGCCGTCCGCCGCGTGCGCGGCGTCCTGATAGAGCGAGAGGGTGTGGATGATCTGCCCGCTGCCGCCGATCTGGGCGGTGTTTTCCGTTTCATTTGCGCCGTTGCCGATCTGGACGGCGTTTTTCGCCGTTTCCGAAACGTACGCCCATCTGCCGAGCGCGACGGCACGGTAAGCCAGTGCGCGCGCGTCCGCGCCGTAAGCGGTTGCGTCTTTTGCGCTGGCAAGGGAGCCGCTTCCCGCGCCGATGGCGGCGTTTCCCGTCGCGGTGTTTTGCAGATAGCCGGAAAGATCGACGTTTCCGCCGCCGGGATCGCCTTTGTCCCCCTTTTCTCCCTTGTCGCCTTTTTCGCCTTTCTCTCCGCGAAAGGCGCCGGCGGAGAGCTGACGAAAGAACGCGTCCAGCTTCACCTGCCACTCATTTAAGAGCGAAAGCTCCTGCTTGGTCACAAGCTCCTCCGCGCCTTCCCGATCGGTAACGGGCAGCGCGCATTCGCCGGTGCGGAGCAGAACGCCGCCGTCCGGCGAGAGAAACTCCAGCCACAGCACCAGTTTTCCCGCGTAAGCGGTCATGGCGGCGGTGACGGGCGCCGTGTAGAGAATGCGGTCGTCAAACGCCGCGTCCGCGCAAAGCATAAAATAATCGCCCCGGTTTTCCACCCGGTGATAGAGCTTTGCCGTGCAGGTCAGAAGATCCAGCCCGTCATACCGCCGCGGCACGGAGAAAACCAAGCGGTCGGCGTTTTGTTCGCCGCGGTAGCATTTGGCGCTTTCCCGCGCTTTTTGCAGGGTTTTGTCCTGCTGCATTTGTATGAGAATCATGCGTAATTCCTTTCTGCCGCAAAAGCGGCTGATCGTGATAGGACGCCGCCGGTTGCGCACGGCGGCGCTTTTTTTGTAACCCCGCGTTCATTTTAACGCGCACCGGGGGTAGAATACAGTTGCAGGGTGTCGCAAAGGGTGCGGTTTTGCAAAAATTGCGACGGTTTCATACCGAATCATACCAAGGGTGCGGGGTTCAAAAAATCGGACAAAATCGCAATCGAATCAGCCAAAATCCTATTGAAAATCCATGGGCGCTGTGCTATACTGACAGGGAAATCCAAGCGGATTTCCTGAATTGCAGAATCAAAACGGCGGAAAAACCGCAAAGAAAGGAATCAATGCGATGAAACGATACCTTCCAAGCTATCCCCTGTTTGTCAAAGATCCGTTTTTCTCTTTCTGGATGCCCTCCGAGCAACCGGGCGAGAGCGATACCCTGTTCTGGACGCGCCATCCGAAACGTCTGTACGGCTATGTATGCGTGGGTGGAAAAACGTATCGCTTTTTAGGCGCGGCGCGCGGGGAGGTCTTACGCGCGACCGATGTTGCCGTGACGGCTTTTGAGACGATTTTCACCTATGACACGCCGGATTTCACGTTGCAGACGCGGTATTTCTCCCCCTTGCGTCCGGATGACGCCGATATGATCGCGCGTCCGGTGTGCTATTTCCATTACACGATCACGCCGAAAAAAGAGCTGGGCGCGGTGCGGGTGATCTTCTCCGCCGATCAGGAAGTTTGCTATGACGGGGAAGCCGAGCAAAGGGGCGAAGCGTTTGTCCGCGGCGGCGTGGTGAAAGCGTTTGATAAAGTGGGCGAGGTGGCGCTGATGGCGCGGCGCAGACAGCTCTTGCTCGACTGCACGGGCGACGTTTGCGAAGCGGAATCCGGCTATTGGTATCTTGCCGGCGAGCGGGCGTATATCCATGAGGAAGCGGGATTTGAAGCCCTGTTTACCAAGGAAACGCCGGCAAATTCCGATCCGGAACATCATCTTTTTATGAGTGTGTGCGCCGACGCTTTGCAGGGGCAGTTTCTGTTCGCATTTGACGACATTGCGCCGATCTTCTATTTCGGAGAGGTGCGGCGCGGCTATTGGTTCCGCGGCGGCAAAACGATCTATGACGCGCTGGCGGAGGCAAACGCCGATTATCCCGCGGTCAAAGCCTCCTGCGACGCGTTTGATGAAACGCTGCGCCGCGCGGCTGCGCCTTACGGCGAGGATTATCTTGCGCTGTTGTACGCGTCCTTGCGGCAATCCGTTGCGGCACATAAGCTGATCGCGGACGAAAAGGGCAATCTGATCTTCTTATCCAAAGAGTGCAACTCCAACGGATGCATTGCGACGGTGGACGTCAGCTATCCGTCCATTCCGCTGTATCTGCTGTACGCGCCGGAGCTGGTGAAGGGCATGATGTTGCCGGTGCTCCGCTTCGCGCAAACGCCGGCATGGAACTATGACTTCGCGCCGCATGACGCAGGGCGTTATCCGATGGTGGCGGGACAGTATTACGGTACGGATAAAGCGCGCGGGATCGACGTCGGCGGCAGAAACGCGCGGGAAACCATTCTGATGACCTACAATCTTCCGGCAGGCGTGGATGTGTATGCGTTCCAATATCAGATGCCGGTGGAGGAATGCGCCAATCTTCTGGTGATGGCGGCGGCTTATTATGAAGCTTGCGGCAGAAAGGATCCCGCGTTCCTTGCGGAGCATTTCGATCTGTTTGCCAAATGGGTGAAATATCTGGAGCAGCACGGTTTTATTCCGGAAAGCCAGCTTTGCACGGACGATTTTGCCGGACATCTGGACAAGAATATCAATCTGTCCATCAAGGCAAGCGTCGGAATCGGCTGCTTTGCGAAGATCTGTGAATGGACCGGACGCGACGGTTCCGCTTACTTTGCAAAGGCAAAAGATCACGCGCAGCGTCTGCTTGCGTTGATGCCCAAAGAGGGCGCAACGCCGCTCACGTTCGACGGCGGCGATACGTTCAGTTTGAAGTATAATCTGCTCTTTGACCGCGTGCTGGGATTGGGACTGTACCCGCAGGAATTTTTAGAGCGCGAGGTGGATGCCTACATCGCGCGGGCAAATCGCTTCGGCACCCCGCTGGACAGCCGGAAGGAATATACCAAATCCGACTGGATTCTGTGGGCGGCGGCGCTTTCCTCTTCTACCGAAAAGCGGAAAGCCATGCTTGCGCCCGTCGCACGGTTCTTGCGCGAGTCCCCCGACCGCGCCGCGTTCTCCGATTGGTTTGAAACCAAAACCGGCGAAATGCATCACTTCCAGAACCGCACCGTGCAGGGCGGCATCTTCGCCTTGTTGCTGAAAGCGTAAGGGGCGGCTTTTTATGGGAAACTTTTTTCAAAAAAGGTTTCCCACACCCTTCCAAAACCTTACGGGCAAAAGGGGAGGGGGCACACACCTGCTTGGTTCCCTTATTTCAAGTTTTCGCGGGGATGGAAAGGGGAGCCTTTTACAAAAGGCTCCCCTTTCGAAACGTGTTTTTCCCATAGCCTTTATTTACACACAGAAAGGAATTTGATCATGTACAGAGAAGAATATCCGCGCCCGCAGTTGCGCCGCGCGTCTTTTATCAACTTAAACGGCAGTTGGCAATTCGATTTTGACACGGCGAAGGTCGGCATCGAGAAGCACTATGAAAAGCGGACGGAGCTGCCGTATGCGATTGAAGTGCCGTTTTGTCCGGAATCCCGCCTGAGCGGGCTTGCACACACGGATTTTATCGGCGCGTGCTGGTATCGGCGGACGTTTGACACGCCCGCGCACGAAAACGGGCGCGTGCTCCTGCACCTGGAAGCGGCGTATTATCACACCCGCGTATTCGTCAACGAAACGGAGGTCGGGCGGCATGACGGCGGCTATACGCCGTTTGCCTTTGACATTACCGACGCTTTGCACGCGGAGGGAGAAAACGCGCTTTGCGTGTATTGCGAAGGGGACGCGCGCGATCTGGCACAGCCGAGCGGCAAACAAAGCGCGCGGCTGGAATCGTTCGGCTGCTCCTACACCCGTACCACGGGAATCTGGCAGACGGTGTGGATGGAAGTGGTGCCGGAGGTTTCGCTGTGTGCGGCGAAGCTTACGCCGGACAGAGAAAACGCCGCCCTGCACGCGGAGCTTACCTTTGCGGGAAGCGGAGAAAAACAGGTGACGCTGACCGCGTTTCTTGCGGGCGAAGCAGTCGGTTCGGCGCGGTTTGTCACAACGCAGAACGCCGGATTTGCGACGATCGCGCTTTCCAAACGGGCAGAGTGGGATCTGCAATCTCCGACGCTGTATGATCTGCGCATCACGGTGCAAAGCGGCAGGACCACCGATACGGTGGAAAGCTACTTTGGCTTGCGCAGTGTGGAATGGGACGCCAAAGGCGTGAAATTGAACGGAAAGTATGTATTCTTGCGCACGGTGCTGGATCAGGGATTTTATCCGGACGGCGTGTATACCGCGCCCTCCGACGCCGATCTTGTGAAAGACATCGAGCTTTCCAAGGCGTTTGGCTTCAACGGTGCGCGCCTGCATGAAAAAGTGTTTGAGCAGCGGTTTCTGTATCACTGCGACCGGTTGGGCTATTTGGTGTTCGGCGAGTTTCCGAGCTGGGGCTTTGACTATTCCCGCACGGAATATCTGCCGATCTATCAGCGCGAGTGGCTGGCAAGCGTGGAGCGCGATTACAATCATCCTGCCGTCATCGGTTGGTGCCCGATGAATGAAAACTGGATGGTGAACGGCCGCCGGCAAAGCGATGAGATCGTCCGTACGCTGTATGAGGAAACGAAACGCTTTGACAAAACCCGCCCCGTCATCGACGTGAGCTGGTGCTACCATGTTGCGACCGATCTTTACGATACCCACGATTATACCGGCGGCATTGCGGATTTCACCCGAAAATATGCGAAGTTCACCGACGGGAAGATTCCGGACGGCGAGGAATCCCGCCAGCCGCTGAAATATCACCGGAGCATGCCGTTTTTCTTAAGCGAGTACGGCGGATTCCGCTTAAACGACGGCAATAACGGCTGGGGGTACGGCGAAGCCTCCGAAAACGCGGACGCGTTTGCCCATCGGTTCCGCGCCTTTGCTTCGGTATTGCTTGGCAATCCCGACATCTGCGGATGTTGCTATACCCAGCTGTATGACGTCGAACAGGAGCAGAACGGGCTGTATACCTACGCGCGAAAAGAGAAGTTTTCCCCGGAGCTTATCGCCGCTATGCGGGACGCGATGTCCGCCCCCGCCGCTATCGAGGAATAAAGGGGACAGGTGCCCGTCCTACGCATCGAAAAAGACGCACACTTTCCGGCAGTTCGGACGGTGTGTGCCTTTTTTGTTTTCCTGCAAAGGGTTCGCGGGGATGGTAAGGGGAG
>DLLB01000029.1:769-2055 GCA_002477905.1 Clostridiales bacterium UBA7573 | reverse complement strand
GCAAAAGGCTCCCCTTACAAAAAGCTCCCCTTCCGAAACGTGGCTTTCCCCAAGCCGCACCTTTCGGGCGCTCTACGTCCCTTTGTAAAAAAATTCAGAAAGGGGGTTGACAAGGGAAGCGGCGCGTGCTATAATGATTAAGCGTTTAACAATTAAGCGTAAAACGAACCAAGGAGGATTGCACATGGACCAAAAAGACGCGGAGCGGGAAGGCGTGCATTTGATGATGCAGGTGTTACGCGCGCATCGGGCGCAGACGGAAAAGACGCTTTGTGCGCTGCCGCTCAATCAATCCCAGCATCGGTTGCTTATGTGTCTTGCCGGTATGGAGCGCACGCCGTCGCAGAATGAACTTGCGAAGCGATTCGGCGTCAGCGCGGCGGCAATGACGCTTTCCTTAAAAAAGCTGGAACGCGAGGGATATATCCGCCGGACGGTGGACGACAAAGACAACCGGGTGCATCAGATCACCATCACGGAAAAAGGGCGGGAGATCGTGGAGATCAGCCGCCGGTTCTTTCAGGAGGTGGACGCAAAGATATTTTCGGGCTTCACCGGAGCAGAGCTTGCGCAGATGCGCGGCTTCCTTTGCCGGATGCGGCAGAATTTAGAGGCGGCGGAAGATCCGGAGAAAGCCGCGGAGCAAACACCCAAACAGAAATCCGAAAACAGGGAGGAAACAAAATCGTGAAACGGTGGTATCCGTATGTCAAACCTTATTTGCCATACTTTATTTTGGGACCGTTGTGTATGATCGTCGAGGTGCTCGGCGAGATTGTCATGCCGAAATTTCTGTCGCTTGTCATCAACAACGCGCAGAATCACAGTCCGCTGTTTTCCGTCGGGATCGCGGCGGGCATGATCGGAACGGCGGTGCTGATGATGGTGGGCGGCATCGGCGGCGCCTACTTCGGCGCGAAAGCGTCCGTCAATTTTGCCGCGGATCTGCGTGCGGACGTGTACAAAAACGTGCAGAAATTTTCATTTTCCAATATGGATCAGTTCAACACCGGCTCCTTGGTCACGCGATTGACCAATGACGTCACCCAGATGCAGAACTTTGTCAATATGCTGCTCCGGATGTTCTTACGCGCGCCGGGGATGCTGATCGGCGCCTTGATTATGGCGATCTTACTGCGTCCGTCGCTTGCCGTCGTACTGGCGGTGACGATTCCGCTCATGCTGATCTGCATTCTGCTCATCATCCGCACGGGATTCCCGCGCTTCGGCAAAATGCAGCAGAAGTTAGACGGACTAAACTCTACGGTGCAGGAGAACATCACCAA
>DLLB01000029.1:515-724 GCA_002477905.1 Clostridiales bacterium UBA7573 | reverse complement strand
GAGAACATCACCAATATCCGCGTGGTGAAATCCTTTGTACGGGAAACCCATGAAGTGGAGAAGTTCAACCGCGCCAACCGGAACTTGAAACAGGCAAACCTAAACGCCGTCAAGGTGATGATCTTCCTTTCTCCCGTGATGACGTTGTTTATGAACCTCACCACCATTGCGGTGCTGTGGTTCGGCGGGGAAATGGTCTACGGCGGGGG
>DLLB01000029.1:0-460 GCA_002477905.1 Clostridiales bacterium UBA7573 | reverse complement strand
ATCGGCGATCTGTCCGCATTTCTGACCTATGTCACGCAGATTCTGTCGTCGCTGATGATGGTGACGATGATGCTGATGATGTCCTCCCGTGCGCTGGCTTCCGCAAAGCGGATCCGCGAGGTGCTGGATACCCAATCGGATATTTCCGACGAAGCCGCGGCGCACAAGGACGCGCTGGTGACCGAGGGCAAAGTGGAATTTCGCGACGTGTGCTTCCGCTATTATAAAAACAGCGAGGAAGAAGTGCTCGATCATGTCAGCCTGACGATCGAACCGCGCTCCACCGTCGGCATCATCGGATCCACAGGCTGTGGAAAAACCACGCTGGTGTCCTTGATCTCCCGTCTTTACGACGCGGACAGCGGCGAAGTGTTGGTGGACGGCATCGACGTGCGCGATTATTCGCTGTATCATCTGCGCGAGGGCGTGGGGATGGTCTTGCAGAAAAACGTGCTGTTTT
>DLLB01000086.1:2417-2646 GCA_002477905.1 Clostridiales bacterium UBA7573 | reverse complement strand
GGAAGCGTAATACTTGTTAAACCGCTACATTCCTGAAATGCCGACTTTCCAATACGGATCACCCCCTGTGGAATTGTAATACCTGTCAGACTTCTGCATCCAGCAAATGCATTGTCCCCGATGCTCGTGATACTCCCGTCTGCCGGTATAACACTACTACTGCAACCTAAAAACAGCGTTTTGGTATTGGTTTCGATCAGGCAGTTCCCTGCGGCATGGAACACCTCGT
>DLLB01000086.1:1721-2365 GCA_002477905.1 Clostridiales bacterium UBA7573 | reverse complement strand
GACAAGGATACTGGCAAGGCTACTACATCCGAAGAATGCATTGTCCCCGATACTTGTTACACTGGACGGAATCGTGATGCTTGTGAATTCACTGCACCCGTAGAATGCATAATCCCCGATCCTTATCACGCTCCCATCGTTTGGTATCACACTGTTGTTACACCCCACAAGCAATGTTTTGCTTTCCGTTTCAATCAGGCAGTTACCGGCGACATGGAGCACCGCATTCCCATCTGCAACCAAAATCTTCGTAAGACTACTGCAACCGGCAAATATGCCGGTTCCGATGTTTGTCACACTGGATGGAATCGTAATACTCGTTAAATCTGTGCAGAAAGCAAATGCACCTCCGGCAATTCCTTTGGTGTTTTTTCGGAGTTCTACGGTCGTAACGGAATCCTCACATGCAACCGCCCAATTTCCTAAGTAAGATATTCCATTTTCCTCTTGGAAAATCAATTTATCGCACCCGGTAAACACAACAAGTCCAATATTTGTTACACTTTCTGGGATTATGATGCTTGTTAAACTACTGCATCCGTAAAATGCATGATCTCCGATGCTTGTGACACTTGACGGAATTGTGATACCGGATAATTCCTTGGAATAGAAGAATGCACCCTCCAGTATCTGTGTGACTGGTT
>DLLB01000086.1:0-1678 GCA_002477905.1 Clostridiales bacterium UBA7573 | reverse complement strand
CTGTGTGACTGGTTTTCCTTGATATTTAGCGGGAATGATAACTTCACTGGGAAGCTCTGCTGCTCCTTTTTTCACCCCATAAGTACCGTCAGATAACAATACATACGTTAAACCGGGCGTTCCTTCTTCTGTGCCGGGCTTTTCCTCCGGTTTTTCGGGGTTCGTTGTGCCGGAAGTACCGGAAGTGCCATCCGGTTTTCCGGACGCTTCCGTTTGGGACGTTCCGACCGGCGTTTCTCCTTGCGATCCGCAGGAAGATAAAATCCCCATGCAGACCAGTACCAATGCCAATAGAATCGATAAAACAGTTCTTCGCTTCATAGTTTCCTCCTAAAGTTCGATTTATAACGACATTCTATCACAAAAAATCCAAAATGTCAACAAAATTTCCCATAACTAAAAAAAAAAACCAGAACCACTTAGGGCTCCGGTTCTTTGGGTTTGTCATTTCGACACTTGCGTAAGTGCACCGAAAAATAACGGCAGTTGCGTTTCGTTGTCGATAATCGCATACACAAACGGACGATCCAGCCGCACGGTATATCGTTCGATCGGCGGCGCGCTACAGGTCGCGTATGCCATGGAAGTCACAGCTCCGGCTTTTGTCCCGTTTTCATCCACGATAATGCGGGTTTTGTGCAAAACTTTCGCAAGATACAGCGGTCCGGGGGAAATACCGGAAAAATCCGCTTGTTCGGGAGAAAATGCGTTGGTCATCCCCATTTGTTGCAAGGCTTGATTCAACGTCATTTCATCCGCATAATCAAATTTCGGAAGCGTTGCGTTCACGATTACGTCCTGTTTCGCCGCTTGCATCATCTGCACCCACTTCTCTCCGGTCAGCGAAGCAAGAAACGCGGAAAGCGGCATCCCCTCCTCCGGCAACAGCGCGACAAAGCTGTAACGACCGGCATAAGGCTTGACAAATCCGGTGAAATGGGTTCCCTGCAAATAAACATGCTCGGTGGAATGCATCATCGGCACGGTGCGCTTTGTGCCGTCCGCTTGCGTAAATTCCCCATTGCGTACCTGATAACTGCGGTAGTTCGTCTGCCATTTCGCGTCAAAAAGCACCGTATTGATCAAAAACATCTGCATTTGCGGATCCATGCTGTCCACGATACGATCCACCAGCCCGTCGGTATTCTGTTTGATGAAAAGGTTGATGTCTTTCACCGTCTGTTGGTCAAACGCGCTCCGATAGGCGGAAGCGCCGTAATAATCCGCGTTTTTCTGTAAAAAAGTGCGCCGGATCTCAAACGTATCCCGAAACCAAACCGAATTGGTCAAGTGTACTTTACAAGATTTCTCGGAGAAAAGTTCCGCCCGATAACGGTACAGATATTCGTTGAGCTCTGCAAGCGGAAATTCGCCAAACAGACGTTCCATTTGCGCCAGCGTTTCTCCTTCCGCGCCGTTTGCGCTCATTGCAAGCGCGAACAGTACCGATGCCGGAGAAAGTAAAGAATTGCGATCATCGCTCTGCGTTTTCGTAAACAGTCGGATCGCAAAATCCGCCATCGCTTTTTGAAACGCTTCATCCGGTTCCTTTCCGGTAACGGTCTGTGCGGATACCTCCTCCATCAGATTTTCCGCGTGAATGCTCATGCCGCATCCTGCCATGGACGCTGCCGGACCACATAGGCACGAGAACCCCATTCCAAGCGCGAGCATCCGA
>DLLB01000087.1:4678-4919 GCA_002477905.1 Clostridiales bacterium UBA7573 | reverse complement strand
ACCGCG
The DNA here is from genome assembly GCA_002477905.1 of Clostridiales bacterium UBA7573. Lineage (GTDB taxonomy): Bacteria > Bacillota > Clostridia > Oscillospirales > CAG-272 > UBA7573. Next base: position 4,913 of record DLLB01000087.1, on the reverse strand, counting down.
CGTTACCGGAATGTGCGGATGGTACGGTTTGTCAATGAGATTGATACAGCCACGCAGATACAGTTCGCGGGAGCGGTATTCGTGTTTTTACCGGATCATGCGTATATTGCTTTTCGCGGAACGGACGATACGTTGATCGGCTGGAAAGAAAATCTGAATATGGGCTTTTTGCCGGTGGTGCCGGCACAACAACGTGCGGCGGCATTCATTACGGATTTTGCTGCGTCATTTCCGG
>DLLB01000087.1:0-4625 GCA_002477905.1 Clostridiales bacterium UBA7573 | reverse complement strand
CGCGTCGAACGCAAGTGCAGACGCACAGGCGCGGATTTTGCACATTTACAGCAATGACGGTCCCGGGTACCAGTCTGAATTCTTACAATCTCCCGGTTATTTGCAGATGCGGGATCGGATTACCACCATTTTACCGCAAAATTCGATTGTAGGGCGGCTTTTGGAGCATGAGGACGACTATGAAGTTGTGCGAAGCACCCAAAAGGGATTATATCAGCATGACGGATTTTCATGGGAAGTCATGGGGGATCATTTCATTCGGATGACCGATCTGACGGCACAAAGCAAACGAATCGACCGTACCGTGCGCACTTGGATTGCGGAAATGGATGAATCACAGCGGGAGGCATTTGTAGACGCATTATATGAAATTTTATCTGCCTCCAGCGCGCAGACCTTATCCGATATTGCAGATGGAAAACTGAATTTTATCAAATCCCTGTGGAAAGTGGACGCGCAAAAACGACAGATGGTGGTGAAAACGCTGAAACGCTTATCGGATGCGATTACGAAAGACTGGTTTTATTCCTTGGTAAAGCCGAGTGAAAAGAAGAAAAAACCACAATTGCAGGAAAAAGCGGAGAAGCCGGCTTTACCGAAAGCAAAAGAAGCGGATTCTGTACAAGATACAACGTCGCAAGCAGATCCCACACAGACAACGCCTCTCCCTTCCCCGTAAGTCATCCATGTTTTACAGAGCTTTTACTTTGAAGAAAATTTACAAGAAAGCAAACAGCGCATTCCGATTATTCGGAATGCGCTGTTTTGTCCGAGAAATTCAGGACGGGGAGGAGGTGTCAGAAGCCTCGTCAGCAGTGGGAATCGAGGAATCTGTACATCTAAGTGCCGTCTCCATCTGGGTGCGCACCGCACTGCCGATTTCGCCGTGCTTCATGGTGCGTTGCTCCGCAGGTGTAATGACTTTCAATACTTTTACTTTTACATGTGTTCTGTGGAACGGAAAATTGCGATGAATTTGCTCAGTTCCCTCCATCACCAAAACGGCAATTGGCGCTTTTGCGCGCCCTGCAATCAAAAACACCCCGTCATGGAACGGGAGCAACGTACCGTCGGTACTACGGGTACCCTCCGGATACACCCCAATGGAAAGATCGTCCGCCAAGATAGAAGCGGCAGTGTGAATGGTTTTCAGCGCCGCACGCGGGTTATCACGATCAATGGGAAGATAGCGACACATATGAACAAAGCGTCCGGCGATGGGCATATGAAAATTGGATTCTTTTGAGATGAACGCCATGGGGAAATTTTTGAATTCCACCATGCAGACCATCGGATCAAAACGGGAACGATGGTTGCATACAAACAAATATTTGGTATGAGGATTTAATTGTTCTTTTCCTTCCACTTCCACAAAAATGCGACTGACCATCAGAAACCATTCTACGGTGACAATTACCCAAAAGCGGAAGATCGGATGCTCTTTGGTCACCGGTTTGTCCAAGTGTACAAACAGCGAAACGACATAGGAGAGTAACAGATGCAGAATGCTGATGAGAAGCAATAATCCCAAAAACAGCGGGATTGTGATCCATGCGGTGGAAAAACTGCGCAGAGAAAAGACAAATCTGCCAAGCAAAACGGAAACGACGGCGGAGAACAAATAGAACCATTTATACAAAAGATGATGCACATCCGTGCGTTTCTGATAGTTTCCGATTCCACTGACCGTGACCAGTGCGCTGAGCAGAGTCACAACGCCGAACAGGAGAAAATCTTGCGGTACAAAAATCGCTGTGGCAAAAATCAGATACGCTGCGGTGATTAAAGACAAAGTGATCGGAAACGGTTGCCGGATCTTGGTATGAAGTAACAGCGGCGGGTAAAAAGCACCGAGCGCAAGACAAGACAAAGTCCGAAAAACCGGATGCGATTCCCCATAGTGCAGGATCCCAAACAGGAGGACGCCTACAAACAGAATCCGTGCCCCCCACTTAAAAAGCTGCCGTTTCATGATCCTTCAGCTCCTTCGGCTGTGCCGGCAGTGCTTCCTTGACTGCAGTATAGGTCGTCACGTCCCGAATGACCTCGCCGTCGATCTGAATATCCTGGGGTTTATCAAAGGTGACGGTGATGTGATGACCGGATAAAACGGTAATGTGTTTTTTATATCGAACATGCGTCCCTTTGAAAATCTTCGGGAAGATCATGAGCGTCTGCAATTTTCCGGTATCATGGAAGATTACAACCGAAATGGTGTCGCCTTTCCGATCCTGTTCCGGTGCGATCTTCATGCCGCCGCCATAATAACGTCCGTTCATTGCCGGCGCCAACCAAACTTTTTTGAACGCATATTCCTTGCCGTCTACCTTTACAATGGCATTGCAGGGTTTATAACAGGTAAACATGCATTTGATGGCAATTCCGGCATAGTTGATGTTGGTTTCCCCTTTATCCGCGGCTTCAATACCTTTGGTGCAAACCATGCCGTCAATGCCGAAGCCGACATTGTTGATAAACCGGTAATCCGTACCGTTGACGGTGACACTTGGCAGATCCTGCAAGTAGTCGTTTACCTGCATAAGCGTATTGTCCGGCGCCTCCATGTCGTAAATGTCACGCAGAAAATCGTTGCCGTTCCCTGCTTTATATAAGTAAATTTTATGGCGGATCGGCGTATCGCCCATGGCACAGGCAAATCGATTTAAGGTGCCGTCGCCACCGACCAGAACAAATTCATCTTCCGGATGTTTGTCTGCAAAGAACGTGTGGTATTCGGTTTCCGGTGGAATCTCACAGATGGTGTATTCTTTACCGGCAAATAAAGTTGCGATTTTTTCCTGAAAATCTGTTTGATTTGCGTGCGTCGCTTTGGCGTTTGTGAGAATATAGACCATAAGGAATGTCCCCTTTCTTTTTTAGACCGGATCACCGGAGGTAAAGGCGGTGTCCGTATGAAGCGCGTCGGTATGCTCGCAAAAGAGCATTTTAGAAGTGTCACCGGTTGTACGGTTTTCTGCGATTGTGACATCTTCACAGTTGCGTACCGCGATGTCATATTGAATATGCCGGGTGGTGGTATCGAACGGTGCATAGTGACAATTCTCAAATTGATTCTGCAAAACGGAAGCGTGCGTAGTTGCAGACAAATAGATCGCGCTGTTTGCAATATTTACAAAGCGGTTACCGGAAATTGTCAGATTGTGATGGACATTTGCGGGGTAATCTGCCGCACCCACGTCATGGCAGGCTTTGACGACGATAGCACCGAGGTTAGCGCCGGAAGAAACGAAGGCGCATTTTTCAAATACGTTATTCCGGATGGTGACATGATCGCTCGGTCCCATTTCATACCAACGACGAATATCCGGAGAGACGATGACCGCAGGCAAGGACATGCCGTAAACATAGCAGTCTTCGATCAGTACATTTTCCGTTTGAATCAAAAAGGCGCGTGCACGGGTATTTTTTACGGTAACGTTTTTCAGATGTACAGCAGAGAAGAACGCATCATTTGCGAGAATATCACCGACTTTGACGGAAAGTTCGGGTGTTTCGTTTATGTGCAGATGCTCCGGAGTGCTGTCCGGCAGGATTTCCGCTTTTCCTTTGTAGGCGAACGTAACGGGATCGTATACGCGGACGAAATCCCCTGAACGGATCCATTTGGGGTTGACGCCGTGGTTATTGCGCGGTTTTTGAAATGTAACGGTTAAGCGGTCATCTTCCATGGCTTCCACGGTATAAGCAGGGCTGTGAATGTTGAGCGCGTCATCCCCAAGGGAAACAAACCGGCAATCTTCCATGACGAGTTTTCCGGTGAGCCCCAAAATGTGAATGCCATCTGCATTTGCGGACATCAAACGTTTTGTACCCGCGGGCAGTTCAATCACGAATCTGCGGAAGGTGAAATCTGCACTGCGGGGAGATACGACCACACCCATGCCGGAGGTTGCGTAAATGCGAATGTCGGAAAGAAGCACCCGACTGCAACCGTCAAAGCGAAATACGGCGTTGCCGTAAATAATGTGACGGCAGTTAATGACCGTGCCGATGGCAAGGGTTGCAAGATTGTTGGATTGTGCGGAAACATCTGCCTTATTGGAAAAATTGGCGGCGTTGACGCGGATGGTGTTGTTGCCGAGATAGGTGTACTCCAAGGGGGAATAGGTAGCAACCAGATAGTCCGGTGTTCCGTCTGCATCCATGCTGTGCTGCCCTTGAAAAATCTCTTTTCCGGTGATCTCAAATTCGTCATAGAATTGCAGATCGTAGGTCTTATTTTCCACATCTACCGCGGTGACGACGCCGGTAGAGTTTGCCGGATGATCGGTGTCAAAAGAAAGCCCCTGTACGGTAAGATCCGTACAGTCTGTGAAAGCGAACGTATCGTTGTTTTCGGAGAAGTCACAAGCGTTGAAATGAGAAACCAAGACGGCACCGTCGCCGCAAATGGTCAGATGTTGTTTCTGCCGGATCGTGATTTTTTTGGAAAGGAAATAGCGGCCGGCAGGAAAAAACAAAGTCGCGTGATCCGGAAGCGCGGTGCAGAGTTTTTGCAAAGCGTCTGCAATGCATTGCCCATTTGGCAAAATTCCGTGTGCGGAAATATCTATTCTTGTCATATTTTCAGTACCTCATGTTGGTTTGGTATAGAAGCCACGGAC
>DLLB01000085.1:33531-33722 GCA_002477905.1 Clostridiales bacterium UBA7573 | reverse complement strand
TAAAATAATATTGTCGTATAGATACGATAATATCTAATGAGGAGTTTTGCTATGAATAAAGACGAAATTTTAATGAAAGCCCAAAACGGTGAAGGCTTAACGGTTGAAGAAATCAAGGTGTATCAAAGTATTGTAAAACCGGTAAAACACGTTTACGGCAAATACGGAACACTTGCCAAAATCTATTTGCA
>DLLB01000085.1:31587-33406 GCA_002477905.1 Clostridiales bacterium UBA7573 | reverse complement strand
ATGAAAAATACAAACGGACAGGCAATTATTTAGAAGATGTCAGACGAATAAAAGAAATGCAAGACTGTATTGAAGAAGAAATCTTAAACGAAATCGTTTACGCATAAGGAGTATTGCAACTATGGAACGAAAGGAAGACTCATCAAGACGCATAACCCGCAGGAAGTATGAAGAAAAGCACAAGGAAAGAAGAAAACAAACGAGCGGCAATTTTGGAACGATGATTCCACGTGCCCTATATGATGAAATAAATGAGTTTCTTCGGGTGAACAACATAACGAAAGTTAGGTTAATTGTGGAAGGATACGAAGCGTTAAAGCGAGAACTGAGCAACTCAACGCAAAATAAGTAATCTTTCCCCTTCTTAGCGTGTTTGCGTAATAAGATCTAAGGAGATTAAATTACGGAAAACACGATTAAAGAAACAGTATATGATAAGAAAATCGGCAACACGGTTTATACCGTCGTTGTCAAACCAAGCGTAACCGCCAAGACAAATATCTTTGATATCACAAAAAGAATAATAGAATCAAATGTGGAAGATATGCTGTCGGTTAAATATAACGAACTTGCAGAGTGTTCTCAGAAGGAGTAAACTATGAGAACACAAAATAATAATCAAGAAAAAATCACGGCATTATATTGCAGATTAAGCCGCGATGACGAACAAGAAGGTGATAGCAACAGCATCGTGCATCAAAAAGAAATACTAATGAAGTATGCGAAAGAACATAAATTTCGTAATATTGAAACGTTTGTTGATGATGGCTATTCAGGCACGAATTTCAATAGACCTGATTTTCAGCGCCTAATGCAAAAAGTCGAACATGGCGAAGTCGGGACAATCATTGTAAAAGATATGTCAAGACTCGGAAGAGATTATCTGAAAGTCGGCGTATATACAGAAATCACATTTCCGGAAGCCGAAGTGAGATTCATTGCTGTCAATGATGGCGTGGATAGTAATAGTCAAGTTGATAACGACTTTACGCCATTTCGTAATATTATCAACGAATGGTATGCAAAAGACACCAGTAAGAAGATACGTGCCGTTTTCCGTTCAAAAGGCAATTCGGGAAAACATCTTTGCACTGTTCCGCCTTTCGGGTATATAAAAGATCCGAATGACAAGGATAAATGGATTGTTGATGAAGAAGCGGCAAAAACAGTGAAGGAAATCTTTAATCTTTGTATGCAAGGATTTGGACCTACTCAGATTGCGCGTATTCTTAACGAAAGAAAAGTTGAAACGCCGATTTGCCACTATGATAAACTCGGAATAAAACATCCCGCCAAATCTGCAATACCGGAACTGTGGTGTTCTGACACAATAAAAAACATTCTTAGCAACCCACATTATACGGGATGTACAGTAAATTTTCGCACGACTAAAAAATCCTACAAGAACAAAAAGAAATTGTGGAATGATCCATCGAAATGGGTTACCTTTGAAGGAACGCAAGAGGCAATCGTGGATAAGCAAACATACGAAACGGTTCAAAAAATTCGTGAAGGAAGGCGCAGACCTACCCCGATGGGTGAAATGAATGTATTTTCAGGTATGGTATATTGTGCTGACTGCGGAAAGAAAATGTATCTTTGTCGTTGTTCTACAATGAAGCAAAAAGAATATTTTAACTGTTCGTCTTATCGCAAACAGAAGAAATCAACCTGTTCTTCTCACCAAATAACGGTGGAAGCAATTGAAGAAATTGTTTTGAGTTATTTGAAAAGAGTATCGGATTTTGTTATCGACCACGAAAAAGAGTTTATTGATGTTGCTATCGAACACTCTCGAATGCTTTCAAAAAAAGAAATC
>DLLB01000085.1:1158-31388 GCA_002477905.1 Clostridiales bacterium UBA7573 | reverse complement strand
GAAATAGAACGCTATGACGAGATAAACGACAATATAAATAATTTTGTTTCCATTGTTGTCAAAGCGGGAAGAATAAAGAAACTTACTCCCGAAATAGTAAGATTGTTAATAGAAAAAATTATTGTTTCTGAAAAGGTAAAAACTGAAAGCGGATACAAAAGAACAGTAACGATATTTTTAACCCACATAGGTGAAATAGAGTTGCCGTAAAAGACAAGAAAACAGGCGTAAGCTTTTCGCCTACGCCTGTTTCCCTAATGGTGACACCCTTTCAAAGCATCCTTTTTGTTTGCGCTTTCACACGCTGCTGTATTTTTTCAATTTGCGCTGTATCCACTTGACCAGTTCCACAATCGGGATCACCAGAACGGCAAGTGCCAGTGCGACCAGATATTCGGTCAGACTGATATGGGTAAAGCCGAACGCGTCAGACAAAAACGGCACATAGATGACAAGCGTCGTGCAGGCAAGACTGACGACCGCCGCAATGTTCAGCAAGCGATTCTGCCGCTTGACTGTGAACAAACTGCCGCGCTGAGAGCGCAGGTTAAAGCTGTGGAACATTTCCGCCATGCTCATCGTCAAAAACGCCATGGTCGTACCGTCTGCGGAATTCGTGATGGCAAAGTTTCCGGCTTCCAAGAAATGTCCGATGAAATATGCCGCCATGGTGAGCACCGTCAGCACCACGCCTTGGTAAGCAATATCAATTCCCATGCCACCGGAGAACACGCTGTCTTTGGACGAGCGCGGCGCACGGCGCATCAGATTGGATTCCGCGTATTCCATACCGAGCGCAAGCGCGGGAAAGCAGTCGGTGACAAGGTTGATCCACAAGAGATGCACCGGTTCCAGAATCGTAAATCCAAGCATCGTCGCGAAAAAGATTGACAGCACTTCACTTAAATTGGAACCAAGCAAAAACTGAATGGCTTTCCGGATATTATCGTAGATCCGTCTGCCTTCCTCCACCGCTCCCACAATGGTGGCAAAATTATCGTCGGCAAGCACCATATCCGCTACATTTTTCGTCACGTCCGTACCGGTAATTCCCATACCGATGCCGATGTCGGCAGATTTGATGGAAGGAGCGTCGTTGACGCCGTCGCCGGTCATTGCGGTCACATAGCCCGCATTTCGCCAAGCGTTGACAATCCGCGTTTTATGCTCCGGCTGTACCCGCGCATAGACGCTGACCTTCTGAAATTCCCGTTGGAACGTTTCGTCGTCCATGGCGGAAAGCTCCGCGCCGGTCAGCGCTTCTTCTCCGTCGGAAAGAATCCCAAGCTCCCGCCCGATGGCGCTGGCAGTGTCCACATGGTCGCCGGTAATCATGATCGGACGGATACCCGCGGATTTACATTCCGCAATCGCGGCTTTCACCTCCGGACGTACCGGATCAATCATACCAACCATGCCAAGATAGCACAGATCCTGCTCCAGCGAGGCGGGCGTCAGATCGGCGGGCAACGCCGGATAGCTTCGATATGCCGCAGCGAGCACGCGCAGTGCGCTTTGCGCCATTTGCCGGTTTTCCGCAAGAATCGCCTGCCGGTCGGCATCTGTCATCGGCTGCGGCGCGCCGTCTTTGTAAATCTGCGTACAACGCGCAAGAATTTCATCCGGTGCGCCTTTGGTAAACTGCATCACGCCATCCGCGTCTTTGTGCAAGGTAGACATCATTTTCCGCACGCTGTCAAACGGCGCTTCCGCTACGCGCGGTTGTGTTTGCTGAAGCTCCCGCTTGCAGACAGAAAGCGACTGCGCCCAGTTGACCAGTGCGCATTCGGTCGGTTCTCCTTTGGCAAAGCCTGCTGTCGGATCGAATTCCGCATCCGTGCACAACGTCATGGCTTTGGCAAGTAACGGGACATCCGTGCCGTAATCCTTGACCACCGTCATCCGGTTCTGCGTCAGCGTACCGGTCTTATCCGAGCAAATGACCTGTGCGCATCCAAGCGTCTCCACTGCGGTCAGCTTGCGGATGATGGCATTTCTGCGGCTCATATTGGTAACGCCGATCGACAGCACGATCGTTACCACGGCGGCAAGTCCCTCCGGAATGGCGGCGACCGCGAGACTGATGGCAACCATGAACGAATTCAGCACCGCGCTTGCGGTAAACGCGCCCGCGCGGATAAACCCGACGGCAAAAATGACCACGCAAATAGCAAGCACCAGATACGTCAGCGTTTTGCTCAACTGCGACAGTTTTTTCTGAAGCGGCGTCTGCGACTTCTCCGCCTGTGCCAGAGCCGACGCGATCTTGCCCATCTCCGTATCCATACCGGTTGCCGTCACCACAAATTTTCCGCGCCCGTAGGCGATATTGCTCCCCATGTACACCATGTTTTTCCGATCGCCGAGCGGAACTTCTTTCTCTTTGGCGCCGATCAACTCGATAAATTTATTCACGGGGACGCTTTCACCGGTCAGCGCGGCTTCCTCAGCTTTCAGCGACGCGCTTTCCAGTAATCTGCCGTCCGCGGGAACCGCATCTCCGGCTTCCAGCAAAACGACATCTCCCACCACCAATTCTTCGCTTGGCACAATGGTGAGAATGCCGTCACGCAGAACGCGGCTTTTTGCCTGCGCCATTTTCTGCAACGCCTCAATGGCTTTTTCCGCTTTGCTCTCCTGATACACGCCCAACACGGCGTTGATGAGCACCACCGCGAGAATGATAATCACATCCGCAAAAGAATCCTTCTGCAAAACCGCCGTCACGCCGGATACCACCGCCGCGGCGATCAGCACCAGAATCATCGGATTGGCAAGCTCTGCAAAGAATTTGCGGACAAGGGACACTTTTTTTCCGGCTTTCAGTTGATTTTTCCCGTTTTCCGCAAGCCGCCGCGCGGCTTCGTTTGCAGAAAGTCCGTCTTGCGTGGACTGCATTTGCGCCAGTACGTCCGAGGCACTTTCTTCATAGGCTTTCATCATAGGAACCTCTCCTGTTTCTTAAGATGTGGAAATTATAGCATATCAAAACCGTTTTGTCAAGAGTTTTGAACAAAATAGACAGTCAAATGATTGTATTCGTGAGACTTGACAAACGGACCAAAACACAGTATACTGAAAACAAACATCTGCGGGAGGAAAATATGGACGAAAATCTGTTATTGCACGCACTGCGGCGCGCCCCCGGTCACTTTATTCCGGTGCGGGAGTTATCCGCTGTCTGTCATGCCAAGGCAAAGGAGCTTGCCGCCGCGAAAAAAGCCTTACGCACAGCGGGGTATGCTGTGCGGCATCTGCCGTGGCTCGGCTACTGTCTGCCGCTTCGCGCCTGCGGAGTAAGCCGCCGTGCCTTTCAAAAAGAAATCGCCGGCAAACTGCCGCTGCACCTCCGTGTGGTCCATCACATCGACTCCACCAACGCATATCTGAAAGCGCGCGCCACGCGCTACCCCGCCATCAACGCCCTCTGCGCCGGTTATCAAAGCGCGGGACGCGGGCGGCTCGGACGCGCTTTTTTCTCGCCGCCTGCCTGCGGCATGTACGCCAGCTTCCTTTTGTACCCCGATTTTCCCGCACAGATGATTCCGCAGATCACAGTAGCGGCGGCAGTTGCCATTTGTGAAGCGACGGAAGCGGTTCTCGGCATTTCACCCGGCATCAAGTGGGTAAACGACTTATATTGGAAGCAAAAGAAAGTCTGCGGCATCTTAAGCGAAAGCGTCCCTCTGCCAAACGGAAAGACCGCCGTTGTGCTTGGATTCGGATGCAATCTCGCACCGCCGCCCGACGGGTATCCGGAAGAAATCCGTGCCTCTGCGGGGGCGTTGTTAGAGGAGCTTCCACCGCCGCGGGTACAGGCAGCTTTGCTTGCGAAAATCGGGGAACGGTTCTTTGCTTATTACGCATCCCTGCCGCGCTATACGCATATCGCGCCCTATCGCGCACGTTGCTTTTTAACCGGACAACGGGTTTCCTATCTCTGCGGGCAAACGCGCCGGGAGGCGACCGTTTGCGGCATCGACGAACATGCCGCACTGCTTCTGCGGCATGACGACGGTACCGTCCGCGCCTACGCCTGCGGCGAGATTTCCCTGCACGGCGGACTCTTAGGGCAACAAAGCGACAAAACGGAACCATCCGTCTAAAAATAAAAAATTCGTTTTTATGGGAACCCCTGCAAAAAAAATCCCTTCATTCCTTTTAAGCCCTTGCAAAAAGGAAATTTACTTCAAAAAAATACGTCCGTAGATCCTATCGCTTGGTCTGCGGACGTGTTCTGTTTTTGCAGGAATCGCTTATTTTCCCAAACTGCTCAGATTGCTTCCTCTCCGACTGCGGCAATAGTACCGCCGCCGAGCAAAAGATCACCGTCATAAAATACCGCCGCCTGTCCGACGGTCACGGCAGATTGCGGCGTACATAGATGCACCCGCACGGTCGTATCCCGGAGCACCGTCACCTGTGCTTCTTGTTCCGCGCCACGGTAGCGCACCTGTACGGAAGCGGAAAAATGCGTCGGTACCGTTGCAAAGCCGGTAAAATTGCAGTCCTTGACCACAAAATCCGCGCAAAGCAATTCCTCCTTTGATCCCAACACCACGCGGTTTTCCGCAGGGCAGATCCTGGTCACATACAAAGGCTGTGGTGCCGCAATCCCAAGTCCGCGCCGCTGTCCGACCGTATAGCAGATGATACCGCGATGTGTGCCGAGCACGTTTCCCTTTGCGTCCGTGAAATCCCCCGCCGGATAATCCTTCCCCGTAAAGCGGCGGATGAAAGCAGTGTAATCGCCGTCCGGCACAAAGCAAATGTCCTGACTGTCCGGCTTGTCCGCGTTGTAAAAGCCCTGTTCTTTCGCGATCTGTCTGGTTTCGCACTTGCAAAGCGTTCCGAGCGGGAACGCCGTATGCGCAAGCTGGGAGGACGTCAGCGCATACAACACATAACTCTGATCCTTGCTTGCGTCCAACGCCTTTTTCAGAACATACCGGTTTCCGACCTGCACAATCCGGGCATAATGTCCGGTCGCCACCCGATCGCAACCGAGGATCTGCGCTCTTTGATACAGGCTGTCAAACTTCAAATACCGGTTACAATCGATACACGGATTCGGCGTCGCGCCGTTTTCATAAGCGCAGACGAACCGCTCCAGCACCTGTCGATGAAAATCCGCAGTGAAATTGAACACATAATACGGAATCCCCAGCCGATACGCCACGCTCCGCGCATCCTCTACATCGGAAAGCGAGCAACAACTCTTTTCCCGCTCCACACCTGCGTCCACAGGATCAAATAATTTCATCGTCACGCCGATGCAGTCATAGCCGGCTTGCTTCATCAAATAAGCGGCGACGGAAGAATCCACGCCGCCGCTCATCGCGATCAGAGCTTTCTGCTTATTCATGGCAGTGCGGACAGCTTTCGCAATCCGCAAATTTGCAGGCGTCATACGGAATATTATGCCGGTCGTAATAATCCTTCACCGCCGCCTTGATGGCTTCCTCCGCAAGCACCGAACAGTGCATTTTATGTGCGGGAAGTCCGTCCAGTGCTTCCGCAACCGCCTTGTTAGACAATTGCAACGCTTCGGAAACCGGCTTGCCCTTGATCATCTCCGTCGCCATAGAACTGGACGCAATCGCAGAACCGCATCCGAATGTTTCAAACTTTACATCGGTAATCACATCCTGGTCGATCTTCAGATAAATCTTCATAATATCGCCGCATTTGGCGTTGCCGACCTCGCCTACACCGTCCGCGTTTTCAATCACGCCCACATTGCGGGGGTTTTTGAAATGATCCATCACTTTTTCGCTGTATAATGCCATCTTTACCTTCCTCCCATCCGGTGCGCTTAAAGCACAAACGGCTTCTTTCCTTCCACTTTGTCCCGCCACAACGGAGACATATTTCTCAAATACGAAACGACTTTCGGAATTTCCCTCAGCATCACATCCACTTCTTCCTCCGTGTTGGTTTCACACAAGGAAAGCCGGAGCGAACCGTGTGCAATCTCATGCACTCTGCCGATCGCAAGCAACACATGACTGGGATCCAGCGAACCGGAAGTACAGGCAGAGCCGGAAGAAGCGCAAATCCCCTTCTCATCCAAAAGCAACAGCAAGCTCTCCCCCTCGATGCCCTCAAAGCAGAAGCTGACATTTCCGGGAAGCCGATGGACCGGATCGCCGTTCAGCGCACAATGCGGGATTTCCGACAGTCCCGCAATAAGACGATCACGGAGTGCCGTAACTTTGGCGGCGTTTTCTTCCATATGCGCGCAGGCATCCTGAAGCGCTGCCGCCATGCCCATGATTGCAGGCAGATTTTCCGTTCCGGCTCGTTTACCGCGCTCCTGCGCACCACCCTCAATGAGGGATACCAACGGCACGCACTTGCGTGCGTACAGCACGCCGATTCCTTTCGGTCCGTGGAATTTGTGCGCGGAAAGCGACAGTAAATCTATATTCTGTGCGCCGACATCAATCGGCAGATGCCCCGCCGCCTGTACGGCGTCGGTGTGAAAAATCACACCTTTTTCCTTGCAGACCTTTCCGATCTCCGTGATCGGCAGAACGGAACCGATCTCATTGTTCGCATACATGACGGTCACAAGACAGGTATCGTCCCGAATGGCGTCTTTGACCTGCTGCGCCGTAATATTCCCATAACCATGCACGTCCAGCAGTTCAATTTCAAATCCCCGCTGTTTTAATTTTTCCAGTGTGTGCAAGACCGCGTGATGCTCAAACGCGGTGGAAAGAATATGCTTCTTTCCTTTCCGCTCGCCGAGTGCCGCGGCAGACAGAATCGCCTGATTATCCGCTTCACTGCCGCCGGAAGTGAAATAGATTTCCTTGGGAGAACAGCCAAGACAGGCGGCAATTTCCTCCCGTGCCTTGGTCAATGCTTCGTTCGCTTTCTGCCCCACAGAATGCAAACTGGACGGATTCCCATACACCGTCTCCAAATACGGCAGCATCGCGTCGATAGCGACGCGGCTCATTTTGGTGGTTGCGGCATTATCCGCATAAATCACATGCATGATTTTTCCTTTCCGCTCTTTTTCAACCCGCCGAATTCAGACGCGCCAGAGCCTTTTTGCTGTATTTTAATCCGCAAACAGCGGCGTGGACAGATACCGGTCGCCCGTATCGGGGAGCAAGACCACAATGGTCTTACCTGCGTTTTCCGGACGTTTTGCAAGCGTGACAGCGGCAGAGAGTGCGGCGCCGGAAGAAATTCCGACCAAAACGCCTTCTTTTTTGCCGACCATCTTTCCGTATGCAAACGCGTCCTCGTTGGAAACCGGAATGATCTCGTCATAAATCTTCGTATCCAATACTTCCGGTACAAATCCGGCACCGATTCCCTGAATCTTATGTGCGCCGGCAACGCCGGTGGAAAGCACAGCAGAGCTTGCCGGTTCCACCGCGACGATCTTCACATCCGGCTTCTTTTCCTTCAAGTATTTGCCGACACCGGTCACGGTTCCGCCTGTGCCGACGCCTGCGACAAAGAAATCCACCTTGCCGTCCGTGTCCGCAAAAATCTCAGGACCGGTCGTTTCATAGTGCGCTTTCGGGTTGGAGGGATTGACAAACTGTCCGGGGATGAAGCTGTGGGGGATTTCTTTCGCCAGGGCTTCCGCTTTGGCGATCGCCCCTTTCATCCCCTTTGCGCCCTCTGTCAGCACAAGCTCCGCGCCGTAGGCCTTCATAATCTGTCTGCGTTCAACCGACATCGTTTCCGGCATCACAATGATAATGCGGTAGCCGCGTGCGGCAGCAACCGACGCCAGTCCGATTCCGGTGTTTCCGGAAGTCGGCTCAATAATGACGGAATCCGGCGTAAGGGTACCCGCCGCCTCCGCGTCGTCCAGCATGGCTTTCGCCACACGATCTTTCACCGAACCTGCCGGATTGAAATATTCCAATTTGGCAAGAATTTTTGCCTGTAAACCGAGTTCTTTTTCAATATGCGTCAATTCCAAAAGCGGAGTTTTGCCGATCAGTTGATCTGCGGAAGTAAAAATAGACATGATAAAAATCCTTCTCTCTATCGTAATTTGACTATGTTTCTTGATAAACTGTGCCGAAACAGACGGGTTCCTTGGTAGAATCTCCATACCGGGGATATTTTATCCGCGCCCGACATCGCCGGTTTCTCTGTTTTTCTGCAAATTGCATTCTGCTCCCGCCTTTCCTCATAATTGCCTACCTTTCTTGTAGGTAAACACAGTATAGCACACTTTACCTACCTTGTCAATAGGTTGGTATGATTTTTTCAAAAAAAGCTTGTTGCCGATCCGCGCAAAAAGGACTGTGTTCCAAAAAACACAGCCCTACAAAGCGTCGGACACCGGTCCGAGGTCGCCGCGCGGCATATCCCCCTATGCCGCCGGCATTTATTCTACATCCTGAAGCGCGGCGTAGCCTTCCTCGCCCGTGCGCACTTTCACGACGTTTTCCACATCATAAACAAAGATCTTTCCGTCTCCGATATGTCCGGTATACAAAGCTTTCTTTGCCGTTTCGATCACATCGCGCACCGGCACCTTGCTCACCACAATATCCACCTGCACCTTCGGCAACAGATCCGGTTCCACCGCGACGCCGCGGTAATACTCCGGCTTTCCTTTCTGCACGCCGCATCCCAACACATGGGAAACCGTCATTCCGGTGATCCCAAGCGCACTCATAGCGTTTTTCAGCGTCTCCAGCTTCGCTTCCTTACAGATAATCTCCACTTTCGTGAACTTCGGCGTACCCGGAACCGATGCGGTTGCTACATTCTTCACGACCACGGTTTCTTCCGCAGGAAGCATTTCTGCCGTCGGCGCAACCGGCAGATGCTCATCGCCGGTCAGCGTATCGGGGAGCATGGCAAATCCCGCATAAGCAGTGAGAAGCCCGTGTTCGGAGAGATCCAAGCCCTCGATTTCATCTGCCGCAGATGCACGCAACCCAATGGTATGCTTTAAGATCAGGAATACTGCCGTAATCAGCACTGCCGTATAAGCGGCAACCGATACCACGCCGAGCGCCTGTACACCGAAGAAATGCAGACCGCCGCCATAGAACAAGCCTTTTTCCGTCGTCACACCGGTTGCGAACAGTCCGGTGAGCAACGTACCGAGCGCGCCACATACGCAATGTACGGAAATGGCACCAACCGGATCGTCGATTTTGGCAACTTTATCGAAGAATTCCACTGCCAGTACAATCACGATCCCGAACACCACACCCATGATTGCCGCGCCCAGCGGACTCACGGCGTCGCATCCGGCAGTGATGCCGACCAAACCGGCAAGCGCCGCGTTATAGGTCATAGAAACATCCGGCTTTTTGTAGCGGATCCAAGTGAAGATCAAGGTGGTGCAGCAGGCAAGCGCCGCCGCAAGGTTGGTATTGAAGAATACCCTGCCGGCGCTTTCCATCAAAGCGTCCGAATCCATTCCGACCGTGGACGCGCCGTTGAAACCGAACCAGCAGAACCACAGGATAAACACACCCAATGCGGCAAACGTCAGATTGTGTCCGAGAATGGCGCGGGGTTTGCCGTTCTGATCGTACTTCCCAATCCGCGGGCCTAAAATCTTCGCACCGATCAGAGCGCAGATTCCCCCTACCATATGCACCGCCGTCGAACCGGCGAAATCATGGAAACCGAGTTCGGCAAGCCATCCGCCGCCCCAGATCCAGTGACCGGATACCGGATAGATGAACAGCGAAATCGCCGCAGAATAAATGCAGTATGCGCTGAATTTGGTGCGCTCTGCCATCGCGCCGGATACAATGGTCGCGGAGGTGGCGCAGAATACGGTCTGGAAAATCGCATATGCCCAAAGCGGAACGCCCGCCGGCAAGATGTGGCTGTAATCCTTCATAATCATCGGATCGATCCATCCGAACAGCGCGGTGCCGCTGCCGAACATGATACCGAATCCGATCAGCCAGAAGCACGGGGTTCCGATGCAGAAATCCATCAGATTCTTCATCAGAATATTGCCGGTATTTTTTGCACGGGTAAATCCTGCTTCACACATGGAAAAGCCGGCTTGCATGAAGAACACCAAAGCGGCGCCGAGCAGTACCCAGATGGTGTTTACGGGGCTGAAAGTCATGATTCTCTCTCCTTTTCAAACAGTGTTTTTCTTGTTTTCGGTTGTAGCTGCCATAGTTGCTTTTGTTTCATACAAAATGGCAGATCTTATCGAACGCCGAACAGCAGTTTTCCGTAGGTCGGGAACGGCCAGTATTTTTCCGCCGTCGCCACTTCCGCTTCGTCACAGACCACGCGTAACTCCGCCATCTTCTGTAACATCGTATCCCGAATGAAGAACGCCGCCTCCGTCATATCTCCGATTGCTTTATACTGCAAAGTAACGGCTTCCAACGCGTCCGTCGCCGCGTCAATTTCATCCGCAAGCGCAGAGAGCTTTTTCACCGCGCGTTTCTCATATTTGCCCGGTACATCCGGCGCGATCGCGGCTTTTGCGACGTAAGTATCCGCAAGTTCTTTCCCGTAGGCTTCCACAGCCGGCAGAATCTCTTTGCGCGCCATATCCACCATGGTCAGCGCTTCAATATTGACCGTCTTGCAATAGTTCTCCAGCGTAATTTCATAGCGGGATTCGATCTCTGCCGGCGTGAACACCCCTTGTGCGGTCAGCATTTCGACATTCTTCTTGGCAAGGATGGTCGGCAAAGCGTCCGGCGTAGTGCGCAGATTCAGAAGTCCGCGCTTTTCCGTTGCTTCTTTGATCCACGCGTCGTCATATCCGTTGCCGTTGAAGATGATCCGCTTGTGCGCTTTGATCGTATTTTTGATTAAATCATGGAGCGCCCCCTCAAAATCTTCTGCCTTTTCCAACGCATCCGCATACAGTTTCAGCGACTGCGCAACGGCGGCGTTGAGCATAATGTTCGCGCAGGCAATGCTGTTGGAGGAACCGAGCATCCGGAATTCAAATTTATTGCCGGTGAAAGCAAACGGCGAAGTCCGGTTGCGGTCGGTGGTATCACGGGTGAATTTCGGTAAAACGTGTACGCCGAGCTTCATCACGGTCTTTTCCGCCGCATTATAAGCCTTGTCATTTTCAATGGCGTCCAATACCGCGCTTAACTCCTCCCCCAAGAACATGGATACGACGGCAGGCGGCGCTTCGTTTGCGCCAAGACGATGATCGTTGCCGGCGGTTGCGACGGACAACCGAAGCAGATCCTGATAATCGTCCACCGCTTGGATGACCGCGCAGAGGAACAGCAGAAACTGTGCGTTTTCATACGGCGTTTCTCCCGGCGTCAGCAGATTCACGCCGGTATCGGTCGCCATCGACCAGTTGTTATGTTTACCGCTTCCGTTGACGCCGGCAAACGGTTTTTCATGCAACAAGCAAACCAATCCGTGGCGGGAGGCGACTTTTTGCATGATCTCCATGGTAAGCTGGTTATGGTCAGTCGCGATATTCGTCGTCGCATAAATCGGTGCAAGCTCATGCTGTGCCGGTGCAACTTCGTTATGTTCGGTCTTGGCAAGAATGCCAAGCTTCCACAATTCTTCGTTGAGATCTGCCATATACGCCGCAACCCGCGGTTTGATTACGCCGAAATAATGATCGTCCAGTTCCTGCCCTTTCGGCGGTTTTGCACCGAACAGGGTTCTGCCGGTAAACATCAGATCTTTGCGTTTTTCATACATTTCTTTATCGACAAGGAAGTATTCCTGCTCCGGTCCGACGGAGGTACGCACACACTTGACTTCGGTGTTGCCAAACAACCGCAGAATGCGCAGTGCCTGCTTGTTCAACGCCTGCATGGAGCGAAGTAATGGCGTTTTCTTATCCAGCGCTTCGCCGCCGTAAGAACAGAATGCGGTCGGAATGCACAGCGTTTTATCTTTGATAAAAGCGTAGGAGGTCGGATCCCATGCCGTATAGCCGCGCGCTTCAAAGGTTGCACGCAAGCCGCCGGACGGGAAGCTGGACGCGTCCGGCTCGCCTTTAATCAACTCTTTTCCGGAAAACTCCATAATCACCCGTCCGTCGGGAGCCGGAGAAATGAAGCTGTCATGTTTCTCGGCAGTCACGCCGGTCAAAGGCTGAAACCAATGGGTAAAATGCGTCGCACCGCGCGCAATCGCCCAATCTTTCATGGCAAGCGCCACCGCGTCCGCCACCTTTGCATCCAGTGATGCGCCTTCATCGATGGTTTTCTTGAGGGAAGCATACACATCCGCGGAAAGCGTCGCTTTCATCACTCTGTCGTCAAATACCAGACTGCCGAAATAATCCGTAACCTTTTCCATTGTTTTCTCTCCTTACTTTGTACAAAAACGGGGCAATTCGCCTTGTATTTTACAAGACGCCATTGCCCCGTTTCCGATGTTTGATTTGGTTTTAAAAAGAAAGAGCGTCTGAGAGCTTTCGCTCGCAGACGCCTTTGCCTTACATTTGCTATTATACACACCACATGCCGTTTTGTCAAGTGCTTTTGCAAAAAAATTCTGATTTTTTATCGCAAAGTGCGGTTCAAAACTTGGTGCGGCTTAAAAAAGCCTTGGTTTTCGGGGATTTCGGATTACCGAACACTTCTTCCGGCGTACCGCTTTCCTCAATCTTTCCATCCGCAAGGAACAGAATCCGGTCCGCGACGGTCCGTGCAAATTCCATTTCATGCGTCACGACCACCATGGTGCTGTCTCCATCCTTGAGGGAACGGATCACTTTCAGCACTTCTCCGGTCAGCTCCGGATCCAAAGCAGAGGTCGGCTCGTCAAAGCACAGAATATCCGGTTGTAACGCCAGTGCGCGCGCAATTGCAACGCGTTGCTGTTGTCCGCCGGAAAGCTGGCAGGGATAATTCGACGCGCGGTCGGACAGTCCCACCCGCGCCAGTAACGCGTCCGCGCGACTTTGCGCGTCCGCGGCAATCTGCTTTTTGGAAGGCGGTGCGGGCAAAAGCGCCTTCTGCGCTTTCCCAAACAGCTTCCGGAACAGATTCCCCATGCGGGTTCGGAAATTTTTGTGCAGGATCCGCCGCCTGTTCGCGTAGGCGGGAAGCGTTTGCGCAAGCATAATATTCTGCCGTGCCGTATATTGCGGAAACAGATTGAAAGACTGGAACACCAATCCAAAATGCAACCGCCGCTCCCGCATCTGCGCCTCCGAATAAGCGGCTTGCTCCGCACCGTCAAACAAGGTTTCGCCGCCGACGGAAATGGTGCCGCTGTCCGCCCGCTCCAAAAAGTTCAGGCACCGTAAAAGCGTGGTTTTTCCGCTGCCGGAGGAACCGATGATGGCGAGGATTTCGCCCTTTTCCAGAGAAAAGGAAATTTTCCGCAAAACCTCGGTATTTCCGAATTGTTTTTGCAGATTCTCTACCTGTAAGTATCCCATCGCGTCCTCCTTATACCGAATAGTAGCTGAGTTTCTTGTCCAGCCGGTGGAACAGCCATGTCAACACCGCCGAGAACGCAAGATAAAATGCCGCGGCATAGGCAAGCGGCGTCAGCACCACATATTTGTTGACCGCGTTGTTTGCCACGCACAAAATCTCCACCACGCCCAATGCCTTCGCAAGCGCAGTATCTTTGACCAACGTAATGATCTCATTGCTCATCGGCGCAAGAATGCGGCGGAACAACTGCATCAGGATCACATGAAAGAAGATCTGCGTGCGCGTAAGTCCAAGCACTTGTCCCGCTTCATACTGTCCGCGCGGAATATTGCGGATGCCGCCCTCAAAAATCACCGCAAAATAGCAGGCGTAATTGAGTCCGAACGCAATCAGCACCAAAATAAACAGCACATCCGATACACTGCACCCGAAAAAAGCGGCGATTGCTTTGCTCTGCATACCGAAGATCGACGGTAAGAACGTAATCAACACACACTGCAACAACAGCGGCGTGCCGCGCACCACCCAAATGATGGCTTTCATCAGGTAGGACAGAGGCTTGAAGCGTGACATGGACAGCAAAGCGACCACCAATCCAAGCGGAATGGCGATCACCAATGTAAGCCCAAAGAGCTTCAGCGTAACGCCGAAGCCCTCCAGCAGATTCCGGAATAAGGGTAAAAATTCCATGATAATATCCGATCTGTAAAGTGATTTTGAATTTCTGACCGTTTAATTTTCGGTCTTTTTCACCAGTTCTTCTCCGGCAGAGCCGCTTTCCACGATCACGATCGCGTCCACAACTTTGCGTTCAAACTCGCGCAGGTCTGCACTCTCATATTTGGAAGCGTCGGTTTTCTTGCACACAACCGCCTGCTGGTTGCGCAGATACGGAACCGAGATGGTCATCGCGCTGCTGCGTTCCGGAGTGATGGTCATACCGTTCCATGCAAGATCAATGGTACCGTTCTGCAACAAGGTTTCTTTGTTATTCCAGTCGATCACGGTGAATTCCACTTCAATTTCGGTGTTGTAAGTCGTATTGATATACCGGACTACCGCCCGTGCCAGATCCACATCAAAGCCAACCAACGCATTGTTCTCGTCGTTGTAAGCGATCGGCGCGAACAGGGTATAGCCGATTACCAGCTTCTTGGAGGTTTTCACGGCATCGAAAGAACCGTCGGTTGCGTTTGCGTAGGGGTTTGCCGTATCTTTGGTGACAAGCGTTTCGGAAGTCAGTCCGTACTTTTCCGCGATGGTCTTGTATTCGCTGTCCGCAAGCGCGATCATCGCTTCGTTGATTTTGCTCATCAGCGCTTCGTTGCCCTTCTTTGCCGCAATGCCGTATTCCTCGGTTGCAAGCACGAATTTCAACGTCTGATAATCGTTGAAGTTGCCGCTTTTCATGTAGTAGCCCGCCATCACGGAGTCGATCACCGCCAGATCGGCGTCTCCCTTTTTCAGACCGTTGAGCGCGTCAAGCTGCGTTGCAACGGCAACACATTCTTTGCCGAAATTGAGTTCGACATCGCTTCCGCAGGAAACACATCCCAGCGCGATAGCCGCAAGCATCAGTACCGTTAATCCCAAACTAATGATTCGTTTCATGATTTTAATTCCTTTCTTTATCGCTTTAGCGTGTTAAAGTTTATGTGCCTATTATACCACGTTTTTTTCATTTGTCAACCCCTTTTTTCAAATTTTTTTTATTTTTTTTGAAAAAGCCATGCAAAAAGCGCTTCGATGTTCCTCCGCGTAATCTCGCAAAGCATGCAAACCGTCCGAAAAAAGCCCGTTCTTTCTGCCTTTTGCAGGATCGCCAACAAAAAAAACACGGAACATTTCCAAATGCTCCGTGTTTTTGATAAGGAAAAACTTAAGATTTCCGTTTTTTGCGGATCACGACGAAAACAATCGCACCGCATACGGCAACTGCGCCCACCACAATGGCAATCACTGCGCCGACCGGCAAACCGCTTTGCGGCTGTTCGGGATCTTCCGGCGTCACGGGAGGCGTCGGCGGATCCGGCTGATCCGGTTGGTCGGGTTGATCCGGCTGATCCGGTCCAACGGTGCGATTCACTGTCACGGAGATTTCTTTTTCGATTCCGCAATAGCTGAATTTCACCGTTTGCTGACCGGCATACAGCGGCTCGGTCGGCAAAACAAATCCGGTCGATACATCCTCCTCGGATGCGTCGTCGTAGATCACCGTCAGCACCATACCGGTCGCGTCAAACAGTTCTCCGGCTTGATAGGTCAGCTTCGTAGGAGAGGTCTTGACGCGCAGACTGTCAATCCGCACCGTTTCACCCAGCGCCGTGCGCGCGGAACGGATCGCGGCTTCCGCAGTAAACAGATCTGCCGCATCGGTAATAAATGCCTTCTGATCGACGTTTGCCACTTTATTATACGCCAAACGGGCATTTTTCACTGCCGCTTTGTAGGTTTCCAGCTGTGCTTTCGCGGCATCTTTATCCTGCATGGAGGCGACCGCCGCAATTTCTTCCGGTGTGGGTAAGTTTGCAATGGCTTCGATTGCCTGTTTGGTTTCTTCCTCCGGAATGATGTCGGTCTTTTGCGCGTTCGCAAAGAACAGCGTCCAGATTCTTCCGTCAAAGCCCGCGGCGTTCGCCGGATAGGACAGGGTAAGTCCGAGCGAATCCATACCGGACATTTCCGGATAAAGCACCAATGCCGCATAGGTCAGGAAGTTTGCATAATATTTTTCCTCCGCTTTGGCAAGATCGCCCTTGCGGTCCACAGCGGAAGCCGTGGAGAAAATATACCGTTGCGTATCGTTTTCAAAGGTATTCGCAATGTAAGTCTCCAAAATCGGCGCCGTCAGTCCCAGAAAGACGTACGTTTTTGCGCCGCAGGCATAGAATGCCTTGTCGCCGATTGCCGCAACCGAAGCGGCAAACGTCACCGTCTCCAGCTTCTTCACATCGCGGAACGCGTCGTCTCCGATCCGCACGGTTCCCTCCGGTACAAGATAGGAGGTTGCATCATAAGCCGGCGGGCAAAGCACCAGTTCGACGGCACCGTTTTCCAAGTGCAGGAACAATACGCCGTTCACCGCGAAATACCGCGCGTTTTCAGCCGCCATCTCCACGCGGGAAACCTGCGTACCGATAAAGATTCCCTTACCGACGGCACCGCGTTTTGCCGCAAGGGTTGCCGGGAAGGTAAACGTGCCGGACAAATCGGTATTGGCAAACGCATAATCCCCGATTGTCGTGAGTTTGTCCAGTCCGGTCAAAGTAGCCAGGGTACTGTCATAGAATGCGCGGCTTCCAATCGTTTCACAAGCGCGCAGATCTGCCGCTGTCACCGTGGTGCGGGCAAACGCATTGCTCCCGATGGAGGTGACATGTGAGAGATCGGAGAAGGTCAGATTCTTGCAATCCGCAAATGCGCGGTCCCCGACATACGTCAGCGCGGAAGTATCCAGTCCCGTCAGGGCGGTACAGCCGGAGAATGCACGATCCCCGACATACGTCAGTTTGCCGAGATTCAGCGTAGTCACGGCAGAGCATCCCGCAAAGGTCGCATCCGCGATCTTTGTAACGCTGTTTTTCACGCTGTCCGGCAAAGAAATGACCGTCAAGGACGGGAATCCGCCATAGCTGAAGAACGTGGCAGTACCGATGGCAGTGGTACCCGGTGCAAATGTGACTTTGGCAAGCGGATATTTCTCCGGCGCCCCCGCAAAGGAAGTATCCGGCGCATAGAAGAATGTGCCGTAACCGACTTCCGTCAGCGCGGGCAGATGAATTTCTTTCAGACAGTAGGTATAAGCAAAGACATAATCACCAAGCGCCGTGACATTGGTTGCGCGCAGATCCAACGCTTTGCCGTCGTCTCCGAAATCCGTATAGAAGAACGCGCGATCGCCAAGTCTTTGAATGGTCTGGCTGAGCGTAATGGTATTCAGCGCGGCATAAGCAAAGGTATCCGCAGGCAATTCGGTGATCTGCGCGTCTACCCGGACATTTTTCAGCCGATAGCAGCCGTAGAACACGCCCTTCCCCATAGAAGTGACGCTTGCCGGAATCACGAGGGCATAATCCTTATAGTTCAGTCCTGTGGCATTGGCAAACGCATAGTCGCCGATGGTCGTGACATTGCCGAGATTTACGGAACGCAGATTTGCGTTTCCGGCAAAGGCGCCCGCGCAAATCGTGCGCAGGGAAGCCGGCGCCGTATAGGATTTCAGATCCTGCGGTGCGAACACCAACGTTTGCAGGGTTTCGTCCGTATAATAGCATCCGTCAGTATGGCGGTAATACACGCCATCCGCACCGTTCTGGAAGCGCAGTTCTTTCACATTGCATCCGTCAAACGGAATTTTTGCGCCGCCGGTATACATCGTGTCACAATCGGTAAATTCCAAGGTCGTCAGATTGCCGCATCCGGTGAACATCTGATCGCCGAACACCGTATGAGAGGACAAAATCACCTTGCGAAGCGCGGTGCATCCCTCAAATACGCTCTCACCGCTGACGCGCAGTTCGGTAATGTCCGCCGTCTCCAGTGCGGTACAACCTCTGAACGCTTGGCTCCCAAGCGTACCGATCTTCGGAGAAACCCGTGTAAACTGTGACTCCGTAAGATCCAGCAGATTGGTTTTTTTCACGTCTACGGCAGGATCCGTCACAACGATATTCTGCACATATTTCAAAGAAGTACAGCCTGCAAAGCACCGGTTGTTGAAGGTGATCGCGCGGGAATGCAGATCCACACGCTCCAGCGCCGTACAGTTCCGGAACGCGTCGCTTGCAACGAACGTCACGCTCTGCGGCAGAATGACGCGCTTCAGCGCGGTCATGCCGTCAAACGCGCTTTGCTGAATTTCCATACACGGCTCGGAAATCTCCAGTTCCGTGATGTTGTTGTTGTTTTTGAATGCTTCTTCGTAAATATAATATACGTTCAGGCTCTTGGGGATCGTAACCTTTCCGCCAAGTCCGTGGTATCCGCGCAGATAGCCGTTGGAAACTTCAAATTCCGGTCCGACGTTCAGCTTCGCCGTAACGGCAAACGCGGAGGCTTTGCCGCCGACATACTGCGTCGCCGTGATATAGGCAGTCCCCTCACGCAAAGTCTGCACCACGCCGGTCTTTGCGTCTACGCTTGCCACATCCGGCGCACTGCTTTCAAAACGGATGTCCAGTTCTCCCGGGAAGTACCACGGATCCGCGCTGACATTCAGCACATAGGTAGTGTTCGGATGCACATCCATCAACTCTGTCGGATCCACCATGGCACCGTCGCCATTACGCAAAAGTCCGAGCTTCAAGGATTTCAGCTTGATCTGTTTTGTACTCACCTGATCCGTCACATGGACGCGGATCGTGGCTTTGTTTTTGGTGGAAGCGTTCGGCGCGGCATAGACCGTAACGGTAGCAGTGCCTTCGCCCACCGCATAGAGTTCTCCGTTTTTGACCTTGACAACCTTTTCATTGGAGGAAGTCCAATAAAGGTTGGTGGAAGCCGTATTATCCGGCGTAACTTTCACGGAAAGGCTCTGTACCTCCCCGATGTCAAGCTCTACGCTGTCGCCGTTTGTAATCTGTACTTTCTCCGGATAAACGACCGCTTCCGCAAGCGTTTTCCAGTCAGAGAGACGATACGCGCGGGTATTGAGCGCATAGTCGTCCACCTGGATATACATCTCAATGTCCGAATCATAATAATCGGTGATGTCGATGGAAACTGTCGTAATCCCGCCGCGGGTGGATTCAATCGGAATCCATTCGCCGGTCAGAAGCTCCAGCTCCATTTCGTCATTGTTCAGATAGCAGAGCGCAACGGACTGTGCATAATGATTATCATAAACATCCATGTCCAGATAAACCTTATACTTCGTCTCTTTGCCCTCTTTATAAGGATCAAAGCGCACCCGATAGTCGATAAGTTCCGGCGCTTCGTTATCCACATAGAACGTGCAGGAGAACGAATCCTCTGCGCGTGCGGCAGGATACCCGTGATCCAGCACCTGATCCATCTGCCCGAACATTTCGATCTGGTATTTACGGTTGTTGGCTAGTCCGAGCTTTTGCGGGGAGAGCTCTAACAACACATTTGCCGCGGAGGCAGTGGTGGAGCCACCGGAAAAGGCTTTGCGGATATTGGTCTGCGTTTCCTCGTAGATCACTTCTCCGGTCGTGGTATCGGTGATCTTGATCGTCATATACTTCGCCCCGCGCAGAAGTCCGGTATAAATGGAATACAATTCATAGGCGGTGCGGTGATTGGTCGCGTCATACATGGAGACAGAGACTTTATCCTCGGAGGCATACATCGTCTTATTCATCCAGGTCGGAATGTTATACAGATAAGTTCCGAGCGGAATGATATATTTGCCGGTGTAATAGGAGCCAAGCGGAACAGTCGCATATACCTGCGCCTGCGGCTTCTCATCATCCGGAATCGAGTCGTCCTGCTTGGCATCCGCTTCCTCAAAAGCGGAAAGGTCAAACATCGGAGCCGCATGCCAGTCGCCGTAGAAACCAAGGAACGGAACGGACAGATCCACTGCCGTCTCGGTGGTATCGTTGTCTTTCAAGCAAACGAACCCTTCCACATACATACCGTTTTGGAAGTTATCGTCCAGATACTTTCTTGCCTCATCCAGCAACCGTACCTTTGCCGTGATCTTTACATCGGCGTTTGCACCAAGGCGTACTTTTCCGTCTGTCAGTTCGGTACCGTTGACGAAATAGGTGATCTCCGCCATATCGTTGAGCATGTATGCATGTTCCGCAACGGTCTTGACGCCGGCGTTGTCCTCAATCACCGATTCCGTCATCAACAGCACAGACAGGTCATACATCCGGGCGGTATCGCCGAGATTTTTCAGATGGAAAGTCAGATCATACACGCCGGTCTTGTCTTTGTCATCGCCAAGTTCGATCTTGGTCTTGTCCGTACCGTCTACATAGAGATACGCCCGCGTGGTGATCGCGTTTTTGATAGTAGCAAGTCCCGCCCCCTGCTTACGCGGAGAATACGGCGTGCCGTATTCGTCATACGCAATGACAGGAGTACTCATAATCAGGCGGTTTGCAAGCGCAATCTGATCGTTTCTGCTTAAGATCGTAGCGAATTTCGACGGATCACGCAAATACTGGAGCACCAAGGTATACGCGCCCGCCATATTCGGCGCCGCCATACTGGTTCCGGACAAGGTGTCCCAGCCGCCGGGAACAGAGGAAGTAATGTCGCCGCCGTGCGCGGTGATCTCCGGTTTCAGGCGCAGAGAAGGTGTCGGTCCCCAAGAGCTGAAGTCGGACATAAACGGTCCGCCCAAAAGATCTGCGGAGATCGTGATCTCCCCCTCACGCTGACCGTTGATCCGCGACAAAAGCGATCTGGACGCGTCCATGGTGATGGAGCAAACCGGAATATCGCTGACGCCGCCGATGGTCATATTGATGTTACCGCTGACATTGTTATAGATGATGACCGCAAGCGCGCCCTTCATCTTGGCGATCCGCACCTTTTCCTCAAAGGTCATGTTACCGCCGCCGCGTTCCACCAAAACGATCTTGTCTTTGACGTCCAGTCCGGTATATCCGGTGATCTGCCCGTAAAGCTGAACTGCCACAAACGGCAACGTCACAGTTTCTTTTTCGCCTTTTCCCAGCTTTTTCAGCAGTTCTTTGACGAATTCTTTTTTGTTGCCGTTCCCGTCGGAAACTTCGTTGAAGAATACAACCGCTTCCTTATCGGCAGTCATCATATACTGCGATTTCTGACCGCTGATGCTGGCAACGGACAGCGCCATTTCATAAGTAGACGGAGAACCGACAGTGGCGGAGTCCGGCGTACTGGTCAGGTTGGTACCGGTACGGCTGCCGTAAGCGGAGGAATAATCATTGCTTGCCGCCACAACCAGACTGATGCCGTTGTCCCGAATGCTCTGATAGACCTCGCGCGTCAGTTCATCGTCGCCCTCAGAGAAGCCTGCGGACGAGCCAAGACTCATGTTGATGACGTCTACGCCGAGTTTTACGCAATCCTCCAGCGCCGCCAGAATGTCAATGGTTTCCGCACCGCCCAGCGACTTACTGTCCTCCCGGTCGGTGAACACTTTGCAGATGACAAGCTGTGCTTCCGGCGCAACGCTGCGGAAAGTCAGCGGTTCCCCGTTCTTGCCCAAAATCGGATTCCCGTCGGAATCTTTGATAAACTCGCCCGATGCGGCGCCGAGATTGCCCGCAATAATGCCGGCAACATGCGTACCGTGTACGGAGTAAGACGGGTAAACCACCGGATCCTTGTCTGCATAGTCATAAGCAAACGGAATCTTTGCATTATAATACACATCGTCGATAGTCGTCGTGCTATCACTGCGCAAAAGTCCCTTGCCGGTATTTCCGTCAAAAATGCGGGAAGCGACCTGATCTTTGGTAATCCCGAACGCCTTCGGCATGGTCAGAAAAGCGGCATGACTGCGGTCAAGTCCCGTATCCAGTACCGCAACGACCAGTTTGGAACCGTCATATTCGATTCCGTCCGTTTTATAGATACCGGTTCCCCAAACGTTCGCGTTATTTTCCGTCACTGCCAACGGTTCCGCGTAATGTTCGCTGTAAGAAACTTTTGTCACACCGGACATCGCTTCGATTTTCTTTGCGTCCGCAGGCAGCACTTTAATACCGACGGCATTGGTGAACAAGGTATACGAATACTTATATGTATAAGAAATACCCGCTTCGTCCAAACGCTGTAAAAACGCCATATGGGTTTCTTTTAACGCGTCTGCCGTGTCTATGCCCTCTTTGCACAGGGCATAATCGCCCAAAGACAGCATACTGCCGCTGGCTTTATACCGTTCGGAAACGGATTTGCCGTCCAGATGGACGAAAATCCAGTATGCGGTGTTCGGATCTTTCGGATTTTTCTTCACGCTGTCATTAAATCCGGCGGTTCGGTCTGCAAATGCATACTGCCCCGACACGTCGTCAAAACGCTTGGACAGCTCGCTTCTGACGTCGCTTTCCGACGAGCCGACCAAAACCTGCGCATACGATACGACCGGAAGCGACAGCAAGGTGCCGATGACCAGAAGTACCGCAAGCATCTTTTTCAGAATAGAATGGTTCTTCATGTTTTGCTCCGTTCTTTTTTCGCTTGATAGCGGGATATTCCCGTTTGCCAAAGGGAAAAGGCGCGGCGTTTGTCTGCGCCTACAAAGAGCCGGGCGAAAATCGGATTTCGCTTCGGCTCAAATCAAAAGGAAAGTGGATTCGGTTAATTGTCTTTGCCGCCACAGAGATGGCAGGCGACAAAATGTCCGGGGCTGACTTCTTTGAGTTCCGGCGCCTGCTCTTTGCAGATGCCCATACAATGCTCACAGCGGGTATGGAATTTGCATCCGGACGGAGGATTTGCGGGAGACGGGATGTCGCCCGCAAGCACCTTATGCCGCATTTTCACATCCGGATCCGGAATCGGCACTGCGCTGAGCAATGCCTGCGTATACGGATGCAGAGGGGATGCGAATATGGCATCGGTCGGCGCGTATTCCACCATGGAGCCGAGATACATTACCCCCACCTCATCGGAGATATGCTTGACCACGGACAGATCATGGGAAATGAAAATATACGCAAGCGACTGTTTTTCCTGTAAATCCCGCAACAGATTGATAATCTGCGCTTGGATGGATACGTCCAGCGCGCTGACCGGCTCGTCGCAGATAATCAAACGCGGTTGCAAAGCAAGCGAACGCGCAATGCAGATTCTCTGCCGCTGACCACCGGAGAATTCATGCGGATACCGCTCATAATAATGGGCGGGCAATCCGCATTCCTCCATAATGTGGAGAATGTATTCTTTATACTGGCTTTGCGGGACGATATGATGCACTTTCACGGCTTCGCCGATAATCTCCCCGACCGGCATACGCGGGGACAGAGAGGAATACGGATCCTGGAAGATCATCTGCAACCGCGGGCGCAATAAGCGCAGCTGCTTCTGCGAAAGCGTGGCAAGATCCGTTCCCTCAAAAAGCACCTTGCCGCCCGTCACGCTGTACAGACGCATGATGGTACGCCCCATCGTGGTTTTTCCGCAACCGCTTTCGCCGACGATCCCGACCGTAGTGCCGGGCTTGACTTTGAAGGACACATCGTCCACAGCGCGCAAATACGCCTGCGGTCTGCCAAGCAGATCGGTTTGCAGAGGGAAATACTTTTTCAGATGCTCTACTTCCAGCAGATATTCTCCGGTGTAAGTCTCGGACTTCTGTCCTTGCTCATTTGGCTTCTGCATCCGGGTTTCCCTCCTTTTCCGTAAGATCCTGTTTGTTGTCATAGAGGTGACATGCCACAAAATGCGTGGGAGAAAGCTGAATCATTTCCGGATAGTCTCCATGGCACGCGCAAACACGCTTGTCACAGCGATCACAGAAATAACAGGTGGTCGGCATATTGATCGGGTTCGGGACCTGTCCTGGAATGCTGAACAGGCGATCCACCTTGGCGTTGACCACCGGTTTGGAGCGGTGTAATCCGATCGTATACGGATGCGCGGGGTTTTTGAAAATCTCCCGTACCGTGCCCTTCTCCACAATTCTGCCCGCATACATCACCACTACATAATCCGCCATTTCCGCAATGACACCCAGGTCATGCGTAATCAGCATGATACTGCTGTCCAGCTTTTTACGCAATTCGCGGAGCAAATCCAGCACCTGTGCCTGAATGGTAACATCCAGTGCGGTCGTCGGTTCATCCGCAATGATCAGCTTCGGGTTGCAGGCAATCGCAATCGCGATCATTACACGTTGCCGCATACCGCCGGAAAGCTCATGCGGATACGACGCGTACACGCGCTCCGGCATGGCAATCCCGACCAGCTTCAACATTTCCAGACTCCGCGCTTTCGCGTCCTCTTTCGTGGCGCCGGGGACGTGCAATAACGTCACCTCATCTAACTGATACCCGATGGTGAACACCGGATTCAGGCTGGTCATCGGCTCCTGGAAGATCATAGAAATCTCCCTGCCGCGGATATGCGTCATTTCGGATACCGGCATTTTCGCAATGTCCACCACGCGTTCTTCCTGCCGGAAGGTCGGACGATTCCGCACCTTGCCGTGCCGATCATACAGCACTTCCTCATGGGAATTGCCGTTTTCGTCCGTCTTGACCACAGTCATCGGCTCTGTACCGTCCGGAATCAGTTTGGTAGAGCGAAACCGAATGGAGCCGCTGACAATCTGCCCTTGCGGTGCCTGTACCAACTGCATCAGGGACATGGAAGTAATACTTTTTCCGCAGCCGCTCTCTCCTACGACGCCGACAATCGAGTGCTCCGGAATGTCAAAGCTGACGCCGTTCACCGCTTTGACTACACCGGCATCCGTATAGAAATAAGTATGCAGATCATCGAATTCCACGATGTTGCGCGGATCGC
Source organism: Clostridiales bacterium UBA7573 (assembly GCA_002477905.1). Classification (GTDB taxonomy): domain Bacteria; phylum Bacillota; class Clostridia; order Oscillospirales; family CAG-272; genus UBA7573. Next base: position 6,594 of record DLLB01000085.1, on the reverse strand, counting down.
GCATCTCGGTCAGATATACGCTTTCCGGCACATTCTTCCGGCGTTTGCGCTTTTCCAGTTGCTTGATGATCCGGAAGTTCTCCCGACTGATGCGCCGGGATTCCTTTCCGCTGATATAGTGAGAATTCTGATTGGTTTTCGATTTGTTTTTTCCGAGCAGGCGCGAGAATGCCCCCCGCACCTTCTTCGGCAAAGTCTGTCTTTCTGCCGTTTCGGTCGTCTGTACGTCAGTTTGCTTTTTTTCTGTCATGATGCCCTCCTCAACGTCTGGACTTCGGATCGAAAGCATCCCGCAGACCGTCGCCGATAAAGTTGAACGCAAGTACGGCGAGAATGATGCAGATACCGGGGGCAATCCAAAGATTCGGGTAATTCTGAATGTATTTCAGACCGTGTTCGCCGGATACCACGTTGATCATATTGCCCCAAGTCGCAAAGCGCGAGGGCAAACCGAGTCCGAGATAACCGAGCGTCGCCTCGGTCAAGATAATGCCGCCAAGTCCCAAGGTCATCGTCACGATCAACTGCGGCATGACGTTCGGCAAAAGATGCTTGAAAATCTTCCGCCAGACCGGAAGTCCGGTCGCTTCCGCCGCCATCATGTACTCCTGCTCGCGCAAATACAAGATCTGTCCGCGAACCAAGCGCGCCGTTCCCGCCCATCCGAGCAAAGTCAACAGCGCCATCATGACGAACAGCTTGGCGTGATCCTCCACCCCCATACTGTCCAGCATGAAGCTGATAATCAGCATCAGGGGCAAAGTCGGAATGCAATAGAAAATATCCACGATCCGCATGATGAGCTGATCCACCCACTTGCCGAAATATCCGGCAAGTCCGCCGAGAATCACGCCGAGTAAGGTTTCCAACAGCACCACGACAAATCCGATGGTAAGCGAAATTCTGCCGCCATACATCAGACGGGAGAACACGTCATAGGTCATCGCGTCCGTCCCAAGCAAATGATCTTTACTGGGCGCGGCTTCAATATTACTGGTCAGCTGCTGTTCCGAGACAGAGATCGCGGTATAGCTGATCTTTTCGTGCGTTTCGGGATCTTCCACCACATATTCGATCGCTTTTTCGGTTTTCACCGTTTTTCCGGGGGAATTGTCCAGTTCGGTTTCGCCCCATACAAACGGCAAAAACTTCAGCTCCGGACCGACAAAGGAAAAGAGAAACAGCACGATCAAGGTCACCAGACCGATCATGGAGAGCTTGGAACGGAAAAACCGTTTCAGCACCATTCTGCCGGGGGAAAGGGTTTTCACGCTGTCCGCAATGGATTCGGTTTCCGCCGCCACATCAGGCGTCATCGCCGGGGTAAATTCCACAACATCCTGCGGATTCTGATTTTGTTCATCCAATGAAAAATCCTCCTCTCCGGTCATTTGTTCAGCTTCACGCGCGGATCGACCACAGCATACATCAAGTCGGAAAGCAAGGTTCCGATGACGGTCAATACGGCAAGGAACATGTTATAGCCCATGACAAACGGAATATCTCCCTGCTGTAACGCCACATATGCTTTTTGCCCGATACCGGGGATTGCAAAAATCTGCTCGGTAATCATCGCGCCGCCGAACAATCCGGGAAGCGTACCGGCAAGCATGGTCACAAGCGGAATCATGGTATTGCGGAATGCGTGCTTATAAATCACGGAATGTTCGCTGACGCCTTTGGCGCGCGCGGTGCGGATATAATCCGCGTTCAGCACTTCCAGGGTATTGGTACGGGTATACCGCATCAGACTGCCGATACTGAGTACCACCAGCACCAGCATCGGTAACACCAGATGCCACGCTTTGTCCCAGAAAATCGTCCAACCGGACACATCGTTTGCCAGTCCCGAACTGACCAAGCCATTGACCGGGAACCAGCCGAGCTGAACAGCAAACAGCCGAATAAAGATTGCGCCGAGGAAGAACGACGGCAAAGAGATTCCCAGCATGGCAAGTACCGTCGCGGAATAATCTACAAATCCGTACTGATGCGTCGCCGCCTTGATTCCAAGCGGCACAGCGATTAAAAATTCCAGAATCAGAGAAACAAACGCAAGCGCGAAGGAGATTCCCATGTTCTCGAAAATAACCTGCTCCACGGGCAATTCATAGTAGAACGACAATCCGAGGTCGCCTTTGAGCAGATTGCCCATCCATTTGCCGTAACCTTTGATCATACCGCCGAAGGAACGGTCGGCAAGTCCGTACAGTTCTTTTAATTCGTCCAGCCGTTCCGGCGCCATCTGTCCGGATTGGATCAAAGGCGCATACTTCTGATCCACGAAGTCGGTCGGCATGAAGCGAACCAATGCGTAGATGATAATCGACACACCGAACAGTACGAGTACCGCTATGGCGAGCCGCTTGATGATGTATTTAATCATGAAAGAACCCTCATCCTGCTTTGACCGCCGAAAAGAGACTTGCCGCTTTTGGGGCGAAGTCTCTTTTTCGCGGGAAGCGTTTTTATTTTACATAGTCCATTTCCCAGATGCGGGAGAACAAGCCGTTGTTCGGACCGAGCTCACTGTCGGGTGTCAACGTGTTCCGGTCGATTTTGGAAGAATTGAATACCGTCAGATCTTTGCGCTGATAAGTCGGCATTTCCACTGCAAGCTTCATCACCAGTTCCAATGCTTCCGCATAGATCGGTGCACGTTCGCTTTCCACGGTCGTTTCACGCGCCGCGTCGATCTTTTCGCTGAGCTCATAGATGGTGCTGTATTCAAACGAGAACTTGTCGCGGTTGCGCTTGATCTCGCTGTAACCCCAGTTCTCTACGCTTGCGGCATTGGATTCCACATGGTAGACCTGATACATATCCGGATCTACGGTGGAGGACCATGCAGCTGCCCAAACGGCGAGGTCGCCGGTGGCAAGTTTCTTCAGCGCCCAGTTATCGGTCTTTACGGAAATATTGAAGCCGATGCTGTTCAAAGTCTGCGCCGCCTGCTCAAACATCAGGTTTGCCGGGTGATCGTTGGAGGAGCCGGGGATCGTGAAGGTGTACTTCAGCTGTTCCCATACGCCGGCGTCATTCTTCTTGCCCAGCATCTTGTTGCCCTTTTCATCGGTGCGCTGTTCATAGCCGCAGCTTTTTAAGAACGCAAGGATTTCATCAGCGGTCTGATACTGATAATACGGATTCGCACGGTTATCCTTCGGATATGCCCAAGAAGTGGTGGACATCGGCCAGAAGATACGGGTGCAGGAGCCTTCCGGATAGTAGTTCAGCACAAGCTGGGTGTTCATCGCGTGCATGATGGCGCGGCGGACATTGATATCCGGAACGAATTTCGGGTTGATCCCTACATAACCGTAACCGTTGGTATCCACTTCCTTGTAAGACAAATGTGCATAGCCGTTGATTGCCGCGATATTTTCCGCAGTACCGCTCGGCGTCGCCACGTCAATGCCGTCCGTGCCAAGGGTTGCGATGGTCTGTGCGGAGTTGATAACCTGATAACGCAGATACTTGATCTTTGCGTTGCAGAGTCCGCTTCCGACGGTGTTAAAGTAGGTGTTTCTTTCGTAGTAAATGACGTTGTTCTGGCAGAAACGATCCTTGGTCGGATAGGTTTCGCCTGCGGCAAGTCCGCCCTGCTTGGATGCCTTGTACGGACCTGCGCCGACCGGCACGCCGAGCTTATCGGGGTTCTTCACCACGTTGTTCATAAAATCGGTGGAACCGTATTCCACACCGAAATCGGTTTTCGCAATCGTTTCGGCATTGGAATAGTAGTGCATCGGAGCCACGGTGAATGCAAAGTTCCAGATTGCTTTCGGATCCACTTTTTTAATCTTGATCTTCAGAACGTCGTATTCGCCGTCCAACTGTTTGCCGTTGAAGGAAGTCACACGATCCGTCGTGATTCCGCTGATGCTCGGATACGGCAGTTTGCCGCTCTGTTTGAGCTGGGTGAAATAATCGCTCTTGGCTTCCGCGGTGAAACGCTCCGCAATCGCAGAGGAGGAAGCGGAACCGTACAGTACGCCCTGAATACCGGAATAGTTGAGCGTGTTTGCGTCATATTCGATATAACGCTGCCAAACCATATCGGTGACATACTCTTTTTCTGCCGCAGCTTTTGCGTCTGCGTCGGTCATACCCGGAGTTGCCGCCTGGATCCGTTTGTAGTTGGCTTCCACATAGTTGGTTACAAATTGCACATAGGGGCTGAAATCAATCACATACTTGCCGTCTGCGTTTTTGATCTGCACGCCGGTGTTCTTGTTGACTTCCACGGAAGCAACGCCCTCTAAATACAGGAACAACTGCCATACGTTGTCGATGGTGTATTCCTTCTGATAATCCTCCAAGGATTCCAGCGCCGTCTGATAGTCGGTGGAAAGCTCCTTGCGGAACAGTTCTTTGACGATTGCAATATCTGCAAGCACCTGCGTGGTATCCGCCGGCAAATTCCCTGCGCCGCCGGGCGCAGTCGGGTTATCCTTGCGGATCATATACTGGCAGTAGTCGTAAATCGCGCGAATCCGTTTTTCCGCAATATCTTCAAAGCCGCGGTTGAATTCGTCCTCGTTGTCAGCTTCGCCCTGCGTGCGGTATTCGGTCAATCCCACAATATCCGTGGAATAGATCGTGGCGTTACCGGTATAAACCGGATCCAGATACACATACAGGTTGAACAGCACGTCCTTGATGGTCAAAGGCGTTCCGTCGCTGAACCGGATACCGTTCTTAATCAAGAACACATATTCGGTATACGCCGGTGTGCCGGAACCGGTCATGATGTTGCCGTTTTCGTCATAGCGGATCTCGATAAAATCTTTGGTCACGCATGCTTCGTTGTCTCCATAGGAAATCTTGGCTTCCTTGCCGCTGACCGCAAGCATCCCGATCTGTGTCTGACCGGTGATCTCGCTGTCATAAGCGGTTGTGGAGAAGAACGGGTTGAACACGCCGTCCTGCCCTTCAATGGCAAAACGGATCGGATCCCGCTCCGGATCGTATTTTGCACCGGGGGTGTTCGGATTGTCCGGATTCACCGGATCATCGCCGCAGGCGATCATTAAAAACATCGCGCCGCACAACGTCCCGATCAGCAAAAGAACTGCAATCAGTTTGTTGAAATGTTTCATGGTTTTTCCTTTCCTACTCATGTTTTTTCTATCTGTTACGGGTTTTCGTTTCCGTCTCTTACAGAAACGCTCCCCGTCACGTTATAAGAATTTGCGTCGTCCGCCGCGTTTCCGATGATACCGGAAAGCGTCGTCCCCTTGGAATACTGCAAGAACACCCTGTCTAAATCGGCGGAACCTAAAATCTCATACTGAATTTCGCAATTTTCAAACGTCACGCCATCAATCTGCGCACCCTTCTCCGTTTCGCTTGCCAAAAGCCCGAACGTATAGGTTTCATTCCATGCAATGGTCGCGCTGAGCGTCATATCGGCAAATTTGACGTCCGAAATGA
>DLLB01000085.1:0-1095 GCA_002477905.1 Clostridiales bacterium UBA7573 | reverse complement strand
CGCCCGCCGCGATCCTGCCAAAGAATCCATAGGATTGCAACTCTTTATACAGCCTGACTTTGTTGGCACCGCCGCGGATGGTATGCCCGTTTCCGAGGAAAGTGCCGGAGAAGGTGCCGGTTGAACCCGTCAAAGCCGGGAACCCGTCCCGCATGCCGGTCAGATCCAGATCGGTGTCCAGATAAATGGTCTTGTCACGGTAACTTGGGAATTTTGCCAGATCGCTGCGCGAACGCACGATCAGCACATCGCCCTCAAACCATTTCGTATACAGCGTGATATGCCTTGCTTCCGGTTTGCCGTCCGCATCTTTGAATTCGATCGGCCAACTGACCTTTTGCGTGCATGCCTCATCCAAATAATAATCATAGAAGGTGTACAGCACCTTTCCGTTTTCATCTTTGCGCCCAGCCATATAGGTAAAGCGCTGGATGCTGTCTCCCTCGGTGTAAGTCCGGATGTCATCCGCTCTGCCGTCCACTTTGATGGTGATGGTCGGCGTTTCTTTCCATTTTGCAACCAACGTGCAGCTTTCCGTAGCTCTTGCGTGTACAAAATCAAACGGGGTTTCTTCCGTCAGAATTTTCCCGTCCACGTCGCGTAAAACCGCGCCGTTTTCATCTTTTTTCGCAAGATACCATCCGTCGATGGTATAGAACGCGTTCATCTCCGGTTCCTTGAATTCCATGCTGTCGCCGGGTTTTAATAACGGTTGATCCGGTTTATAGTACAGCACACGCTTTTGTGCTTCGTCCACACTACCGCCGTTGTAATCATAAATCACTTCTACGGTATAACCTCTGCCCGCAAGCGACTCACTGTCGGTACAGGAGGTGAAGATCAGCGCGAGTGCAAAGCAAAGCACGATCATCGCGCAGAAGGATATTCGTTTTTTGAATTTCATAAGCGACCGTTCCCGCACAGTGTGCGTATTTTCAAAATTAAAATCGTAAAAACAAGTATGCCTGTAAAACAACAATTTTCAAATCGAAAAGATTTGATTATTGAAAAATCATCCCGTGAAAGTCCCACGGAACAGCACTCTGATTTTGCCCCGATTTTTTCGGTTTTCAAAACAGAGCAAAAGCCCAGGTA
>DLLB01000068.1:237-7234 GCA_002477905.1 Clostridiales bacterium UBA7573 | reverse complement strand
GCCACCACCGGATCTTTTTTTGCCGCCAACTTGGACGGAATCAATCCCGCAATCAAGGTCAGCAACATACTGATTGCCACCAAAATCAATGCCGCCACCACCGGAAGCGCGGAAGAAATGCCGGAAATACCGGATAATCTCCGGATAATCAGATTGATTGGCAGATTCAAAATCACAGTCACCAAAATTCCAAGCAATCCGGAAATAAATCCGACCAACAGTGTCTCCGCATTGAATACCCGTGAAATATCCCGTTTAGACGCACCAATCGCCCGCAGGATCCCGATTTCCTTCGTGCGTTCCAAAACCGAGATATAGGTGATAATTCCGATCATGATAGACGATACGACAAGAGAAATGGAAACAAACGCGATCAGAACATAGGAAATCGCATTGATGATTGTGGTAATGGAGCTCATCATCAGTCCGACCATATCCGTATAAGTGATCTGATCCGCTTCTTCTACCGTTTCATTATATCCGGCAATGAAGTTTTCCACGTTCTCCTTCGACGCAAAATCCACGGGATAAAATAAAATCTGACTTGGGGAATCCGGATCAATAAATCCGAATTTCGTCAAATTTCCATCATAAGTGGTATCCGGCAAAAAGGAAGCGATCAATGTTTGATAGGTTTTTTCGTCCAACATCTGCTTCAAAAGCACCGGCGTGTTTTCCGCGGTAAAATCCGGAAGCGCCGAACCGCCTTGCAACATATCTTTCATTGTATTCAACATCGAAAGAAAAGCTTCCTGCTTGCCGGACTGTGCAAGATAATCCAAAAATTCCGGAATGTTTGCAAGTGTAAAATCCGTATTGGGAAACGGATTGCCGGTCAGAAGATCATATGCAGGCGTTGCTTTTTGCTGTGCGATCAATGCGCTTTGATCCGTTTCGCGGATAATATACCTTGCAAAATCACTGCGATAACCGATCGCGCCGGTAATCGAATTTGCAACCGCGTTTTCCGAGGGACGGATAATTCCGACAATCCGCATGGGGATGCCGTTGGCTTTGACAAACGCTTCCTGATCAAAATCAGACGCCTCCCGCAGATCCGTCCAAAGCGGATAGGTCTTTCCGTCTACGGTGTAGGTTCCGGATGTTTTTTCATAGTAATCGCTATTGAGGACAAGATTGAATTCTCTACCCAAAAAATCTTGATAATCATAGGATTCACTGGCAAGTTCATACTCATGATTCATCATTTTCTTCATGAGTTCTTCCAATTCTCCCTGATCCTTGACACCAAGGATATACAGCGCCATATTGCTGATCTGATTATGCTCATTCACAACCAGCACCACCTCATCCCACGCCGTCGGCCATTTTCCGGCGAGTACGTCATACTGCGCAGACAATAGTTCCTCGTTGTCGATCATCTCGCTGAACACATTAAAACTCTCGGAAAAATTGATTCCGTAAGAAGAATAGGCGTCATCCATTCCGGCAAACATTTTTGCAAAATCTTCTCCGAGATTTTCGAAAATCGTTGTCGGCGTGACACGCGTCTTTCCATCTGCGGAATATACCTGCATATTCAGCGCATAAGCATAGCGGTAAGCGCTTAACGAGGATTTGATTTCTTCATAATGTGTTTCAAAATAAGTTTTGAATGCTTTCAGATTATTGACCTTTGTCGCCGTCATGGCACTCATCATATTTGCCATAGAATCATTGACATAAATCTTATTCGGATCTTGTGTCTGGTCTGATTCCGGCGTTTGCATCATTGCTTTGAAAATGGCAGAGTAATCCTGTTCCTCCTGTGCAAGCGTTAATGGATAGGTGGAAAGCGTATCCTCCTGCACCTTGTTGATGTATGCCTGAATCCCGTTTGACAACGATAGAATCAGCGCAATTCCGATGATGCCGATGCTTCCGGCAAATGCGGTCAGAAATGTCCGCGTTTTCTTTGTCAAAAGATTCCGAAAAGAAAGCAATACCGCAGTTGCAAATGACATAGAAGTTTTTTGCCGTTTGGACTTCTCTTTCTTTCGCGCATTTAACCGCGGCGCCGTTTCCGTCTGCGTATCTTGTAACCGTTTTTGATCTGCCGCCGCTTCCTCCTCCGTATACGGATGACTGTCCGAAATCACCTGACCGTCGAGTAACCGCACGATGCGGGAGGAATACGTTTCTCCAAGCTTCGGATTATGTGTTACCATAATAATCAGCTTATCAGCAGAAATTTCCTTTAGGATCTCCATAATCTGCACACTGGTTTCCGTATCCAAAGCACCGGTCGGTTCATCCGCAAGCAATATGTCCGGATCATTCACCAGCGCGCGGGCGATGGCTACCCGTTGCATCTGTCCGCCAGACATCTGATTGGGTTTTTTATGAAGCTGATCGCCAAGACCGACTTTTTCCAATGCCGCCGTCGCACGTGCCCGCCGCTCTGCTTTGCCGACACCGGACAGCGTAAGTGCAAGCTCTACATTGGCAAGCACCGTCTGATGCGGAATCAGGTTGTAACTTTGAAAAACAAACCCGATGGAATGATTTCGGTAAAAATCCCAATCGGAATCCTTAAATTGTTTTGTGGATCTGCCGCGGATCAGCAAATCGCCGTCCGTATAGCGATCAAGCCCGCCAATAATATTCAACAGTGTGGTTTTTCCGCATCCGGACGGTCCCAAAATAGATACAAATTCGGATTTCCGGAAACGCAGATTCACACCGCGCAATGCATGTACCTGCGTATCGCCAACCGCATAATCCTTGGTAATATTTTTAATCTCTAACATGACCGCTCCCCCATTTTTCTGTTTTCTGAACCATCAAAAAATCTAAAAAAATTATACCATCTGCCTATTACAAAGTCAAGCGCAGGCAAATTCTGTTGAATAAATATTTACATCCCGTCTATATTCTGCCGAAAAACCGACCAAAAATGAATTTTTCCTGCCGCGCACACATTTTTCTGTTTACTTTCCCGTAATTCTGTGATATACTGTAAATGGAAAACTGAGTCTGTTTTCTTTTTCAGTGTTTCCATACTTTACTCAATGTTTCAAGGAGTTCTTATGCACTACACTTATCATACCAAAGGCACTTGTGCCAGCAGCATTTCTTTTGATTTGGACGGTGATATTCTGCGCAACGTGCAATTCTGCGGCGGATGCAACGGAAATCTGAAAGCCATTTCTGCATTGGTGGACGGCATGCACGTGCAGGACTTAGTGGAAAAGGTCAAAGGAATCCGGTGCGGACTAAAGCAAACTTCTTGCTCCGATCAACTTGCCACCGCCGTACTTGCCGCTTACGAACAAAGCAAAGAATCCGCTACCAACTCCCCAGCGGAGGATTCCCAACCGTGATGCAGAGAAAAGCGAAGTTTCTGCGCTTTTTCTATTTTGCATTGCTTCTTTTGTGGATTGCGTTCATCTTCTCCAATTCCCTGCGGGACGCGACTGCTTCCGGTGCGCAAAGCAGTGCGCTGTTATCCAAATTGAATCGCATACTGGACTGGCTGCATATCCCGTCCTTTTTACATCCAACGCACCACTTTATCCGGAAGTGTGCCCATTTCACCGAATATGCAATTTTGGGGATCCTGACCTATGGTGCAGTCTTACAGTTCCGATATACGGAATTTTGGGGATGCATTCCTGCTGTTGGAATTTCATTTTCCATTGCATGTACAGATGAATTCTTACAGCATTTTTCTGCCGGACGCTCCCCGCAGTTATCCGATGCTTTGCTTGACGGAACCGGTGCATGGACCGGCATTCTTCTGCTCTATCTTTTTGCCTGTTGGATGCGAAAAAGGCAAAAAAGAACGAAAGTTTAACACTTTCCAAGTTGCAAAATCCGAAGAATGAGTTTCAGGTTGCTTTTTCTCATTTACGTTCAAATTTCTCTATTACATCTAAATTCTGATCCGTTCCTTCTCCATTTCGAAAACGCCTTGTATGCTTGCGTTTCCAGCTTGCATACAAGGCGTTTCTGCGTTTATTTCTGTTTTTGGCTTTTAAGATTCCTGCGTCAATAAGTATGCCCGTATCGGCTTAAGCGGCAATTTCAGTTTCCCGCTCTCGGCAATGTATCGCCCACCCTCTATCAGATCCCGATAAGTTCCATCGTTTGGGACCGCGATCTCGGCATCGGTTTCGGTCGCGTTATAAACACCCACAAATGCAGAATTCACATAGGTATAAACATGCAAAGATCTGCTATACCGGAAGATACCTGCACGATCCACCACAGTTGCCAGCCAATCCGTCGGCAAGTAAGCGGTTGCCGCGTAAACATGCCGTACCCCGTCCGTTACCTTCTCCGCCATTGCAACCGCGCCATCCGCATAGTACGCAAGCGGAGTTGCGGCAGGATCATCCACTGCAAAATACGGTCCCACGGTCATGGGATTTTTTAGATTTCCCTGTGCCGTGCAAAGATCTCCATGCGACTTCACCGATTTCCAAACACGCATTCGGGTGCAGGCAGAAATTCTTCCCACGTCCCGTCCGCCGTTATGCGCATAATCGGGCGCATATAGCCATACTACCGTTTTCCCGGAAATTTCAAAATGATCTTGGATCCATTTCCGTGTTTCTTCGGACAAATCATATTGATTCAAAAATAGAATCAGTGAATATTGTTCCATTTGCGGCAAGGAAATATCCGCCATGGTATACAGATCATACGGTGCCCCCACTTCCGCTAACGTGCGTCGGATCTGGGAGAGCGTTGCAGTCGCAAGTCCGGCAGTTTTCCGTGTGTGATACATCGCCTCTCCTTCCGCAAATACCGCGATTTTTGCCACACTGTGTTTTTCAAGCGACNNCGTCGGGCGCGAACTGAAAGAGCGCGCTTTTCCCCGCCGCACGGCAGCGGGCAAGGATGGCAGCGCGGTGCTCGGGCGACAGCCGGAACGCATCGGGGAAGATGTAAAGTCTGTACTTTTCATGCGCCACCCGCTCAAAATCCCCCATCGAGAAGAGGTCATACGGCGCCCCCATCCGCGCCAGCCCCCGCCGCTGTTTTCCGAGCAGGGTGGTGTTCAGGTCCTCATCCTTGGAAACGTAGTAGAGCGATTCGCCTTCCGCAAACACCGCCACTTCACTCACGCCCGTCATATCTCTTCCCGCCAGCGTGCGCGAGAGCGCGGTCATCCTGCCGATTTCCTCCATCATGCGGGCGGTGCGGAACCAGCCGTCAAACATATCAAACCACCACATCGCGCATCCGTTTGCCGCGCACAAAACATAATCCCGATACATCAAATTCAACGATTCCGTTTCGGTTTTACATTTGTTTGCAGCCCCTGGGATAAACGGCAGACCTCCGTTTGGACTATCCGCGCCCACGGGATCCTGTACCATCGTCGGCGCTACATGTGTAATATGGTCAAATTCAAGGAAATACAGCTTTTGATGCGCATCCAAGGTTTTGGGCAGCACCATGAATGCAGATGGATCGGTGAGCGCGCGATAGCCATAGGCAGACGGGGAAGAAATCATATCAAGATCTTGGGAGAGGTAGACCTTCTCATATCCCAAACTGCCGGCATTATACAACCGTTCTCCGCCAAGCTCCAAAAGGTATCCATAATATACGCCGAGTAATTTCCGATGATGCAATACGCTCTGCGCCTCTTTTGCAAAATACAAAATCAGATCCGCGATCTCCTGCGCATGAAATTTCCGCGCTTGGAAAATGTCCGCTTCTTCCGACGATAAAAAGGCATCGCCTTTTGCATCCAAACGCTCCTTTGGCGGTAAGGTTGCATTTGCATTTTTGCTCCATATCCGGTAGCCGGCTTCCTTGATTGGATGCGGCGCTTCATAATCGCGATCGGAAAACCATTCTGTCGTGGTTCCGCCAAGCATAAAATAGCCGTAAATATGATCGCCGTACTTTTCCTCACAATGCGCAATCGCGGCTTTCAGATAAGCCGCCGCGGCATTTCTCCAGGTTTCATCACAGGCAATCTGAGAGAGATGGGTAAAGGAATTCGGTACCCCCGGATGACTTTCCAAATACCACGGACGAGTGTCCACCTGAAACATCGGTGCAAAATAAGCATCCGGCGCGTTTTCAAGAAACAAATCCATCTGTGCGTCTATTTTGGAAAAATCATAGGTCTGCTCTCCGATCCACGATTCCCCATACAGCGAGTACGGTACCCCCAATGCGCTGATGATGCCACTGGACAGTACGGAAAATAACCGAACACCCGCCTGATAAAATTCCGATATATTCTGCGGGTTCGGACGAAACGATTTGAAGGAAAGCGGCAAATACAACTGATTATTGATCTCCACTTTCAAAATTCCATGATCGCGCTTGATCGCTACCTGCATTTTGACTCCTTTCTCTGCGCGGCTCCCCGCCAAAGAAGAATTTTTCTGATATTCCGAAGTATAGCATACCGCTTATCATTTGTCAAGGGATTTCGAACTTTAGCACCGTAATCACACGTATTTCCAAAACACTTTTTAACAGAAAAATACAATTTCAGCTCCTTGTACAAACGGTCACAGTCCGCAAAAACGAAAACGACCATATTTTTTCAAAAAACGTATATTTTTTTGAAAAAAACTTGTCAAAAAGTATTGCTTTTTATGCCGGATCCCTGTTATAATAAGTAGGGATTGTTCTTCCCTTGTATAATCAGACTTTTTGGTTTGTAAAATTTCCGGATGGATTCCAATTTCAAAACTCAAAACATAGAAAGTATAGAAAGGTTTTTACTTATGATACAAATTGAAATGCAGGATGGCGGCATCATCCGCCTGCAACTTGACGATACTGCAGCCCCCAAAACCGTTGCGAATTTCAAAAAATTAGTCTCGGAAGGATTTTACGATGGATTGGGATTTCATCGGATTATCGCCGGCTTTATGATTCAGGGCGGTGATCCGCTTGGAAACGGTATGGGCGGCGCCAAGGAACAGATTCCGGGCGAATTCACGGAAAACGGGCACCCAAATCCCCTTTCTCATAAGCGGGGCGTCATTTCCATGGCACGCGCACAAGATCCGAATTCCGC
>DLLB01000068.1:0-200 GCA_002477905.1 Clostridiales bacterium UBA7573 | reverse complement strand
ATTCCGCAAGCTCCCAGTTCTTTATTTGCCACGCGGACGCAACTTTCCTTGACGGAAAATACGCGGCATTCGGGCAAGTCACAGAAGGCATGGACATCGTAGATAAAATTGCCAATGCGGAAACTGATTTCCGCGATCGTCCCTTAAAACCGCAGATCATGAAAAAAGTTACCCTTGTAGAAGATTAATCATTTGTCCGT
>DLLB01000099.1:23566-31443 GCA_002477905.1 Clostridiales bacterium UBA7573 | reverse complement strand
TGCTTGCCATTCCGATGCTGTGTGTGGCAGTGGCGGTAAAAGTGGATTCCAAAGGTCCTGTCATCTTCCGGCAGAAGCGGATGGGGAAAGGAAACCGCCCGTTTGCCTGCTTGAAATTCCGATCTATGTCGGTGGAAGCGCCGCATGATTGCAAAACTGCGGAATTAACTGACGCTGACCGGTATATCACGCGCGTAGGAAATTTTATCCGCCGATGCAGTTTGGATGAGCTTCCGCAATTGTTTAATATCTTGGTCGGACAAATGAGCTTTGTCGGTCCGCGCCCGGTGGTGCTGACCGAAACGCATTTGTTGGATTTACGCACGCAAAACGGCGCTTACAGCGTCAAACCGGGGCTGACAGGACTTGCGCAGGTTTCCGGCAGGGATCTGCTTGGAGACGAGGAAAAAGCAAGGCTGGATGCCGAATATGCGCACAGCGCGTCTTTTCTTACGGATTTGCGGATCATGGGACGCACATTCGGATATGTGCTGCACCGCAAAGATATTCAAGAGGGGGAACAGACCGTGACGGCACAATCCGTATCGCCGCAGACGAACGGGTACGCGCCCTCTCAAACGGTTCCCGCTGCCCTTGCGGTCCGGCAGGTTGCCGCGACGGAAGCCGGGCAGTCGATGGAATGGACAGAGCCGCCTGTGACCTCTGCTGAAAGCAATCTTACGGAAAATGCGGTGAAATCGGAAGTAGCAGAATCAACGGAACCGACGGAACAGACAGAAGAAACGCAGGAAGTTATGCGATAATACAAATCATACGAACAGGAAAGGATGTTGTTCCTTTTCATGCAAGTTTCTCGCTTTTCACAAATAAAAGGTAGCCTTTTCGGCGCAGGATTTTTGCTTTTGACATTGCTCGGCGTGTCAAGCGGGAGTCCTGCGCCCTTTTTTTGCGGTTGGCTTTGTATGGTTGGCGTGGTGTTGTTCCTGACGGGCATGGAATTGCGGCAAAGTCGGGAAACGCACTTTCGCAAAGCGGCGAAAATTACAATCTGCGCGATCTTAACCTTGCTGATGCTGTTTTGCGGTGCGCATGCTTATCAAAGTGTGGGAAAAGTCGGCGCAGCACTTGCGCCCTATGACGGACAAACGGTTTTCTTAACGGTTCGTATGCGCCGTGCGCACCATACCGGCGGCTATCCGAATTACTATGGGGATTTGCTTACGATCAACGGCACGGCTGTTCGGGGCGGCGTTTCTGTGGAAGCGCAGTCGGATTTTGAACCGATGGAGGGCGATGTGATTGCGGCGACTGCAAAGCTGTCGCTTCCGCAACCGGAAGAAACGGGATTCCCCACGCAGTGGTATCTGCGTTCAAAAGGGGTATTTTTGTGCGCACGCATCGAAGATTTTCAGTTGATCGAATCGGGAAATGCGGAGGAGCCGTTGCTTACACCGCTGCGGGAATCTATCGAAATTGCCTTGCAAGAAACCTGTGAAGAAGAAGCGGGCTTGGCACAGGGGCTTCTTTTGGGGGACAAACGCAATCTTTCGGAGGAAGTGCGTCGGGATTTTCTGCGCACGGGCGCGGCGCATCTGCTGGCGGTCAGCGGATTACATGTTGGGATATGGCTGTGTGGATTGCACTGGATTTTGCGGCGGCTACACTGCCCGAAATACATCGGATTTGGAGTGCGGGTATTGTTCCTGCTGTTTTTTGCTGCGCTCATCGGCTGGAGCGCGTCGGTGACGCGCACAATGGCTATGTTATTTTGCGCAGAATGTGCGCAGTTGTGTTTCCGGAAGGTACGCCCGATCCCGACTTTACTTTTGTCGGCGGGATTTTTCCTGTGTATTTCCCCCACGACGATTTATGATGTCAGTTTCCTACTTTCCGTTACTTCCGTATTCGGAATTCTGTTTGGCATTTCCCCGTTTACAGCTGGACTTATGCGAAAAAAACAACCGCATATACTGCGCATCGGATGCAAGTGGGTGCTGTTGCCCGTTCTGACTGCTCTTGCCGCAACGCTGTTTTCCTTGCCTGTCGCGGTTTTATGGTTTGGAAACGTTTCCAAGTTCGGATGGTTGTCCTCGCTGGTATTGATTCCGCTTGCAACGCTTTGCCTGTTGCTTTGTGTCCCCACTCTGTTGTGCGGATGTGTAATACCGCCCGCGGTTGCGGGGATCCCTTTGCGGTTTTGCCTCCGGCTGTTGCGGGCGTTTGCTTTTGCAGTTTCCGGTCTGCCTGCACCGACCGTCTATCTTGGAGCAAGTGCGGTAATCGGCGGCGTTGCCGTTGGAATCGGAATTTGTGTGTGCGTCCGGCTCTTGTTTTTGCACAATCGATTGTTGCCGGTCTTGTCTTTGCCGCTTCTTGCGGCGATTGTATGCGGGTGTGTATGGACAATGCCGCCGCAACCGTCCTATACGGCGCTTTTGCACAGTGGCGACAGCGATCTCGTGTTGATTGCGGACGAGACGGATACGGTGCTTGTGGATATCTCGGATGGGAGTGATACTTTAAAATCGGAGGCAAATCGACTTCTCACCGCGCTCTGGCACAGGCAGGAATTGCAGACTTATGTGATGACGCAGTATGGAGAGCGGGGAGCGGAATTGTTTTGTGCCCTTTGCCGCGCAGTCCGGATTAGACAGTTGTATCTGCCCATCGCCTCAAATCCGAACGAGCAGAAGGTACAGATACAGATCTTGGAGGAAGCCGCCATGCGCGGCGTAAAAACAGAGCTGTACCGAACCGATGTACAAACCGATCTTTTGATCGGGGCGATCCGGCTGAATTTCTGCCGGCAGGTACGATTGACTGCGGAAAGCGCCGCGCCTGCGGTTGCATTCACGGTTACTACCCGCACGGAACGCATTTTCTATGTCGGCGGCGGAACATTGCAAAATGGTGTTGGGCAGACGTATTACGAACAGGAAATCCGCCAATGCGGAATTTTGATGCTCGGCAACGCCACTGAAAAGCGGGGCGCGTATCACCAATATCGAAGCGCCGTCAGAGCCAAAGTGGTACTTTGCGCAGATACGATCCCTTACGCGTCCGCTTTGCCTAAAGTACCGGCGCTCTTAGCCGCCCCTTCTGCGGTTTTTGTACTCGGAGAATCGAAAATAACGGCATAAATCTGGAAATACAGGGAAGAATAACGGCATGGATTTTGAAAGAGAAGGGGAGATCTCATGCTGTCGGAAGCCTATAAGCTCTATCGGGTGAAAAGGGCACTCGCATCTTATGAAAATCAATACGTCATCGCGCATCGAATCGGCGCGGCGCTGGGGAGACTGCGGCATAAAAAGCCGTCTGTGCGATTGCAGACCTTGGTACGGGAGCTGTTGCGGAAAGAACGCTATCTTTTGGATCGCACAAAACTGGAAAACGCCTTGATTTTTGCGCAACGGGAGGGGTATTTCGACAATACCGATCTCTATCTGTTAAATGATGTGATTGCCGTCGGCATTCTGGACTATCTGTATGCCTCCGCGGCGGCGCCGGATCTGGAAAATTGCGTCCGGACGCTGCGTTTTTTGGATACCTATGATTTTGAGTCGTTTTTCTGCAAGATCTCGCGGATCGAGCATATTCTGCGCAGTGTGCCGGACGGTGTGTATGTGGCTTCTACAAAGGAAACCCAACGCGCTTACCGTACCCGGATCGAGCGCTATGCCAAACGTCATCGGATGTCGGAAGTGGCGGCGGCAGAATTGCTTGCGGGTACACCGCTTTTGCATGCGCATCATCGAGTGGGCAAGTGGTATTTTGTTGGTATGTATGGAGGCGCGGCGGTATGGACGGTGCTTGCGCTTTGGCTGTGCCGATGGAATTTTACGGCGTTATGTTTGTTTGTGCCGTTTACGGAAGCCATGCGATGGCTTTGTGATCGCTGGTTTGCACGCGCCTGTGTTTCTTATCCGCTCCCCTGCCTTGCGCTGAAAGAGATTCCGCCTGCCGGCGCGACGCTGACCGTAATCACGGCGCTCTTGCACGGTGCCAAACAAGATGCGCCGCTGTTTGCACGATTGGAGCGGCTCTATTTGCAGAATCCGGAGCGGGAAGTTTATTTTGGAATTCTGGGCGATTTCGCAGATGCAAAAGGAGCCTCCGATCCGGCGGATGCGGCGATTTTAGGTTATGCGAAGGGCGAGATCCGGCGGCTTTGTGAAAAATACGGGGATCACTTCTGCCTGTTTGTGCGCCGTCGCAGTTATGATGCGTCCGGACGCGTTTATATGGGATACGAGCGCAAGCGCGGCGCAGTATTGGAATTGGTGCGTCTGATGCACGGCAAAACCACGACTTTTTATCCGACGGATTATCCGATGGAGTTCTTAAGCCGTACCCGGTATCTTGTGACGTTGGATGCCGACACCGAAATGTCTATCGGCGCACTGAAACGCATGGTCGGCACCATGATGCATCCGGAAAACCGTCCGCAGGTGGAAAATGGCGTGGTCAAAAGCGGGTACGGCGTTTTACAGCCGCGCATGGTGTGCGCCTTGCCCGCCAGTACCAAAACCCCGTTTACGTTATTGCAGGCGGGAGCCGGCGGGCGCGGCGTTTACGCGGATGCCGCTTTCGACACCTATCAGACCTTGTTCGGTACGGGGATTTTTTGCGGCAAGGGCATTTTAGATGTGCAGTGTTATGATGCTGTGCTGGACGGAACATTCGGGGAAGATCAGATCCTCAGTCACGACCTTCTGGAAGGCTCCTATCTGCGTGCGGGCGCGATGGTGGACTTTTCTTTTTCCGATACCTGCCCGAAAAGCCCGCGTTCTTTCTTTGAACGCGCCCATCGTTGGATTCGCGGAGATACGCAGGCATTGCCTTTTGCATGCCGCACCGTGCGGGACGCAAAGGGGCAGAAACGGAAAAATCCGATTTCTGCGCTTGCACGGTATCAGATCTGGGATAATCTGCGCAGAGAAAGCGTGCCGGTGTTCCTTTTACTTGCGCTGGGAAGCACGTTATTTTGCAGTCCGTTTGTCGGCGGCGTACTGACCATTTTCTGTGCGGCGGTTTTGTTTTTGCCGTTTTTTCTGCAACTCGGAAACAGCGTACGCATTGGATTCCGGCGATTTTTCGGCGCCGTATTACCCGGAGCATGGCACAGCTTTTTGAACATTTGCTATACGATCCTTTCCCTTGCACAAACGGCGTATGTCACAGTGGACGCCGTGGTACGCGCCACATTCCGGATGCGTTTTTCGCATCGGCATATGCTGGAGTGGGTAACGGCTTCGGAGAGCGATCGTAAAAAGAATTCCCTGCTTGCCTGCTATCTGCGTTTTAGTGCGTCTTGGATCTTGGGGGCATTGGCATTGATTTTTTCCGGCATTCTCGCGGTGCGGTTATTGGGAGCCGCATGGATGCTGTTCCCGCTTGTGGCATATCTGCTTGCGTTGCCGATGGAAAAAGAGCAAACAAAACTTACGGAAGAAGAAAAGCAGACGTTACAGGGCTATGTGGAGCGGATGTGGCGCTATTACGCAGATTTTGTGACGGAAGCCGAGCACTTTCTGCCGCCGGATAACTACCAGAGCGCACCGGTGACAACGCTTGCGCATCGGACCTCTCCGACCAATATCGGGTTATATCTGCTCTCTACGCTTGCCGCCCGTGATTTTTCTTTGATTTCTTCAAAGGAGCTTGCCACCCGCGCGGAGCAGACGCTTTCTACTGTTGAAATGTTGCCGAAATGGCATGGACATTTGTATAACTGGTACGATACGCAAACGGCGGAATTGATCGGGATGCCGTATGTTTCGACTGTGGACAGCGGAAATTTTGTAACCGCACTCCTTGCGTTCGGAGAGGGGATCAGAGAATACGCAGCGGAGGCACCGGCATTGTCTGCGCTTGCCGGACGTGCCCGTGCGCTTGCGGATGCGGCGGATTTCTCCAAACTCTATCGGGAGGATCGGAAACTGTTTTCGATCGGATACGATCCGGTCAAAGATGCTTTTTCCGAGAATTGCTACGATCTTTATATGAGTGAAGCGCGCAGTGCAAGCTATTACGCGATTGCGGTCGGAGCAGTGGAGAAAGAACACTGGGCGCATCTTGGCAGAACGTTGATCGCAAAGCACGGTTATACGGGACTGATCTCCTGGAGCGGTACCGCGTTTGAATATTTCATGCCGCCGCTTTTGTTGCCGGTGTATGCGGACTCTTTGCAAGAGGAAGCGTTGCGCTTTGCCTGCATGATGCAGAAAGCTTCTGTGACAGATCGTCTGTTCGGACGTTCCGAAAGCGGATATTTCCATTTTGACGCGGATATGAACTATCAGTACAGTGCGTTTGGGGTACAGAAACTGGGACTATGTCGGGGGATGGATCGGGAAAACGTCATTGCACCTTACGCCTCGTTTTTGATGCTCCGCACGGATGCAGACGCCATGCTTGCCAATCTGCGCCGTCTGGAAGCCATCGGCGCATACGGAGACTACGGATTTTTTGAAGCGGTGGATTTTACCCCCTCGCGCGTCGGCGGCGGATATGCCGTGATCCGCAGTTATATGGCGCATCATATCGGGATGAGCATGGTCGCCGCGGCAAACGCGGTCTTTTCCGATCGGTTTCCGAAACGATTTTTCCGGGATTGCCGCATGGCGGCGGCGGAAGAATTGTTGATGGAACCAATTCCGGTCAGCGGTACGGTTTATCGCAACACCCAAAAGCGCCTGCCGCCGCCGGCGCATTTCCGTGCACGGTTGTATCAGATCCCTCCGCGCCAGTCTCATCTGACGCAAACGCCCGTATTTTACCAACTTGCAAACGGTAAAATGCGTTTGGTTGCGACCTCTCACGGACAGCTTGGCTTGTTTTTTGACAAACGGGCGGTTTTCACACATGATTTAAGCGGAACGCATCCGCTTGACGGACTGCGACTGTATTTGCTTTGTGATGAAACGCCGCAGGATCTGATGCATGGCGAATACTTGTGCGACGGGACCTGTGTTGCGTGGGAGCAGTCGCAGAAGGTCTGTCATGCGAAAGCCGCGCTGTCTTTGCTTGGAAATCAATCTGTTGCGCTGGTGCACCTGGAAGCGCAGGGAAATTTCCGGCGCGTTTGCCCGACGCTGGTTTTCTTCCCGATGCTTGCGCGGGAAGCGGATTATGAAGCGCATCCCGCCTTTTCCAAGCTCTCGATCTGTGCGGAGTATTTACCGGATCAGCACATTTTACTGTATGAGCGCCGTCCGCGCGGCGCATCGGAATCTCCCTTGTATCTTGCGGTTTCTTTTTACAGCGATACTCCGTTTTCTTTTTCCACGCGTCGCGACGCGTGTCTGCCGATGCTGTATGAGGATGCCGATCTTGCCGCGCTTACCACCGCGCCGTTAGACGGCGCGTGCGGCGCATGCATTGATCCCATTTGCGTTATCCGTAAAGAATCGGTAACGGAAAACGGGCACTATCAGGCAGATTTTCTGCTGGCGGTCGCAGAATCGCGAAGGGAAGCGGTGGGACTGATCAGTGCGCTTCGCACCGAAAAACGCAAACAACCTTTGCGTGTATTTTGCCAATCCATGCAGGCGGTTTCCAAAGGGCAGCTTTCTGCCGCGGGACTCCGCGCACCTTATGGCAGATATGCTACCTTGCTTCTTTCTGCCTTGTATCGTCCCGCTGCCCGTGCAAAACTGCATGCACAGGCAGAAAACGCACAACTGTGGCAATTCGGGATTTCCGGTGACTTGCCGATTGTATTGTTGGAATTGTGTGATGACGTCAAGGAACAGGAAAATCTGCGGCAGATTGTGTGTGGTTTTCTACGTGCCCAACGGTATCTTGCATTGTGCGGCTTCCGGTTTGATCTGGTGTTTTTGTGTGAGGAACAGGAGCAATACGGTGCGCCGTGCAGAAACGGCGTGCTGTCGTTGGTACGGCTGTGCGGCGGG
>DLLB01000099.1:9049-23519 GCA_002477905.1 Clostridiales bacterium UBA7573 | reverse complement strand
TTCTCGGACGGCACGGCGGGATTTTTCTGTTGCCCTCCCAGCGGGTGCCGGAATATTTGCGTGCAAAAGCCTGTTTTGACGCAGTGCTAGATTGTTTTACCGTGTTCGATCAGCTTTACTACCGTTATCTGGAGCAGGCGAAGCTTCCGCCCGCGCCCCCTCCTGCCATTCGAAAACCGGAACGGTATTACAAAGATGCAGAAGTGGAAAGTGAAAGTGCGGGGGCAGGCGAACGCAGTCGCTGTGTGCATGGCGGGTATTTTACCGAAAAAGGATTTGTACTGTTAAAAGGAACCCAACGCGCACCATGGTCGTATCTGTATACGGGAGAACAATTCGGTACTTTACTGACGCAAAATTCCCTCGGCTATACCTGGTACCGCAGTGCGCGGGATGGCAGACTGACGCCTTGGAGCAACGATCCGTTGCAGGATTTTTCCGGAGAACAGTTGCTTCTGACCTACGGAGAATCCGCATATGACCTGTGCGCAATGGCAAGCCGGGTGGAATATCTGCATGGGAATGCGCGGTATGCGGGGAGCGTGCGCGGTGTCGCTTATCTTGTGGAAGTAGGAGTGGACGCACAGCTTTGCGTCAAACTGATCCGGGTACGGGTGCAGAGCCGGGACGCATATGTTCGGTTACAGGTGACGCCGGTCTTAGGAACCGATGCGAAAGAGGGGGCGTTTGTGGGAAGCGAGCAGATCGGGGATACGGTATTCTATCGCAATCATGCTTCCGCCGTTCTGTCGGATACCGTCCTGTTTGTCAGCAGTTTTTCTCAGGACGGCGCGTATTGTTTTCTGCTTGGTGCTTATCCTGCCAATACGCCGTCCGCGTATGATGTGGTGCGGGAAAAATACGCGGATGCAGCCAGCTTCACCCCCGCGTTTGCGCGGTATGCCGCGGAAGCGGAGAACCTGTGTGCCGCCGTCCGGCTGCAAAGCGCAGACGCGCTGCTTGATACGATGGTGAATTTCTACCTGCCGTATCAGGCAATCTATGTGCGGATGTACGCACGGACCGCGTTTTATCAATCCAGCGGCGCATACGGCTTTCGGGATCAGTTACAGGATTCCATTGCCGCCCTGTACTATGATCCGACCATCACACGCCGGCAGATTCTGCGTGCGGCGGCAAGGCAATATACGGAAGGGGACGTTTTGCACTGGTGGCATGAGGTGCCGGTTTTGCGTGGCGTGCGCAGTAAGTGCGCGGATGATCTGTTATGGTTTCCGTATGTAACGGCGCTGTATCTGGATCATACGGGAGATCTTGCGCTTTTGGATGCGGAAATTCCGTATCTGGAATCTCAGCCGCTTGGCAAGGAACAGGAACGGTATGAGACGCCGGCTGTTTCATCGGTACGCGAACACTTGTACGGGCATTGTATGCGGGCGATTTTTCGTGCCATGCGCTTTGGAATTCATCGTTTGCCGTTGATTGGCAGTGGAGATTGGAACGACGGGATGAACCGTATCGGCAGCGGCGGCAAAGGCGAAAGTGTGTGGATGGGCTTTTTTCTGCAACTGGTTTTGCGGCATTTTCTGCCAATCTGTGAAAATCGCGGAGATTTTGATTCAGCCGACCGCCTGCGTGCGCACAGCGTTACCTTAAAAGAAAATACCGAGCATTATGGTTTTGCGGACCAGTGGTACCTGCGTGCTTTTTATGATGACGGAACACCGCTTGGCGGCAAAGATTCCGACGGATGTAAAATTGATCTGATCCCGCAGGCATTTGCCGCCATCGTCAACGGAAAAACCGATCATACCGAGCAGGCAATGCAATCCGCATACGAGTGGTTATATGACCGTCCGTTGCAGATTTTCAAGCTTTTTGCGCCACCCTTTGACCGTCCGGCGAAAGATCCGGGTTATATCCGGGGGTATGCGCCGGGGCTTCGGGAAAACGGCGGGCAGTATACCCATGCTGCCGTTTGGGGCGCATGGGGGTGCTATGCTGTGGAAAATGCAGAACGCGGATTTGAGATTCTGCAAAATCTGAATCCCGCGCATCGAATGCAGAATCCCTTGCTGGCAAAGACGTATCGGCTGGAACCTTACGCGCTTGCCGGAGATATTTATGCTTCGCCCGATCATCCCGGCAGAGGGGGCTGGAGTCATTACACCGGCGCGGCAGCGTGGTTCTTGCAGGTATTTTTCTCCCAGACGCTTGGGTATCGGGTAAACGGCAATGCTTTCACCTTTTCTCCGCGTTTGTGTCCGTCTTTTTCCGCATGTACTGTGCATTTGCAGAAGGAGCAGACACTCTATGTCATTACCGTACAGTATGCGGATACCAGCCGCTATCTTTTGGACGGGCAATTGACCGAACCTCCGTTTTATTTTGATCAAAAGAGTCATTTTCTTGAAATAACGGTTGAAAAACCGGAAGAAATGGTGTAAAATAAAAATATCCGGCATTGGGATGCCGGATATTCGGAAAAAAGGAGATACACCATGATACAACCCAACCGAAAATCGGTCGCAGAGGGGATTTCCTACACTGTCATCCCCTCCGATCGTTTCAAAAGTAATTACGCGTTCGCGTATTTCGTATTGCCCCTGACCGAGGAAAATGCCGCTATGGGATCGCTGTTACCCGCAGTGCTTTTACGCGGGACGGAAAAGTATCCGACCATGCGCGATTATCTGTTACAGCAAAAATTATTGTATGGCACGGTGGTAAACGGCACTGCCTATAAGCGCGGGGAACAGTTGGTTATTCTGTTGTTTGCGTCCATGCTGGCGGATCGCTATGCGCCGAAAACAGAGGAAATTACCGCAGGCGTCTGTGAATTGCTTTTGCAGACGTTGTTTTGCCCGCGTCTGGAAAACGGTGCGTTCTTGCCGGAATATGTGGAAAGCGAAAAACGCAATCAGATTCTTGCCATACAATCGCTTCTGAATCAAAAGCGCCGCTATGCCCGCACCCGTTGCACGCAACTGATGTGCGAGGGGGAACCGTATGCCGTAAATGCACAGGGCAGTGTGGAAGCAACTGCGAAAATCACGCCTGCCTCCTTATACGCTTTTTATGAAAATCTGAAAAAGACCGCAACCTTAGAGCTGACCTTTCTTGGCAAGGAGGAAGACGCGGCGACTTTTTCCGATCGCTTTGTTTCCCGTTTTGCCGCGATTTCCCGCGCGCCGCTGTCTTTGGATGCACGCAAGACCGCAGAGCGGACGGTGACGGATGTTCGACATTTTACCGAATCCATGCAGACAGAGCAGGGACAGCTGGTGATGGGATTCCGCACGCATACGCGGCTGTGGGATACGGACAGCGCGGTATTTGCCGTGTTTGACGCCGTGTTTGGCGGTTCTCCCATCAGCAAACTCTTTTTACACGTGCGCGAGGAAAAGAGCCTGTGCTACTATTGCGCCTGTGCTTCGGATCTGTGTAAGGGACTGATGTTTGTATACAGTGGATTGTCTGCGAAGAATCGCGCGCAGGCGGAGGCGGAGATCCTGCGCCAGTTGGACGAGATTCGCCAAGGGCATGTGACGGAGGAAGAACTCAGTGCGGCGAAATTATCTTTGCAAAGCGATTATCGGCGCATGGAGGATGAACCGGCGCAAATGGCAAGCTTTGCATTTCACCGTGCTTTGGTCGGACTGGATGCTGATTTTGAACAAACGCTTTCGCGGATTGCGGCGGTCACAGGGGAGGATCTTGCCAGAATCGCGCGGAAGATCGAGTTGGATACGGTGTATTTTTTGGAGAATACAGAAAAAACGGAGGAGAACGCGTAATGGACGACCGTTATACCAAAACCAATCCTCAGTTACAGCAAGCTTATACTTGCGTACACCATAAAAGCGGACTGGACGTGTATGTTTTGCCGAAAGAGGGGGCAAGCACCTATGCGGTGTTTGCGACGCGCTATGGCTCTGTGGATCGGGATTTTGTGACAGCCGACGGGCAGACGGTGCGGGTGCCGGACGGCGTGGCGCATTTTTTAGAGCATAAAATGTTTGAGCAGGAGGACGGCACGGACGCGTTTGTGCGATTTTCCGAAACCGGCGCCGATGCCAACGCCTATACGACCTTTGACCATACGGCGTATCTGTTTACCTGTACGGATCATTTTGCAGAGTCGCTTGCGCACCTGTTACAGTTTGTTACACATCCTTACTTTACCGACGCAAATGTGGCAAAGGAACAGGGAATCATCGGGGAAGAAATCCGCATGGGCGAGGACAATCCGAATGATCGGGTCTTCTATGCCTTAATGGAAAATCTGTATGCGGAACACACCATCCGGATTCCGGTTGCCGGTACGGTGGAATCCATTGCCCCGATCACGCCGCAGATCCTCTATCAGATTTATCATACCTTTTACAATCTGCACAATATGGTGCTGTGCGTTTGCGGGAATGTGACCACGGAAGAAGTGCTGCGGGTTTGTGATGAACAGTTGCAACCACAGCCGCCGTGTCCGGTGAAACGCCTGTACGCGGAAGAATCTCCGGTCGTTTTTTGCAAGCGAAGCAAAAAACAGATGCAGGTGGCAAGACCGCTGTTTTCAATCGGTTGGAAACTCCCGCCGCTTCCGCAGGACCAAAAGGCTTGTCTGCTTGCACAGTGTGCGCAGGCAGTACTGGAAGGTGTTTTGTTCGGAGAATGCGGGGATTTGTACCAGCATTTGTATGAAACGGGGAAACTGAGTCAGATGCTGTCCGTGGAGTCCAAACAGGCACAGACGTATGCGTTTTGTGTCGTCAGCGGAGAAGCGGACGATCCGGAAGAAATCTACGACGCGGTGACAGACGCGATCCGGAAAATGAAAGCGCAGGGAATGGATCCGACGCTGTTTGAAGCAGTGAAGCGTTCTTTGTACGCATCCCAGGTGCGGATGCTGGATTCGGTGGAGAATCTGGGAAATCAGTTTGTGGAATCCTTGATGGACGGCACCGATTTGTTTGATGTTTTGGATGCGCTGGCACAACTGACCTATGCAGATGTTATGACTGCGCTGGAACCGTATTGTGACGAAAAGCGGATGGCAATGTCCGTGATCGAGCCGCTACCCACAGAGAAAGATCATAGAATATAAAGGAGAATGCATATGGCGATCAGAATTGACGGAAAACAGATTGCGGCGCAGGTGCGCGCAGAACTCAAAGAAAAAGTGGCAGGTATGCCGAAGAAACCGGGACTTGCCGTAATTTTGGTGGGGGACGATCCCGCCTCTCAGGTGTATGTCCGCAATAAGCAGAAAGCGTGCGAGGAGATCGGCATTTATTCCGAATCCTATACCTTGCCGAAAGAAACGACGCAGGCAGAACTGTTGTCTTTGATTGAGACGTTGAATGAAGCACCGCAGATCCACGGAATTTTGGTGCAGTTGCCCTTGCCCAAACATCTGCAGGAAGAAACTGTCATCGCCGCGATTTCCCCCGACAAGGATGTGGATGCCTTTCATCCGGTCAACGTGGGGAAGATCATGCTCGGAAACTATCGCTTTGCTCCCTGCACCCCCGCCGGCGTGATGGTATTGCTTGAAAAAAGCGGAGTGGATGTGGCAGGAAAAGAATGTGTGGTGGTCGGACGAAGCAATATTGTCGGCAAACCGCAGGCGATGCTGTTATTACATAAAAATGCAACGGTGACCATTTGCCATTCCAAAACCAAAGATCTTGCGGCAGTTTGTCGCCGCGCGGATGTGATTGTGGTTGCGGTCGGACGTGCGAATTTCTTAACGGCGGATATGGTGAAGCCAGGAGCAGTTGTTATTGACGTTGGCATCAACCGCGGAGCGGATGGAAAATTGACCGGAGATGTGGATTTTGCGGCAGTGGAACCGATTGCTTCCTACATTACGCCGGTTCCGGGCGGCGTGGGACCGATGACCATTGCCATGTTGTTGCAGAATACCGTGCGTGCGGCAGAGGAATAAGCGTGCCGATGGTCTTTTCAGGGAAAAAAGTACGCGCCATTTGAAATGGCGCGTACTTTTCTATGTACAGCAGGGCAAATCTGCTGTTTATTTGGTTTCTTTCTTGTCTTTTGCAGGCGTTAAAGCGTCCTCGGCTTTGACGTCCACATTGCGTACTGCGGTGTTGAGAATCCGAATCTTTGTTGCCGCACCGGTGGTTTCAATTACCAACGTTTCATCTTTGATGCTGACAATCTTGCCGATAATGCCGCCGATGGTTGTAATTTCATCTCCCACCTGCAAGGACGCGCGCATATCCCGCGCCTGCTTTTCCTGCTTGCGTTGCGGACGCATAATGAAAAACCAAAAGAAAACGACGAGCAATGCGATCATTGCCCACATCACCCAACCGCCGCTTTTGCCGGTCGTTGTGGTGTCTGCCAAAAAGAAATTCATGCAATCAGTCATAAAAAGGAACCCTCCCAATCTGAATTTGCTTGTCCTGTAATAGATTGCTTACAAAAACAAAAACTGCATTTATTATACGCGCATTTGGTGAAAAAAGCAAGTTTTTTTTGAAAAATTCACGCTACATTTACATCTTTCCCGCCGCAGGCTCGTCTGTCTCCGTTTTTGTTTGCAAAAGTCCTTTCTTTTGCAACACACAGAGCAGAGAAAGCGCAGTGCGCACGGCATGATGATTTTCTACCTGTAAATTGCAACAGGCGCGGTAAAGCGGTGCGCGCATTTGCAACAGTGCGGCGTATCGTGCCGGATCGTCACAAATCGGCGGCCGGTGCAAAACCCGCGGATTTTGCAAAACCAACTGTTGCTTCCGCATAATCCAAATGGTGTAGGCATGGCGGGCAAGCCATGTCCGGCTCGCTTCTCCACAGACCACCCCGCCGCCGCAGGACAGGATGACAGGATACGGTGCGGAGAAAAATTCCGTTTCCAGTCGCGCAAGCGCCTTGGCTTCCGCCGCGCGAAATGCGGATTCCCCCAGTTCCGTATAAAGCTGAGCCACCGGCTTGTCATAGAGTTTGGCAAGACAGGCGTCCAGATCGTAAAAGACCGCGTTGCTTTTGGAAGCTAAAATGCGTCCTACGGTGGTTTTACCGCATCCGAGCATGCCAATCAATGCGATGATCTGCTTCTGTCCCATAGATTGCTTCAAATTCCTCCCGTAAGATCGCGCAGATCCCGATGTCGCGGAACGCGCCCTTTACAAATAACATTGCGCGGTGAATCCCCTCCGGATGCATACCCAGCCGTTCCATTACGCGCAGACTTTGCATGTTTTCTGCCATATAGTGCGCTTCCACGCGGTGCAGACCGATCTCGTAAAAGCCGAATTTCATCACTTCCGTCGCGGCTTCCGTCGCAAGCCCACGTCCGGAAAAAGCCGGATGCAACACATACCCGATCTCCCCGACGAAATTTGCAAAATCCAGTGTGGTAAAGCCGCAGGTACCGATCAATCGGTCGCTTTGCCGGTCAATGATTCCCCAGTCAAAAAAGCGCCCCGCACGATAATCTGCCTGGATCTGGGAAAGATACTGTGCGGTATAGGCTTTGGACGGATGCGGTCGCCACAGCAGATATTCGGTGACTTGCGGAAGCCGCGCGTAATCGTACATATCCGCGGCGTCATGCGGCGTCATGCGGCGCAGATACAGCCGCGGCGTTTGCAGGACGGGGATGTGCTGAAACCGTTTTTTCCAGAGCTTTGTGTCAATTTCCGTCATAGCCGTTCCTTTCTTTGGAAAGATATTTTCAGTATAACACAGAATCGCAGGGATGTCAATGATACGGTCGGTGTTTTTTGCAAAATCATAGAATCTCCGCGCATTTTCGGGGACTTCCGCCGTATAAAGGCTTGACTTTTCGGAAAAAGTATGCTACGATGAAAGCACTTTGTTGCAAAGGGGAAAACCAGTGAAAATTTTAATGTATGATGTCAAACCGTACGATGAAGAAGCCTTCCGGACGGCGCTTGCGGATTTTCCGACGGTGCAGATCTCTTATCTTGCCGGAAATTTTGATGCGCAGACCGCGCGGCTGTGTGCGGGCTATGATGCAATTTGCTTGTTTGTATTGGATAATGCCGATCGCGCTGCGTTGACAGTCGCCGCGCAAAATGGGATCCGGCTGGTTCTGTTACGATGCGCGGGCTATAACAATGTGGATCTGGACGCGGCAAAGGAACTTCGGATCACAGTCTTGCGCGTCCCCAGTTATTCTCCGGAGGCAATTGCGGAGCATGCGCTCGCGCTTGCGTTTGCCGTAAACCGTCACATTCATAAAGCCTATATCAAGGTGCGGGAAAATAATTTCAGTTTGCAGGGACTTGCCGGCGTTACACTGCATGGAAAATGCGCGGGCATTATCGGCACGGGCAAAATCGGCGGCGCGATGTGCCGCGCAGTGGCGGGACTGGGTATGCGCGTCTTGGCGTATGATAAATATCCCAATCCGGAACTTCCGTTTGTTACCTACACGGATCTGGATACTCTGCTCAAAGAAAGTGATCTGATTTCTCTGCATTGCCCACTGACGGAAGAAACCTATCATATGATCGACGCCGCCGCAATTGATAAAATGAAGGACGGCGTGATCTTGGTCAATACTTCCCGCGGTGCGCTGATCGGCACGCAGGATCTCATTGCCGGAATCCGGCGGCATAAATTTGCGGGAATCGGCTTGGATGTGTATGAGGAAGAAGCACAGAATGTATTTGAAAATCGGGAGGACGACATTCTGGAATCTTCCGTGACTGCACGGCTCCTGTCTTTTCCGAATGTGATTGTCACTTCCCATCAGGGCTTTTTTACCAAGGAAGCACTGCAAGCCATCAGTCAAACAACGTTGCAGAATGCCGTGGATTTTCAGAATGGCAGTGTGAAAGCAGAGAACCGCGTGTAACCGATATTCACGCTTTTTTCAAAAAAGAGAAAAAAACTGTCCATAACCTCTTGACAAGCCTACGAGATTGTGCTACAATGAAATAAATTGAATCTTCCGATGAAGCATCAGAATTGCGTAAGCGAAACTGCGTGCGAAGGAGGCTCTGGAGAATCCCGAAACGGGTGCCGAAGGTGCAAGACGGTGATTGCCGTCGAATCTCTCAGGCAAAAGGACAGAGCGTGTCGCATTCTTTGTAAAAAGAAACGGACGCTTTTTTCTCTTTGGAGTCGCCGGATCGGCGGCTTTTTTCTTTTCATTATTTTCTTTTTACGGAGGAACCCATGGACACCATTCTGAAAATTGTGCAAACGATCAATTCCTATCTTTCCGACTATATTCTCATCGCCCTGCTTGTGGGCGTGGGACTGTGGTATACCATCAAGACGCGTTTTGTACAGGTACGTTGTTTCGGAGAGGGAATGCGGAAATTTTTCGGAGAACTTTCTCTCAACGGCGGAAAACAAAAATCCGGCCTGACGTCTTTCCAAGCGCTTACGACCGCAATCGCGGCGCAGGTCGGTACCGGTAATATTGTCGGCGCCTGCGGCGCAATTCTGATCGGCGGTCCCGGCGCGATCTTTTGGATGTGGATCATCGCCTTTTTCGGGATGGCAACGATCTATGCGGAAGCGGTCCTGGCACAAAAGACGCGGACGGTCAGCGAGGACGGCACGGTTTTGGGCGGTCCTGTTTATTACATCAAAAAAGCATTTCCGAACAAATTCGGAAAAATTCTTGCCGGATTTTTTGCAGTTGCGACCATTTTGGCGCTCGGCTTTATGGGGGCGATGGTACAGTCCAATTCCATCGGTGAAACTTTCCATACGGCTTTCGGCTTTCCGGCATGGGGCGTGGGCATTGTAATTACCGTGCTTGCGGCGTTCATCTTCCTCGGCGGGGTACAACGGATTGCTTCCGTGACAGAGAAAATCGTGCCTTTGATGGCAGTGTTGTACATACTTGGCGGAATTGTGTTGCTCTGTTGCCGCCTCCCCTATCTTCCGGCAACCTTCGGCATGATCTTCAAGTATGCATTTGTGCCGAACGCGGTCATCGGCGGTTCGGTCGGTTATGCAATCAAAACCGCGATCAGCCAAGGCGTAAAACGCGGATTGTTTTCCAATGAAGCCGGCATGGGCTCCACACCGCATGCCCACGCGATGGCAAACGTGAAGGATCCGCATGAACAGGGGGTCGTTGCGATGATCGGGGTGTTCATTGATACGTTTATCGTGCTGACTATGACCGCGCTTGTCGTGATTTCCACGTTGTATACCAAAGACGGGATTCTTGCGGCAGGTGTTGCGGGCGGTGTGCCGGACGGCGTTGCCAAAACCAATATGGCACAGCTTGCATTCGGCAGTGTGTTCGGTGAAACGTTCGGTAATATTTTTATCGCAGTTTGCCTGCTGTTCTTTGCGTTTTCCACGATCCTTGGCTGGAATTTATTTGGAAAGATCAATATGCAGTATCTGTTCGGGAAAAAATCCGTTCTGATCTATTCCGTCATCAGCATCGGATTTATTTTCCTTGGTTCCTGTCTGTCGAACGATCTGGTATGGGAGCTGACTGACATGTTCAATCAACTGATGGTTCTTCCGAACGTACTGGCACTGGTGGTTTTGACCGGATTGGTAACGGTCACTGCCCGCGCACATCATCGGAAAGATTCCAAAACGCAGAAAGACGCGGAGCAGGCAGAAGCAGAGCCGGTTGCCGTTTCCACACAGCAGACGGAGCAGACCACGCCGCAGTGAGTTTCCTCTCCCTTGACATACTTTGTCCCATCGCCGCATAGAATGCAGTAAAACGGAAACGGTGAGGTGGATTTTGTGGAAACGGGAAAGATCTTTCATTTTGTGAAAGCGATCCTGCTGGCATTTGCCGTTGCACTCGGATTGCTGTTGGTATTTTGCCTGCTTGCATGGCGAAGCCCGCATCCGATGGAACATCTGACGCTGTACGGCAGTCTTTCTATGCTCCTTTGCGGTTTTACTGCCGGATTTATGGGGGCACGACATACGCAATCGCCCTTGTTTTGCGGACTATTGTGCGGCGTGATTCAGCTTTTGATCGTGCTTTGCGGATCGCTGTGCTTTGGCGCCGCGCAAACGACCTGGTTGCAGCGCGGAATCCTTTGCGGTGCCGATCTTTTGGCGGCGCTTGCCGGCGCATGGCTGTGCAGTGCCAAAAAGGACGGAAAAAAACGGGTATCTCCCAAAAAACTGCGCAAGCAGTTTGCCAAAAAGTATCAGGCATAAATCGGGTGCATAGAAAAAAGGCACTTGCCTCCATTTTGGAGACAAGTGCCTTTTTCTGTTTGCCGCCGCGCTTACAGGCCTCTGAAAACGATATTTTTCAAAGAATTATAAAAAAATTTGAGAAAAATGAAAAAACCTCTTGACAAGTAACCGTTCGGTCACTATAATAGATGGTGACCGAACGGTTACTTTATAAAAAAGGGGAATTTCCTTTGCGAACCGATACCAAAGAGCGCATTTTACAGATTTCATTGGAACTGTTTGCACAAAACGGTTATTTGGGTACTTCTATGGGGGACATCGCCGCGCGGCTTGGAATTACGAAAGCTGCACTATATAAGCATTTTACAGGGAAACAGGAGATATTGGACAGCATTCTCCGGCGCATGGGCGAGAAAGATGCGGAGCAGGCGAAACAGTATGCAATGCCCACAGAAGTGCCGGATGCATCTGTGCCGACCGAGTGCCCCCCGTCGCTTGCGGAAATCCGTGCGTATACCATTGCACAGTTTGATTATTGGACCAAAGAGCCGTTTCCTTCCGATTTTCGGAAGATGCTGACGCTTGCCCAATATCGGGATCCCCAAATGGCGGCTCTGTATCAGAATTATCTTGTGTCAGGACCTGCGGAGTATATGACGGCGATCTTCCGCGACTTTTGCGACAGCGAAGCGTCCGCACGGCAAATGGCGCTTTCTTTTTACGGACCGATGTTTTTTCTTTACAGTGTGTACGACGACGAAACCCGCCGGGAATCGGCGCTCCCTTTGCTGAAAGCGCATATCGACCGGTTTATCGAACGGGTGGAAGCCGATGTAAAAAATCAAAATTATAAGGAGAAGAAGGAGACAAGTTTTATGAAACAAGATGTGAGCATTCGATTGGAAGAACCAAAAGATTATCGAACCACCGAAAATCTGACCAGAGAGGCATTCTGGAACGTATATTGCCCCGGTTGCCGGGAGCATTATGTGTTGCATTGCTATCGGAACGATCCGGCGTTTGTGCCGGAACTGGATCTGGTAATGGAGAAGGGTGGGGAAATGATCGGACAGGTCATTTATGTGCGTTCCGAAATTCTCTGTGCGGATGGGCGAAAACTACCGATTCTGACGTTCGGACCGATCAGTATCGCACCGGCATATAAGCGGAAAGGCTATGGGAAATATCTGCTCGATACCTCCATGCAAAAAGCAAAGGATTGGGGCGCAGGCGCCTTGGCGATTACCGGGAATATTGATTTTTACGGCAAGTCCGGATTTGTGCCTGCAAAAACGAAAGGAATTCGCTATGCGGACGATCCGGATGCAGATTATTTCTTGATTAAAGAACTGCAAGCGGGCTTTTTGGACGGCATTTCCGGAACCTACCACGATCCGGCGGGATACTTTGTATGCGAAAAGGATCCGGAGGGCTTTCAAGCCTTTGAAGCGACTTTTCCGAAAAAAGAAAAGTTGAAGTTACCGGGACAGTTGTTTTAACCAAACAGAATCCAAATCAGAAGAAAGCGGTCGTTTTCACCCGTAAGGATGGAAACGACCGCTCCTTTGTTGTGTTACAATAGAATGCATGTCAAAGTGCCGCAGACGCAAATGGAAAACAAAAAGAGCTGTCGCGTCGGACATTCCTCTCCTGCGGCGCTTTGTTTTCTGGAAAGGAAGCAAACAATGAACACAACAGCATTTCTTATGGAGTGGTTGGCGCATACTGTCAAACCAACCGCAAAAGCACGGACTTTTCAACGATATGGGGACATCGTAAAACAGCATCTGATTCCGACGTTCGGGAGTTTGGAGTTGCATGAAATCACACCGGTCACGCTGCAAAAATTCACTTCGGAATTGTCCGCATGCGGCAATCTGCAAAACGGCAAAGGTTTGTCTCCGAATTCGGTTAACGCCATTCTGACCGTCATGCAGACTGCCTTGAAAACCGCATGCAATTTGGGATATGTATCGGAGTATATTGCGAATCAGGTCAAACGACCGCGCATGGAGGAAAAACAGGTGTCGTGCTTTTCCTTAGCAGAGCAGAAAAAACTGGAGCAGACGGCGCTTTCTGACCGGCGCGTTAAAATGCGGGGAATCCTCGTATGCCTGTATACCGGTTTGCGCATTGGCGAACTGCTTGCCATGGAATGGAGCGATATAGACTTTGCTACGGGCGAGTTGACTGTCCGCAAGTCCTGCCATGACAGCAAAAAAGATGGTATGTATTACCGTCAAATCGAATCCCCGAAAACGAAACATTCCAACCGCGTTATTCCGCTTCCGAAACAGCTTTTACCGATTTTGCGGGAGATGAAACAAAAAAATCCGACCGGATATGTGGTCGGTGGGGAGAAAGTGATTCCGGTGCGGTCATATCAAGCCAGTTTTACACTTTTGCTACGCAAATTGGGAATTCCGCATCGCGGCTTTCATGCCCTGCGGCATACCTTTGCAACCCGCGCATTGGAATGCGGAATGGATGTCAAAACTTTGGCGGAGTTGTTGGGACATAAGAACCCGACGGTCACACTGAACCGCTATGTACATAGCCTTATGCCACACAAACATGACATGATGAACCGACTCGGAAAGCTGTTGTAATTTTACATCAATTGTTATAATAGGTGTGATTTTCTTCCTAATTGTATCACAAAATTTGGGGGAATGCAAGCATTTTTACAAATTTTATATAAAAATATTTTCTAAAATGTTAAATTCGCGCGCATTTTTATACACCAGTTTTCAAAAATCCAATGTTTTTTACGCCTATTATAACAATAGATGTAAAAAACATTGGATAGGATGGTAATTCTGATGACGAAACGAACAATTCCCATTTTTTGCCTGCAAATCATAAGTATGCTGGTATTGCTGTCGCTTTTTATAATTCCGTTTTATAGTATTGAGGAACCGACAGCGGCGCGCGTGACGGTTTTTTCTACTTTTCATGTGGAGAGCTATAATATTGAATCTATCGTAAACATGGTTGCTTCCAGTTTGATGATTGTACTGTTTATGGTAGCAATATTTAAATTCATAAAATCGCTGGTTCCTTTTTTGAAAAAGCAGGAAGTTCCAGTTACTGCTGGAAAGCAAACAGTATTATTTCATTTTTTCATCTGTTCTGTATTTTTTATTTTAGGATTTTCTGTCTCAATATTTATGAATTTTAAAGGATATAAGACTTCTTCCGGCGCATATGTTCCCATGATATTAGAATTTATCATTGCCATAATACATGGTATTTTTTGCTCCATATATGAAGAATCTCCTACATTAAAGGAAAGCAAAAAGAAGTCACAAACCGTATATAAAATCCTGATAATTGTATTTACATCCTTGTTTTTTATCCTTACACTCATCTCATA